>JBARBD010000255.1:0-23041 GCA_049792675.1 Vulcanimicrobiaceae bacterium | reverse complement strand
CGATTGATTCCACGTCGCGCCCTTGGCGTTGGGCGGCGTCGCCTGCGTCGAAATGCGAAAGCCGCCTGCGATCGAATTCGAATCGAGCAGATTTGGCTGCGACGCCATGCTGTTCCACTTCGAGCCGTCGAACGAGAGGTGCGGGTCGCCTTCGCTCGCGCCGTTGGCGTTTTGGAAGTATTGTTGGTTGCCGTACGGCGGGCAGCCGCCGTAGGAGGAGCCGTTGCAGCCGTATCCCATCATCGACTGCAGCATTTGCATGAGCTGTTGCAAGATGCCCATCAGCGGTCCGAACATGCCTTGCAGCGAGCTCGTGGACGCGTCGCCGAAGGGAGCCGAGCCGCTGGGGTCCTGCCAGGGCGGGGCGAGGCGGGAGATGTTGTCGCCGGGAGCGCCGGTCGGCGCGCCGGCGAACGCGGCGTTTTCGCCTTCGAGAGCGCCGGCCGGCGGCGCGAGCGAGTTTGGGCTGAACGGGACGTCGAGCGGTTGTACGTACATGTGAACCTCCGTCGTGATGGCTGCCCCTCGAATCACGACGCGACGGCGACGCGACAAGGGTTGGCAGGCACGCACGCTAAACCGAAGCGACGTTATGAGCGAGACGCAACTCACCACGATCGCCCGTCTCGACGAGCGCCTGGCGGCGCTTAAGGAGCGGCTTTGACGACGCGGGGAAGCGCCGCCGGATAGCCGAGCTGGACGAGCGGTCGCGCGCGGCGGAGTTCTGGGACGACCCCGACTCGGCGCAGCGGTCCATGAAAGAGCTGGCCGAGCTGCGCGAGCAGGCCGGCACACTCGATGCGATCGCGCAAGGGCTTCGTGACGCGCGCGAGCTCCTCGCGCTCTTCGCCGACGATCCGTCGGCCGACGCCGAGGTCGACCGCAGCATCGCGGCGGCGAGCGCCTCGGTCGAGGCGCTCGAAATGGCGGCCAGTTTCAGCGGCGAGTTCGACGCGCACAACGCGATCGTCAGCATCTTCGCCGGTGCCGGCGGCGTGGACGCGGCCGACTGGGCCCAGATGCTGCTGCGCATGTACCTGCGTTGGGCCGAAGAGAAGGGCTTCTCTACGCAGATCGTCGACGAATCGCCGGCCGACGAGGCGGGTTTGAAATCGGTCACGTTCTTCGTGCGCGGCCGCAACGCGTACGGACTGCTCGAGAGCGAACGCGGCGTGCACCGCTTGGTCCGGCTCTCTCCGTTCGACGCGGCGCACCGGCGCCATACCTCGTTCGCAGCCGTTGACGTCATCCCGGAGGTCGAAGCCGGCGAGAGCGCGGGGCTCGAGATCAAACCGGACGACCTTCGCATCGAGACGTTCAAATCGGGTGGAGCCGGCGGTCAGTACGTCAACAAGACCGAGTCGGCGGTTCGTGTCGTGCACGTTCCGACCGGGTTCGTCGTTGCCTCGCAGCAAGAGCGCTCGCAGGCGCAGAACCGCGACGTCGCGCTCAACATCCTACGCGCTCGGCTGGTCGCGCGCGCCGCCGAGGAGCGCGATCGCAAGCTCTCGGATCTGCGCGGCGAGCGCCAAGCCAACGAGTGGGGATCGCAGATACGATCCTACGTCCTGCAGCCGTATCAGCTCGTCAAGGATCATCGCACCGGCGTCGAGACCGGCAACGTGACGGACGTGCTCGACGGCGGCATCGACACGTTCGTCTGGCCCTACCTCCAGCAACGCCGCGCGGCCTCGCCCTCGTAGCCGCGTGCGCGACAAGTTTCTCTGGGCGGGGTGCCTCGTCTACGCGGTACTCTTCACGTGGCTGGGTTCGATCAAGTACGCGGTCCACCGCAATCTCGTCGACTTCGGAATCTTCGCGCAGACCGCCGCAAACGCGTTTGGCGGCTTTCACAACCCGATCGAGGGGAGCCACTGGGCCTTTCACTTCTCGCCGATCCTCTTTCTGGCCGGCGCGCTCGTCGCGCTGGTGCGCTCGCCGCTCGCGCTCGTCGCCCTGCAGGCGGTTGCCGGCGCCTTGGTCGCGCCACCCATTTACGCGCTCGTCGTGCGCGCGCGGGGCGAGGTCACGCGAGCGCGGCTCGCCGCGCTGGTCGTCTGGCTCTATCCGCCCCTCGCCGGCTTGATCTTCGGCGACTTCCACGAGAACGGTCTCGCGCCGGCGGCGGTCGCCTGGACGCTCTACGCGTTCGATGCCGGGCTGCTGGGATTGACGCTCCTCGGCGCGCTGCTCGCGGTCGCCATCAAGGAAGACCAGGCAATCTTTCTCGGGATCGGCGGCGCGATCGGTGCGTGGCGCTTCCGCGGCACGCCGCGCGGGCGCGTTGCGGCCGCGATCGCGTTGCTCGGGCTTGGCGTGTTGGTGCTCTTCTTCGCGTACGTGCAACCGCACGCGGCCGGCGCGGCGGTGACGTCCTGGCAGCCCGAGCGCTTCTACGCGTGGAGCGCGGCCGACGCGCACGCCCTGTTCGCCGGCATCCTCGCGCGCCTCGGCTTCTTGTTGCTCGTCTTCCTCCCGCTGCTCTTGCTGCCGTTGCGCTCGCCGATGATCGTGCTGGCCGTGGCGCCCCTCGCCGAAGTGCTCCTCTCGCGGATGCCGACCGCGTACACGATCGGCACGCACTACGCGGGCGCCTGGATCGGTTACGTGTTAGTGGCGTTTGCCTTTGCGCTGCGCGACCTCGCGCCGGCCCGCGCCCGCGCCGCGCTCGCGGGCTGCATCGCGCTCAGCGTCTTGCAGTTCGTGGTTGCCGATCCGCTGCATCCCGGATTGAATCTGCGCAAAGTGCAGTCCCGCGACGTCGCGCTCGATCGATTCCTGACGACGCTGCCGCCCGGCGCGGACGTCGCGACGCAGGAAGAGGCCTACACGCACCTGGCACTTTACGATCCAAACGCGCGGCTGATGCCGGAATCTGAGGCGCAGGCACCGCGGGCCTGTTTTGTCTTGATCGATCGCGACTTTCCGGATTCGCCGCGCCTCCAGGAGTATGGCGCCGCGCTCGCGCGTCTGGTCGAACAACGGCGCTACGTGCTCGTGCGGCGAAGCGGCGGGATCGAGCTCTATCGCTTGGCAGCGGGTTGCCGTTAGAGCAGCTGTACCAGCGCGTCGGTTGCGCGCGCCGGCCAGCCTTCATCGGCGCGGACGATGCGATGCGGCGCCGCCCACGGCGCCCAGCGCGCGACCTGTAACGCATACGCGCGCTCGGGCGGAAAGACCGCGACGACCGGCGTTCCGATCGTGCCGGCGACGTGCATGCCGCCCGAATCTGGGGCGACGAGCACCGCCGCGGCGCCGATCGCCGACTTCCACGGCTCGAGGTCGTCGAAGTACGTCACCTGGATTGCCGTCGCTTGCTCGACGCGTTCGGCGTAAGCCGTTTCGCCGCGTGACGCGAGCAGCTGCGGCGAATCGCTCGCGTCGATGCGGCGAACCAGCTCGACGACCTCCTCGATCGGAATGCCCAGACGCTCCCACTTCTGCGTGATTTGGACGGCGATGCGATGGTCGGCCGGCGGTTCGCGCTCGAGGACGAGGGGACGCAAGCCGCCCGCATCGCGCGTCGGTGCCGCGTCGCCGACGAGCGACGCGCCGAGACGAAAGAGTACCTCGCATTCGTGAGGAGCGCGCGGATCGAGGCCGGCGCTCCGATAGACCGATTGGGTCAGCAGCGCGCGCGACCAGAGGGCCTTGAACGGCTTGCCGCGCGCGTCGGCAAAACCGATCCGGACCGGCGCTCCGACCGCGCCGGCGAGCCGGTAGCCGCCGGGATCTTCAGTCGCGATCAGGACGTGCGTATAGCCGTGCGGACGCAACTCCTCACCGGTCCGCTCGATCGCGGCCAGGTTCGAGCGCGAGCCCGAGCGCAGCTCGAAGCCGGCGACCACGATCCGGCGCGCTGCGCGTGAGGAGAAGATGCCGGCATTGGCGCGGCGCAGGACCACGTCGACTGGGATCGCGCGTTGGCGCAGCGCTGCGAGCAACGGCGTCAGCGCGAGCGCGTCGCCGATTGCGTCGAGGCGGATGATCAGCACCGACGGTGAAAGCTCCGGCATGCTCGTTCTTTCCGGCCGGCATTTCCGAGGCGCCTGCCTGCCGTGATCGCCCGCGACGACGTCGTGACCTTCGACCGGCTCGAAGGCTACCGCACGGTGCGCAGCTTCGGGCACGTCTCGGGGAGCGCGTCGCGACCCCGCAACCGCCTGCGTTCGACCTTTCGCAGCCTCGGCATGCTGATCGGCCTGGCCGCGACCGAGTTTTTGAGCGACGCCGAGCAGCTGCGCAACGAGGCGCTCGAGGCGCTCCGGCGTCACGCCGATTCGCTCGGCGCGAATGCCGTGATCGGACTCCAGTTTCACGTCTCCGAGGGCGGTGACGGTTCGTGCGAGGTCGTCGCCTTCGGGCAAGCCGTCGCGGTGAGTAAAGCCGAGAACGCGTAAAATGAACCGCGAAGAGCGCGCGGTGTCGCTCGAGCGTGCCGCCAGCGCGGCCGCCGCCTGCCGAAAATGCGCGATCGGGCACGAACGGCGCAATAACGTCTACGGCGAAGGCGATCCGTCTGCGCGCCTGATGGTCATCGGCGAAGGACCCGGTGAAACCGAAGACGAGCTGGGGCGTCCGTTCGTGGGCCGCGCGGGCCAGCTGCTCGACAGGATGCTGCTCGCGATTGGGCTCGCGCGCGCCGAAGTCTACATTTGCAATACGGTCAAATGCCGCCCGACGATTCCGGGGAGCAACGGGCCGCGCAACCGCGCGCCCGACGCGCAGGAGATGGCTAACTGTCGTCCGTTCTTAGACGAGCAGATCGAGATCGTCGCGCCGGAAATCATCCTCGCGCTGGGCGCGCCGGCTGCAAAATCGTTTCTCGGTAACGACTTCCAGATCACCAAGATGCGCGGCCGCTGGTACATCGGGCCGCGCGAGATTCCTCTGATGGTAACGTTTCACCCGGCCTACATCTTGCGCCAAACCGGCGGCGAGATCGAGGGCGTCAAGCGTTTGGTTTGGGCCGACCTCAAAGCAGTGCGAGTGCGGCTCGACGAAGGGCCGGCGCCGCAGGCTGCCGCGACGCCGGAGACGGACGAAGAGCTCCAAACGAACCTCTTCGAAAGTGCGAGTCCGTAAGGCGATGGCCGGCGTAGCGCGCGATCCCGCCCGCGCCTGGTTTGCGGACGTCGTTCGGCGGGCCGGATTCTCCGGGGTCGAAGAGTTCGCGCAGCAGTACCAGCTGAAGCCCTATCGGCTGCGGCAGCTCTATCACGCCGCGACGAAGGAGCTGCTCGGGAGCGTCGACGAGGTGACGACGTTCCCGAAAGATCTTCGCGCGTCGCTCGCGCAGCGCGGCATCGCCTTCTCGGCGATCGAGCCCGTGACGCTGCAGAAATCCAAGGACGGTCAGACGACCAAAGGGCTCTTCCGCCTGCACGACGGCAAAGAAGTCGAAGCGGTGCTTCTGGAGCACCGCGGCGATCGCACCACGCTCTGCATCTCGTCGCAGGCCGGCTGCGCCTTCGCTTGCGTGTTCTGCTCGACCGGACAAGCCGGCTTCAATCGCAACCTCACGGCGGGCGAAATCTTCGATCAGGCGTGGTTCTTCGCGCGCCGTCTGGCGCCGAGCGAGAAGCGCATCACCAACATCGTCTTCATGGGGATGGGCGAGCCCTTTCACAACTACCAGGCGGTGATGGACGCGGTCGCGTTGCTCAACGATGCCGCCGGATTCGGGCTCGGCCACCGTCACATCACGATCTCGACCGTCGGTCTGGTCGACAAGATCGACGCCTTCGCCGACGAGCGGCTGCAGGTCAACTTGGCGATCTCGCTGCACGCGCCCAACGACGCGCTGCGTTCCCGGCTGATGCCGGTCAACCGAAGGTTTCCGCTCGCGTCGCTGATGGCGGCCTGCGAGCGGTACGTCGCGAAGACCAATCGTAAAGTCTTCTTCGAGTACGTGATGCTCGACGGCATCAACGACAGCCCCGCATGCGCGCGAGAGCTCGCAGCGCTGATGCACGGCCGGCTCTACCACGTCAACCTGATTCCCTACAACTCGACGCCCGACGCGCCGTACGTGGCGACGTCCGACGAGCGCATCTGGGAGTTCGCCGCAATCCTCGACAAGGCGAGCGTGCCGGTCACGGTGCGCCAGAACATGGGCCGCGACATCGCCGCCGCCTGCGGCCAGCTCAGGGCCGAAACCCAGCCCAAAGCGCACGCCACCTTCTGACGCTGAGGATCATCCGATGATAAACGATATTGCCTTCGTCGCTTATTCCGTCCGCGATGTCACCAAAGCGGTCGCTTTTTACCGGGACGTCTTGGGCCTGCAGGCGGGCGAAATGTTTGGCGACCGATATGCCGAATTTAACGTTGGCTCGGGCGTTTTTGCGGTCGACGCCGACCCGCCCGGCTACGAACCGGGAACGTGCACTGGAGTAAATTTCGAAGTCGACGACGTTACCGCAGCTCGCGAGAAGCTCGTGAGCAACCGCGTCGACGTCAGCGATGCCTATGATTTTCCAACGTGTACGGTGTGCTTCGCCAAAGACCCGGATGGCAATCGCTTCGCCCTCCACCAGCGGAAGCAGCGTACGAGGTAGCTTGGATGAAAAGCGACGCGGCCGCATGAGCCTGGAGTTTTGGAGCACGCTCGCCTCGGTCGCGACGTTCGTCGTGATCGGGGTGACGGCAGTCGCAGCTTTCGTACAACTGCGGCATATACGCCGTGCGAATCAGCTCGCCGGTTTACAGGGCATCTTCGACATGATCCAAGATCCCGGAGTGCGCGAGCTGATCAACTACGTGCGGCACGACTTGGGCGATCGCATGAAAGATAAGGAGTTTCGAGAGAGCTTAACCGCGATTCCGATCGATCGCCGCGAGCATCCGGAGCTCTTTCTTTGCGACATGTACAACCACATCGGCTCGTTCGTTCGCAGCGGGCTGATCGACGAGCGCGTCTACCTGCAAACCGACTGGTACAACGTCAGCCTGTATTGGGATCTGCTGCGGGACGTGGTCGTTCAGGCGCGGCGCACCCGGCCCTATAACTTCGAGAACTTCGAATGGCTCGCCGCGCGCGCACAGACCTGGATCGAAGCGCACCCGCAGGGCGACTACCCGCCAGGCGCTCGCCGCATGTCGTGAGCACAGGCCGGGCTGGCCGTTTCGACGAAAGCGGCGAGCTTCGTAACATGCAGCTGCGAGACAGAGTCGCGATCGTTACCGGCGCGTCCGGTGGTATTGGTGCTCCGACCGCGCGGGCCTTCGCCGCAGCCGGCGCGCACGTCGTGCTCGCTGCGCCGCGGAGCGAGCTTGCGGCTCTCGATCGACTCGCCGCCGAAGTGGAACGATTTGGCGTCCGCGCACTCGTCGTTCCGACCGACGTCACCATTCGCGCCGAGATCGACCATCTCGTCAGAACCACGCTCGACGCTTTCGGAACGATCGACGTACTGGCCAACATCGCCGGCATCGGCTCGCCGCCGGCACTCTGCGATACGACTGACGCGGAACTCTGCAGGGTCATCGAAGTGAATCTGATCGGCTGCGCGCGGATGATCCACGCCGTGGTGCCGGTGATGAGGATGCAGCGGCGCGGCGCGATCGTCAATATCGGTTCGGTTGGCGGCGAAGCCGGCGTGCTGGGCATCTACTCCGCTTCAAAGTTTGGTTTGCGCGGTCTGAACGACTCGGTTCGGCGCGAGGTTCGCAGCTGGAACATCGAGGTCTCGCTGATCGAACCCGGCTTCGTCCGAAGCAACATAAACGCCAACATGGGCGAGGGCCTACCCAGCCCGGACATCGTCGCGCGGGAGATCGTGCGCGTGGCCACCCGGCCGCGCCGCCGCAAGATCGTGCCGGCGATCTACGTTTTGCCGGTCGCAATCGCCAAGCTCTTCCCCGGCTTTGTTGACCTCGTCTTCGGGCACGCGCGCATCCAGCAGCGGCTCAACCGCGATTTGCGGGCGGCTCGCCGCGACCGCGTCTCGCCGTGAGCGGTTCGACGTGAGCGGGGGTTTTTGCGGGCGCGGATAAATCTAGCCACCCGATGGAGACCGCAGCTTCCGCTCAACGCGTAACGATGGAAGAGATTACGGCGCTTGCCAAGCGCCGCGGTTTCGTCTTCCAATCGAGCGAAATTTACGGCGGGATCAACGGCTTCTGGGATTACGGTCCGCTCGGCGCGGTCCTCAAACGCAACGTCAAGGACGCCTGGTGGCGCGATACGGTCGAGTTGCGCGAAGACGTCGTCGCGTTCGACTCGTCGATCGTCATGCACCCGCAGGTTTGGAAGGCGTCCGGCCACGTAGACGCCTTTCACGACGTGATGATCGACTGCAAGGTGTGCAAACACCGCTTTCGCGCCGATCATCTCGCCGACCGCTCGCAGTGCCCGGATTGTGGAAGCAAAGACTCCTTTACCGAGCCGCGCAACTTCAACCTGATGATGCGCACCTCGGTCGGCCCGATGGAAGACACCTCGGCGCTGGCGTACCTGCGGCCCGAGACGGCTCAGGGCATCTTCGTCAACTTCAAGAACATCTACCAGACGGCGCGCAAGCGCCCGCCGTTTGGCGTCGCGCAGATCGGGAAGTCGTTCCGCAACGAGATCACGCCGGGAAATTTCACCTTTCGCCTGCGCGAGTTCGAGCAGGCCGAGCTCGAGTACTTCGTCCCGGCCGACGGCAAGGACATGGACGTCTTTCGGCAATGGGTCGAGCGGCGAAAGGCCTGGTACTCCGGCTACGGAATCGGCTCGGAACGCTTGCGCTTCTACGAGTTGAGCGAGGCCGAGCGCCCGCATTACGCTAAGGCCGGCATCGACGTCGAGTACCTCTTTCCGTGGGGATGGGGCGAGCTCGAGTCGATCGCGCATCGCGGCACGTACGATCTGGACGCGCATATGAGTCTCTCCGGTAAGGACCTGCGCTTTTTCGACGAAGCCGCCAAGATGCACTACACGCCGTTGCTGATCGAGAGCTCCGCCGGCATGGACCGAACGACGCTCACCTTCCTGATAGATGCCTACGAGCGCGAACGCAGCGTCGATCCCAACGGCAAGGAGACCGAACGCACCGTGCTGCGGTTCCACCCGGCGATCGCGCCGGTCCAAGTCGCGATCTTCTCCCTGGCGCGCAACAAGCCGGAGCTGGTCGAGCGGGCGGTCGCGATCGAGTCGGCGCTGCGTCCCGTCCATCGTACGCAGTACGACGAGGGGAACATCGGTCAGCTCTATCGCCGGCAAGACGAGATCGGCACCCCGTTCTGCGTGACCGTCGACTACGAAACGCTCGACGACGGCAGCGTTACCGTTCGCGCCCGCGACTCGATGCGGCAGGAGCGCGTGCACGGCGACCGGGTCGCCGATTTCTTGCGGGAACGGCTGTGAAGTACGTCTACTTCTTCGAAGAGGGAAAAGGCGAGTGGCGCGAGCTGCTCGGCGGCAAAGGCGCCGGCCTGGCCGAGATGACCGCCGCCGGCTTACCGGTGCCTTCGGGCTTCACGATTACGACCGAGGCCTGCCTGCGCTTCTATGAGGCCGGCCGCGCCTTCCCGGACGGCCTGCGGGAGCAGGTCGACGTGGCGATGCGAGAGCTCGAGCGGCGTACCGGCAAAGGCTTCGGCTCGATGGAGAACCCGTTGCTGGTCTCGGTGCGCAGCGGCGCCCGCGTTTCAATGCCCGGGATGATGGACACGATTCTCAACCTCGGCCTGAACGATCGCAGCGTCGTTTCGCTCGCTAAGCTGACCGGCAACGAACGCTTCGCGTGGGACGCCTATCGGCGATTCATCATGATGTTCTCCAGTGTCGTGCTCGGTCTGCCCAAGCACGATTTCGAAGAGCTCGTCGAAGGCGCGCGCGAGAAGCTCGGCGTGCGCACCGACCCCGAGATCGACGCCGCCTCGTGGAAGGGCGTCGTCGACGCATTCAAAGCACTCGTCCGCGAGAAGAGCGGCCGCGAGTTCCCGCAGGACGTGCACGAACAGCTGCAGGGAGCGATCGAATCGGTCTTCGACTCGTGGAACTCCAAGCGCGCCGTTGACTACCGCCGCTATAACAAGATTCCCGACGACTGGGGCACCGCCGTCACGGTGATGGAGATGGTCTTCGGCAACATGGGCGAGGACTCGGGAACGGGCGTCGCCTTTACCCGCAACCCCAACACCGGCGAACGGATGCTCTTCGGCGAGTATTTGCGCAACGCGCAGGGCGAGGACGTCGTTGCCGGCATCCGGACGCCCGAGAAGATTTCCGATCTCGCCACCCAGCAGCCCGACGTCTACAAACGATTCGTCGAGATCGCGACGCGCCTCGAGCGGCACTATCGCGACGTCCAAGATCTCGAGTTTACCGTCGAGCGCGGGAAGCTCTTCATGCTCCAGACCCGCAGCGCCAAGCGGACCGCGGAGGCCGCGGTGCGCATCGCCGTCGATCTCGTTGGCGAAGGACTGATCGACAAGCAGCGCGCCGTCGGCATGGTGAACGCGCAGTCGCTCGATCAGCTCTTCCACGCGCGCATCGATCCGGCGCAGCACGCCGGCGTCGCCTGCAAGGGGCTCAACGCCTCGCCCGGTGCCGCCGCCGGGCAGATCGTCTTCTCGGCCGACGACGCGGTCGCGTGGAAGGAGCGCGGCCTCAAAACGATCCTGGTTCGAACCGAGACGACACCCGACGACGTGCACGGGATGATCGCCGCCGAAGGCATCCTTACCGCAAAGGGCGGTGCGACCTCGCACGCCGCGGTCGTCGCGCGCGGCATGGGCAAGCCGTGCGTCGCCGGCTGCGACGCGCTGCGCATCGATCTGCGCACGAAGCACGCAACGCTGGACGGCAAAGAAGTACGCGAGGGCGACTGGATCACGATCGACGGCACGACCGGCAACGTTGCGATCGGCGAGCTGCGCTTGATCCAACCGCGAGCCGAGCTGCCGGCGTGGCTGGCCACGTATCTCTCGTGGGCCGACGAGCTGCGCCGCATGCAGGTTTGGGCGAACGCCGACACGCCGGAGGACGCCGTCAAAGCGCGCCGGCTCGGCGCACAGGGGATCGGGCTCTGCCGAACCGAGCACATGTTTATGCAGCCGGCACGCCTCCCGATCGTCTATCAGATGATCATGGCAACGACGCCCGAGAAGCGCGCCGAAGCGCTCGCCAAACTGCTGCCGTTTCAGCGCGACGATTTCACCGGCATCCTCGAAGCCATGCAGGGCTTAACGGTCACGATCCGTCTGCTCGACCCGCCGCTGCACGAGTTCTTGCCTTCGCTCGAGGCGCTGCTCGTCGAAACGACCGAACTGAGACTCACCAAGGGCACCGATTCGAAGGAGTACCAGGAGAAGGACGCGCTGCTGCGCCGCGTCCAGCAGCTGCACGAGCAGAATCCGATGCTCGGCCTGCGCGTTTGCCGGCTTGGGATCGTCTTTCCCGAGATCTACGAAATGCAAGTGCGCGCGATCTTCGAGGCCGCGTGCGCGCTGAAGCGGCGCGGCGTCGACGTACGCCCCGACGTAATGATCCCCGGCGTCGGCACGAAAGAGGAGATGCAGGTCACGCGCGATGCCGCCAAGCGCGTCGCCGACGAGGTGCTCGCGCGCGAAGGGGTCTCCCTCACCTATCACATCGGCACGATGATCGAGCTTCCGCGGGCCTGCGTCGTCGCCGATGAGCTCGCCGCCTACGCCGAGTTCTTCTCGTTCGGCACCAACGACCTGACGCAGACGACGTACGGCTACAGCCGCGACGACGCCGAAGCCTCGTTCATCCCCGTCTATCTCGACAAGCGCATTCTCAAGGACGATCCCTTCCAAGTGCTCGACCGCCGCGGCGTCGGCGAGCTGATGGTTCAGGCGGTCAAACTCGGGCGATCGGCCCGCGAATCCATCAAGATCGGCATCTGCGGCGAACACGGCGGCGAGCCGAGCAGCGTTGCTTTCTGCGACCGGCTCGGCCTCGATTACGTCTCCTGCTCGCCCTACCGCGTTCCGATCGCGCGCCTCGCCGCCGCCCAATCCGCAATCGGCACGCTAACCTAATCAGCCCGACAAGGTGCGGCGGACCACCTCGGCACAGATTTGGCGCGCCTCGCGGACGACGTCCTCGCCGGTCGGTGTGCGGCGGACGAAGAGCTTGCGCCAGTAGGCTTTGCCGCTGAGCTTGGCGATGACGTCGGAGACCTCGCGCGCGTCGGTCATGCCGCTCGGGCCGCCGACCCAGACGGTGCGTTCCGCGCCGATGCCGAGCGGAAGGCGATGGAGCAGCTCGGCCTGCGAGTCGGCCCAGACGTTCTCGTCGCCGAAGCGCTCGCGCAGCGCCGCTTCGCAGGCTTCGAAGGCGCGCAGCTCGCGCTCGGCGTTGAACTCGGCCGCCAAAGCGTAGACGCGCTCGCGGTTGCGCAAGGCCCGCGCTGCGGCGCTCTGCGCGTCGTCGAGGGCGTCGAGCACGCGGAAGTCGTCCCATCGAAGAAACTCGGCGATCGGGTCGAGCGCGCGTGGATCGGGCCAGAGCTCGCGCAGTACCTCGTGCAGGACGTGTTCGAACATGCGCGTCGTGTGGTGGAAATAGACTGACGCGAACATCATGTAGCGAGCCATCACGAACGACTCGAGCGCGACGACGCCGCGGTGGTCGATGCCGACCGCGAGGCCGCCGGGCGTCTCGAAGAGGCGCAGCGACGCGATCAGCTGCTCGGCATCGTAGCGTCCGGTCGCGACGCCGGTGAAGTAGGCGTCGCGCTGCAGGTAGTCCATCCGGTCGGCGTCGAGGTTGGGTCCGCTCACCAGCTCGCGCAGCGCCGGATAACGGCTCGCGGGGTCGCCGAGAATCAATCCGAGCACGTCCGCTGCCTCGACCTCGAGCGCGGCGACCGCGCGCGCGACGTCGGCGAGCGCGAGCAGCTCGACGGTGCGCTGCTCGTGGCGAACCCCGAGCACCGCCTCGCAGGAGTGGCTGAAGGGACCGTGGCCAACGTCGTGGAGCAAGAGCGCCGCGCGTACGAGGCGGCGCTGGTACGCGACGTGCGCCGGGTCGCCGAAGAAATGGCGGCCATGACGAACCAGCTCGTCGAAGGCCCGCGTCCCCATCGCGAGCGCGCCTAGCGCGTGCGTGAAGCGCGAATGCTCGGCCGAGGGGAACGCGAGGTATGCGAGGCCCAGCTGCCGCAACCGGCGCAGCCGCTGCATGATCGGAAGATCGAGTAGCCGCGCTTCCGCTGTGGATAACTCGATGAAGTGATGAACGGGATCGAAGACGCGCTTCATGCGGTTGCTCCTCTTGCTTTCCCGGCGCGCCTCCGGCGTTCCGCTCCCCGATGGAAAAACGCGAGCTGCGACGAAATGGCAGGAACGTGCGATTCGACCAAAGCGCCCTGAGCGAGATCCGCGCTCGCATCGACATCGCGAGCTTGATCGGGCAGTACGTGCAGCTCCGTAAGCGCGGCAACGACCTGGTCGGCCTCTGCCCGTTCCACTCCGAGAAGACGCCCTCGTTCCACGTGCACCCCGATCGCGGCTTCTTCAAGTGCTTCGGCTGCGGAACCGGCGGCGACGCGATCACCTTCGTGCAGAAGGTCGAGAACGCGTCGTTTGGTGACGCGGTCCGCGTGCTCGCCGGCAAGGCGGGTATCGAGCTCGAGCCGGAGGATCCCCGCGCCGCGCGCACGCGCAGCGAACGCGAGGCGATGTACGAAGCCAATCGCATAGCGGCGGCGTACTTCGCGCGGATGCTCGCCGGCGAGCGCGCCGCGGCAGCGCAGGAGTACTGCGCGCGGCGCGGCTTTACGGCTGCGACGATAGAGAAGTTCAAACTCGGCTACGCGCCCGACTCGTGGGGCGGCCTGGTCAACGAGCTCGAGCGCGGCGGCGTCGACCTCGCGCTCGCGGCGAGAGCCGGTTTGGTGAAGCCCGGCCAGCGCGGTTACTACGATTTTTATCGGGATCGCCTGATGGTCCCCACCTATTCGACCACCGGCGAGGTGATCGCGTTCGGCGGGCGAGCGATCGGCGAAGGCGAGCCCAAGTATCTGAACACGTCGACCACGCTCGTCTACACCAAAGGCCATCACCTCTTCGCGCTGAACCTCGCGCGCCGCGCGGCGCAGAGCGATCGCACGCTGATCGTCGTCGAGGGCTACCTCGATTGCATTGCGCTGCACCAGGCCGGGTTCGAGAATGCCGTAGCGGCGCTCGGCACGTCGTTCACGGCAGAGCAAGCGGCCGAAATTCGCAAGTACGCCGAGTACGTCTTCCTCTGCTTCGACGGCGACGCCGCCGGGAGCGCCGCTGCAACCAAAGCCGTGGACGTTGCGTCTAAGGCAATCGAGCACGCCGGCTCCGCGGTGCGCATCGTCCTACTCCCCCCCGGGGACGATCCCGACAGCTTCGTGCGCGCCCAAGGAGCGGCGGCGTTTCGGCGGCTCCTCGACGAGGCCAAGCCCGCCATCCAGTTTAAGATCGATACCGAGATCGAGCATCTGCGAGCCGGATTCGATTCTCCGTCGAAGGTCGCACCGAAAGCCGAAGCGCTGATCCGCAGTCTCGCGCGGCGAGAGGAATGGGACCGCTGGCGCGTTTACCTAGCGGGGCGTCTGCAGGTGAACGTGGACGACCTTCGGAATAGTCGGTTTCTCGCAAACAGCGCGAACTTCGCGCCGCGCGCGCAAACGGCGACCTCCGGAAGCCGTCACGTCCAAGCATCCGTGGAACCGCTCTCGTTCGAGCGTGAGGTCGTAAGCATTTTGTTAGAAGACCCACTGCTCGGCGCGGAGTACGGTGATCGCATCGGGGCAGCACGCTTCCGCAACGCGATCTACCGGCGGATTTACGAGCGAATCGTAGAAGCAGCGGGCACGGTGCAAACGACGGCAGACGTTTTCGGACTCTTTGCGGAGGACCAGGGAAGCCTCGACGTGCTTGGCGAGCTCGGCGGGCGCGACCGGAGTTCGGCGGTGCGGTACGGCGATGTAGGGGATCGGCGCGCGCACCTGGAGCGGGTGGTCGAACGATTGCAGCTCGAAGACGAGCGGCAGCGGTATCAAGAGCTCTCGCATCAAATCGACGATCGCCTAGCGAGCGGCGAGAAGATTTCCCAGCAGCTGCGCGGTGAGTTCGAAGCGCTCGTGGCGAAGCTCAAACGGTAAGAACTAACGTGAAAGGAGGTGAAATAACAAGATATGGCACGTAAGAAGGGCGGCGCGACGGTCGCCGAGCCGGCACCCGTGGCAACGCTGGAGGAGCTGAAGAAGAAGCTCATCGCACGCGGCAAGACCCAGGGCTCGTTGACCTATGAAGAGATCAACAGCACGTTCGACGTGCTCGAAGAGGTGACGCCGGAGCAGCTCGACGAGTTCTTCGAAGAGATTACCGGCGCCGGCATCGAGATCGTCGACGAGTCGAAGGACGAAAAGCCCGAGGCCGAGCGCGAGGAAGAAGTCGAGGCGACGATCCCCGACGGTCTCTCGCTCGACGATCCCGTCCGAATGTACCTCAAAGAGATCGGACGCGTTCCGCTGCTCTCGATGGAACAGGAGAAGTCGCTGGCGATGCGGATCGAAGCCGGCGAGCTGGAGCTGCGCCGGGACGGCACGGCCGATTGGCGGCTGGTCGACGGCGGCGAAGAGGCAAAGCGCCAGCTCACCGAGGCCAACCTGCGGCTCGTCGTTTCGATTGCGAAGAAGTACGTCGGCCGCGGCATGCTCTTTCTCGACCTCATCCAAGAGGGCAACCTCGGCTTGATCCGCGCCGTTGAGAAGTTCGACTATCGTAAAGGTTACAAGTTCTCGACCTACGCCACGTGGTGGATTCGCCAGGCGATCACGCGCGCGCTCGCCGACCAGGCCCGGACGATCCGGATTCCGGTACACATGGTCGAAACGATCAACCGGTTGATCAAAGTCTCGCGCCAGCTGCTACAAGAGCTCGGCCGCGAACCGACGGTCGAAGAGATCGCCGAATCCATGGGCCTCACGCCCGAGAAGGTGCGCGAGGTCATGAAGATTTCGCAAGAGCCGATCTCGCTCGAGACGCCGATCGGCGAAGAAGAAGACTCGCACCTCGGCGACTTCATCGAGGACCAAGAGGCGGTCGCGCCGGCCGAAGCGGCGTCGGTTATGCTGCTCAAAGAGAAGATGCAGGACGTGCTTCAGAATCTGACCGAGCGCGAGCGCAAGGTACTGGTCTTACGCTTCGGTCTCGAAGACGGGCACCAGCGTACGCTCGAAGAGGTCGGACAGGAGTTCGGCGTCACGCGCGAACGGATTCGTCAGATCGAAGCCAAGGCGCTGCGCAAGCTGCGCCATCCTTCCCGCGGCAAGGCATTGAAGGATTACTGGACGAACGAATAGCCCGTAAGCGGTTCCTAAAAAAATGTCGATCCTCAACCTACTTAGCGCGTTGTTGGCCGTCGCGATGCCGACGGCGACCCCCTCAGCCTCGCCCTCACCGCCGAAGACGATCATCACCGTCGTTTCCTCGCCGTACTGCAACTCGCTCTCACAACATTTTAATGGAGCGATGGTTCCGATGCTTGCCAACGACCTGACGCTCGACGGCGTCAGCGTGCAGCTCGACAATCTCAACACGCTCTTCAATCAGCCCGACTACGTGCAACGCTTCGTGAAAGCGCGCACGACGCTCGGCAAGCAAGAGGCGGCACTCAATACTTCGCTCAGCCAGATACAGGACGAGATCAACCAACTGCGCGACGGCGCGCGCCTCACGACCGACCCGGCGGCCACCGAGGAGATACACCAGGCGGCCCAAGACCTGCAGGCTGCCTACGACAAGCAGCGCCAGATCTCGATCGACCTGATGAACATGTACGAAGCGATGCTGCGCTACCCGATCACGCGCGTCCAGCCGGCGCTCGGCGGCTTCGATCCGCAAGAGATGCGCGAGCCCGCCGACATGCTCAACATCAAGACCTATCTACGCTTTGACGGCCAACGCGATGTGATCGCCTTGAACGAAAATAAAGCCGTCGACCTGGCTTACACCGCTGCCCAAACGAACTGCACCACGAAGAAGTAGGCGGCCGCCCTCTAAGGGATCGCGTCCGGGTACCAAAGCTCGAAGTCGCGGCGCGGGCCACTCTCCCGAAGCGACGGGGACTTGTCGAACCACGCCAGCTCTTCACCAAGCCAGTCGGTAGCGCTGCACTCCGCGGCCGAACGCGAGGCGATCCCACGAAGGTCGCCGCGGCGGTACGCGCGCAAGCCGATAGGCCGGCAGCGTTCGGGTCCGACGCGCCAGGGGTAGTTCGCGGGAAGGTTTACAGCTCGCAGGCCTTCGGGGCGCACGGCGTCGAGTACGGTACAGCGCGGGACGTGTACTTGCAGGAGGCGAGGACGCCGCTCCGGACGCAGGTCCAACAGCCCGATCGCACGCCCGCGATGCTGCGCGCGGGCGTTCGCTGCGGCCACAGTACGAGTTGCGTTCAAGTAGAGTGCGCCGAATAGGCCTGGAGCATTCCAACGGCCGCCGATCTCTCGCGAGAAGCTTGTGTCGAGCGGATCGTCCCAGTCCGGCTTGAAAACGCGAAAATACGTCCCGCCCCGTGTGATGCCGAGCATCTAGCCGTACGCGAAGAGCCTGCGCAGATATCCGTAGATGGGCTCGGTTCCATCTCTCCGGATCGTCTCGAGAATCGTGCGACCTTCAAGCCAGTCATCCGGCGTGCGGACGATCTCGGGTATCCGTGAGGCAATTACTTCCCGGGCAAAGACGGACGCAAGGTCGCGCAGCCGTTCGGCGCTAGCCCGCCGCGCCGGGGGAATTCCATGCTCGCGCCAGCCCGTCAGGGAGGGCCGTCGTATGCCGAAGAGATCCGCGAGTTCGGTTTCGCTCAGCCCGAAGACCTCGGCGACGCCGTCGAGCAGGGCACATACGGAGCGATCCAGGGTAGGCACGTTCCCATTATAGCTTGAGGCGTAGGAACCTGCAAGTTTCCTACGCCTCAGCCAGATCAAGTCGCCGGGCTCCCCGGTGGCCCTACATGTCGTCTTTTTCAGCGTTGGCGCTGGGAACGACGAGCGGGTTCTTCAGCGCAAAGGCGCCGTTGGGATTCGCTTTCACCCAGACGATCAGGTCCCAGATCGAAGGAAAGAGGAAGACGCGCTTGACCTCGCCGGTGCTCTTGGCGATGCTCATCTTGACGAGCGTCGCGGCCTGGGGATCGTCGACGCTACCGCCGGCTGCGGCGAACTTCTTGGCGCGCAGGCCGCCGTAGGTTTCGGTGCCGTTCGGACCGTTGAGGATATAGTGAATGTGCTCGCGGAACGAAACCCAGCGTCGATAGTTGACGCCCCAAATCGCGGGCGGCTCGGGCGAGCTGCTCTGGAGCACCGAGAAATCGGCGCCCAGCAAGTTTCCGTTCACGTCGTACCAGAGCTGGCTGGGATGTTGCGGGTCGGCGCTCTGCCACTGCAGGTTCGCGTAACTGATCGCGCCGTCGGAGTCCTCGTTGCCGTAGCGGAAATACCCGGCCTTTTCGGCGTCCTGTGGCGTCGCGAATCGCGCCATGAGATCTTTTTGGATGCCCTGCACGAACGCGATCTCGGTGCCTTGCGGCTGCGGCGCAAGGGTCGGGCTCGGCGAGGGCGTGGCGGCAAAGGCGGCGGTCGTGGAGAGCGCGAGCAATGCGGCAGCGCACGTTATGCGAAGGAGCACGGCGAGAACCTCACTTTCTTACGGGGACGGCGTAGGGGAGGGCGATGAGGCTGGAGTTGGCGATGGGGCAGCCGGATGCCCGTGCGAATGGCCGCTGGATGCCCCCGGGCCGAACGGCGTCGCCATCGGCTCCACCGGAAAAATGGGATTCGGCGGTCCGGAGCCGGGCGAGAGCGGGCGGGGGGTCACGATCGCGATTGTGCCGTTGGTCTGCGTTGTAATCGTGGCCTCCGTGCGCGCCGGGATCTCCGAGCCGGGTCCCAGCACGAAGTTCTTGCCCTTTCGGAAGATTTGGTAGAGGGAGTAGTAGGGGACGAAGATATCGCCGACCGTGTCCTCGGTCGCGACCGTCGATTCGTGTCCGGAGGAAACGTTTGGGGCCAGACGTCCGCTCGGCGCGCGCAGCGGCAACTTGCGCCCGTCGGGAAGCTGCAGCGGCTCGAAGTAGATGTCGACGAACCCATAGGTGTCGCCGATGTCGGAGTGAGAGACGTCGACGATTTTGATCTCTCCTGGTGACTGGGCCGGCGCGACCACGTGCCCGCCGACGACGATCGCCTCCTTCAAATGAACGCGGACGACGTCTCCGGACTTGGCGCCTTTCGACGAGATTGGGTCGTCCAACACGAAGACCAACGTCGAGTCAAACGGCAAGACGTTGGCCGGCGGTGGCGGGGTTGGATTCGCCGTCGCTTTCGGCATGGGGGTCGGGGGCATTGGATATGCCCCGGCCGTTCCCACGCCGATCGACACGAATGCGAAGATAAGGAGGCTCAGCTTCGCGCCGAGCCGCGGAGCTTTAGCTAGCGCGCTTCTCGGCGGCGCGTTTGCCCTCTTCGATGAGCTGCTTGACTCTTTGCCCACCCTTTTGTCCGATGCGCTCGTAGAAGTTCGGGCCATAGCGATCACGAGTGGCTTCGCCGCCCTTCTTTCCACCCTTCTTGCCGATCTGTTCGTAGAACTCGTGGCCGTGGGCTTGTTTGGTCGCTAGTCCGCCTTTGCGGCCGATCTCTTCATAGAACTGCGCGCCGTACTTGTTCTTGACGGTTTCGCCGCCTTTCTGGCCTGCTTCGCGTACGGACATTCCCCCGCCGCGCCGGCTCTCGTCCGAAGTCCCTGACATTGTTCTGTTCACCTATGTTCCCTTATACCGCCGAAGGAGGGCGGCGGACCCTTTCCACTCTAGTAGAACGCAGCTGGCGGCCGGAAAGTTTGACAGGAAGGTTGAGTTGGGGTGAGAGGCCGGCGAAGCAAGCAAACGCTAGAACGCACGTTCCGTGTCGAGTAGGATGGTCACCGGCCCGGTATTGACCAGCTCGACCTCCATCTGCGCCCCGAACTCTCCGTAGGCGACCGGCACGCCGAGCGCGCTCAGGGACGCGCCGGTCAGTTCGTAGAGTGCCCGCGCCTGCGGCTCCCTGGCCGCCGCGATGAACGACGGGCGGCGCCCGTGACGCGCGTCGCCATGCAGCGTGAACTGCGAAACTAGGAGTACCGCGCCGCCGGCGTCGAGGACGGAGCGGTTCATCAGGCCGGCCTGGTCGGGAAAGACCCGCAGCCCGGCGATCTTCTCCGCCAGCGTCCGAGCGTCGCGCTCTTCGTCGTCGACCCCGACGCTTGCCAGCACGAGCAGCCCAGCCTCGATCGAGGCAACGATTGCTCCGCCGACCCGAACGCCGGCCCGCGAGACGCGTTGAACGACTGCCCGCATCCTGGCCGGCTTCGGCTTAGCGCGAGAAGACCGAGGAAAGGGCGAAGAGCGCGTTCTCGCGCCGCTCGAGGACGCGGCGGTAGAAATAGCCGGCCCAATGCGTTCCAAACGGGACGTAGACGCGCAGCCGGTACCCGTCCGCGACGAGCTGCCGCTGAACGTTCGGGCGACACCCGTAGAGCATTTGGAACTCGAAGCGGTCGTTGGCGATGCGCTCGCCGGCGACGAACCGCTTGACCGCCGCGATCAGGCGATGGTCGTGCGTGGCAATGCCGGGATAGTTGCCGCGCGTCAGCAGCTCGCGAGCCGACTCCAGATAGTGCGCACGGATCTCCGGCATGCTTTTATACGCGATCTCGGGCGGCTCGTTATAGGCGCCTTTGCAGAGCCGGACGCGCGCGCCGAGCGAGATCGCGTGCTGCACGTCGCCGGCGGTGCGCTTCAGGTAGGCCTGCAGCACGATGCCGACGTTCTGGTGCGCGGCGTAGAGACGGTCGAAGATGCGCAGCGTCGCCTCGACCACCGAAGAGCCCTCCATGTCGATGCGCACGAATGGATCGGCGTTGCGCGCCGCGTGCTCGACGACCGCCTGCAGGTTCTCCAGCGCGAAGTCCTCGTCGAGCAGCAACCCCATCGCGGTGAGCTTGACCGAGACGTTGGAGTTGACGCCACGTTCGCGAATTGCATCGAGCATCCGGATGTAGACGTCGCGCGTGTGCAGCGCCGCGCTGCGCTCCAGGACGTCTTCGCCGAGAAAGTCGAGCGAGGCCGACATGCCGGCCTCGTTGAGGGCGCGAACCGCCGCCATCGCCGAATCGATCGTCTCGCCCGCGACGAAGCGCCGCGCGAGAAAGTAGAAATTCTTCTGAATCACCGCGGTAGCGGACATGAGCCCCTATTCTACGACGCCGCGCCGCAAAATCCAGGCGACGGCGAGCACGAAGGCGGCCAGCAGGATGAACCCATAGCAAAGGGCCAGCGCTTCCCGCACGCCCGAAGCCGAGAGCGTGACGTAGAGCGCGACGGGGAGCGAGGTCGGATGGAACGCGACGATGCTCGTCGCGCCGTACTCACCGATGGCGCGCAGCCACGCGAAGGCGATTCCTGCCCCGATGCCGCCCGCGGCGCTCGGCAGTGCGATGCGCCGAAAGATGCGCCATTCGCTCGCGCCCAGCGTACGCGCCGCATTTGCGTAGATTGGATCGAGGCTGCCGAACGCCGCGGTCGCCGCGATTGCGACGAACGATCCCGAGACGAAAAACTCGGCGACGCTCACGCCCAGCAGCGTATCCGGGACCGTCAAGCCGCGGGCGGCGAGCCACGCCCCCAGCGGCGCGTTGGTTCCGAGCAGGTAGATCAGCATCAGGCCGGACGCGACCGGCGGAAACGCCAATGGAAGGGCGAGCAGAAAGATCGTCGCCGCCCGCACCTTCGAGCCGCCGCGCGAGAGATAGTATCCGGCCGGTACGCCGAGCAAGGTCGCGACGAGGGTCGCGGCCGTCGACGCAAGCAGCGAAACGCGGACCGCATCGGCGCCTTCCCGGGCGACGATCGCGATCGCCTGGCTCGGCGGCATAGCGACCAGCACGGCGACAACCGGAGCGACCAGGGCCGCCAGCAGCACGAACGCCGCGATCGCAAAGATCGGTCCCGGAGACGGACGCGTCATGCAGGAAGCTTCACCAAGGTATCGCGCAAAGCGTCTTCATGGGCGCCGCACCCTTCAAGGTCCTGGTCATCGCCGTTGCTCTCGCGCTCGACGTCTTCGCGGTCAGCGTCGGCGTCGGCGTACGCGGCATCTCCCCCGGGCACAAGCTCCGCATCGGCATCGCCTTTGCTTGCGCCGAAGTGGTGATGAATATCCTCGGTGCGGGCCTCGGATTGCTCGCCGGCCGGCTGATCGGCGGCGCCGCCGGGTACTTCGGATTCGCCGCTCTGATCGGGCTCGGCATCTATATGATGCGGGAGAGCCGCACCGACCTCAGCGCCACGTCGCGGCTCGATCTCACCCGCGGCCCGGGACTAATGCTCGCTTCGCTTGCGATCAGCCTCGACTCGCTCGGCGTTGGCTTCTCGATTCTCTACGTCGGCGTGCCGCTGCCGATCTCGCTGATCATCATCGCGGCGGTCTCGGTCGCATCGACGACCCTCGGCCTCTCGATCGGACGCTGGCTCGGGCGATACGCGGAACGCAACGCTGCATTCATCGGCGGCCTGCTGCTCCTGCTCACCGGCCTCGGCTTCACGCTGCTCAAGGCGCTGCACATCGGGTAGCTGAAGGGGATTGGCGTGCGAGTCGGCCTCGAGCTTCTCAACCGCGCGCGCCGTGCCGGCGCGCGCACCGTCTTCGTGGTCGGAACGGGCAGAGACGTTGGCAAGACCGTCGCGATGCGCGCGATCTACACGGCCGCTTGCGACCAGAAGCTGCGCGTTGCGCTTGCCTCGATCGGACGCGACAGCGAGGGCGCGCAGCGGGGCGAGGTGCGCGCGAAGCCGCTTCTGTGGCTGCTGCCGGGGACGATCTTCGTAACGGCGCGCGCGTTGCTGCCGCGCTCGCCCGCGAGCCAGATCGTGCGGCTCTCGAGCTTGCGCAGCGCCGCCGGCGAGCTGCTCTATGCGCGCGTCGAGCAGCCGGCGTATTATGAGTTGGCCGGGCCGCCCACCGCCTCGGGAACGCACGAGGTCATCGACGAGCTGCTGGCCCGC
>JBARBD010000254.1:0-4501 GCA_049792675.1 Vulcanimicrobiaceae bacterium | reverse complement strand
CCACGATCCCGAGCTGCGCGAGCGCTTCGCCAGCGGCACGGCGCGCGCGGTGGCGGCAGCTCCGACCATCGCGGAGCTGCTCCTTCCGCTCCTCACCGTCGGCGGCGCGGCGATCCTGCAGCGCGGGCGCCTCGAACCACGCGAGCGGATCGCCCTCGACGATGCCGCCCTGATGCTGGGGGGGCGTGTCGAGGCCGAGCACGAGCTTGGCGCCGAGCGTCGTATCCTGATCCTCCGCAAGGAGCGCCCGACCCAGCAGCGCTTCCCACGACGACCCGGGGTTCCCGAGAAGCGCCCGCTCTGCGGATAAAACCGCAGGCGTGTTTCCCGTGAAACTTTTTCCGGCGGCGCGGCTGCGGTACGATGGGTCGAGATGTACCAAAACCACCCGCTCGACGCCCGGCTCGCGCGCGTCCTCCCCAGCGGAAGCCTCTATGCGGTCGGCGGCCGCGTTCGCGATGAGCTGCGAGCGGAGCTGGAAGGGGGCGAGCGCCCCAGCAAAGACTTCGACTACGTCGTTACCGGCCTGCCGATCGACGAGCTGACCGCTCGCCTCGCGCAGATCGGGCGGGTCGACCAGGTCGGGGCCTCCTTCTCGGTGCTCAAGCTGACCCTCGAAGGGGAGACGGTCGATATCGCCCTCCCGCGGCGCGAGCGCTCGATCGGGAGCGGGCACCGCGAGTTCGCCGTGCAGAGCGGTCCCGACGTCTCGCTCGAAGAGGACCTCGGCCGGCGCGATTTCCGCATGAATATGCTCGCGCGGGCGCTCCCCTCAGGCGAAATCGTCGACCCGTACGGCGGCGAAGACGATATCCGGGCGCGGCGCATCGACATCCGCCTCCCGGAGGCCCTCCGCGAGGACCCGCTGCGCATGCTGCGGGCGGCGCAGTTCGCCGCGCGCTTCGAGTACGCCGCGAGCGACGCGCTGCGAGCGGCAATGAGCGAGGCCGCCCCGCTGGTCGCTACCGTCTCGGCCGAGCGCGTCCACGACGAGCTGCTGAAGCTTCTGGTCAAGTCGCGCAAACCGTCGATCGGTTTCGAGCTGCTGCGCGAGACCGGCGTGCTCGCCCATCTCTGGCCCGAGCTCCTCGAGGGCGTCGGCGTCGACCAGAACGAGTGGCATGCCTTCGACGTCTGGCACCACGCGATGGCGACCGTCGACGCGGCCCCGCCGGGCGAGGCGAGCTTGCGTTTGGCAGCCTTACTCCACGATGTCGGCAAGCCTCGGACGAAGGAGGGACCGCACTTCTACCGTCACGAGATCGTGGGCGCCGACCTGACCCGGGCGATGCTGGAGCGCTTTCGCTTCTCGAACGGCCTCACCGAAGCGACCGAGCACCTGGTTCGTCAACACATGTACGTTGCCGACGCCGACCTGACCGACGCCGGCGTCCGGCGCTTCATTCGACGCATTCGTCCGGAAAGTCTCGAACACTTGTTCGCTCTTCGGCAGGCTGACATTGCCGGGAGCGGTCTGCCCAAGCGTGACGGCAGCAACGAGGCCTTCGAGGCACGGGTGCGGCGCGAGCTCGACCGTAAGCCGGCCTTTTCGGTGCGCGATTTGGCGGTAAGCGGCAACGACGTCGTGGGCGCTCTGGTTCGTCGCGGCGAAGCGCCGGCGGCGTTCGCCGGAGACGAGCGCGTGGGCGCCGCGCTGCGCTGGCTCTTCGAGCAGGTCACCGACGAACCCGAACGTAACGAGCGGACCTTGCTGCTGCGAATCCTCGAGCAGTATCTCGATCGTGCCCGCGTTGCGAGCGCATAGGAGTGAAGACGCTGGGTCGGGTCATCGCGCTCGTCAATCAGAAAGGCGGCGTCGGCAAGAGCACGACGGCGGTCAATCTGGGCGCCGCACTCGCCGTTTTGGGCAAACGCGTGCTCGTTATCGACACCGATCCGCAAGGCAATACGACGACCGGCCTGGGCATCGACAAGTCGCGTCTCAACCACGACATCTATCACGCGCTGATGGAAGAGGTTCCGCTCGAAGAAGTCATCGTTCCGACCGAGATCGAGAACCTGCACCTCGTTCCCGCGACGATCAATCTCGCCGGCGCCGACGTCGAGCTGGTCGCCGCGCTCTCGCGCGAAACGCGCCTGCGCAAGGCGCTCGCGCCGCTCGCGGCGGGCTACGATTTCACGTTTATCGACTCGCCGCCGTCGCTCGGTTTGCTGACGATCAACGCGCTGACGGCCGCCGACGATTGCATCATCCCGGTACAGGCCGAGTTCTACGCGCTCGAGGGGCTAGCGCAGCTGACCAGCGTCATCTGGCGCGTCCGCGACGCGCTCAATCCGACGCTGCACGTCAGCGGCGTGCTGGTGACGATGTTCGACGGACGCACGCGCTTGGCGATGGAAGTGATCCGCGAGCTCGAGCGGTTTTTCCCGCAGCAAATTTTCAAGACGCAGGTGCCGCGTAACGTGCGCCTCTCCGAAGCGCCGTCGTACGGTAAGCCGGTGATTCTCTTCGATCCAAAGAGCCGGGGCGCGCAGGCGTACATCGCGCTCGCCCGCGAGATGCTCGAACCGGCCGAAGCGCGCGTATGAGCACGCCGAAGCGCGGCCTGGGCCGCGGATTGGCGTCGCTGCTGGGTGAAGGGACGGTTCCCGTCGCCACCTCGCACGAGGTGGTGCGCGAGATTCCGATCGGCGAGATCACGCCTAACCCGTTCCAGCCGCGCAAGAGCTTCGACGCCGCGACGCTCGACGAGCTCAAATCGTCGATCGCCGAGTACGGCGTCCTGGTGCCGGTCATCGTGCGCCGCCGTGGCGACGGATACGAGCTCGTCGCCGGCGAGCGCCGGTGGCGAGCCTGCGCCGCGCTCTTGCGGCCCACCATTCCGGCGATCGTGCGATCGAGCAACGACCGCGAGACGCTCGAGTTTGCGATCGTCGAGAACCTGCAGCGCGAGAATCTCAATCCGCTGGAAGAGGCCGCCGGCTTCGCCTACCTGATCGACGAGTACCAGCTCACCCAAGACGACGTCGCGCGACGTCTCGGCAAGAGCCGTCCGGCGGTCGCCAACACGCTTCGGCTGCTGGCGCTCCCCGACGCCATCAAGACGATGCTCGTCGACGGGCGCCTCTCGGCCGGTCACGCGCGCGCGCTCCTGGCCGCGCCGGAGCCCGAACGGCTCGCCCTCGCGCAGCGCGCCGTCAACGAGGGCTTGACGGTCCGCGCGCTCGAGCGGTTGACCGGCGCGGTGGCAACGCCGAAAGCATCGCCTACGCCACGTCCGCAATCCCCCGACGAGCGCGAGGTCGAATCGCGCTTGCGCGAGCGCTTCGGCACGCACGTGGCGATCGTGCGCGCCCGCCGCGGCGGGCGCATCGAGCTGCACTTCGGCAGCGACGACGAGTTGATGCGCATCGGCGATCTGCTGCTCGGCGAAGGCTCGTAAAGTAGTGTTTATTCCGATCTCTCGCATCCTCGCAATCGCAATGGCCGGCGTCCTCTGTCTCGGACTGCTCGTCCCGATGTCGCTCGCGCGGCACAACGCGCCGCTTGCGATCTTCATCGTCGTGCTCTATCTCGGCTACGTCGTCGCAAACCTCTTGTTATGGCAGCGCATGCGCCCGCGCGCGTAACGCGGATGCGCCGCGCCGAGCGTCTGCGCGGCATCTACGCTATCGTCAACGAAGCGCCGAGCGTTCTCGAGATCGCCGCGGCGGCGCTGCGCGCCGGCGTTGCGATCGTGCAGTACCGCGCCAAGAACGGCATCGTGGCCGAGCACGTCGTCGCGCTGCGGCGGTTGACGCTCGCGCACGACGCGCTGCTGGTGATGAACGACGATTGGAGAGCCGCCGATGCGTTCGACTGCGACGGAGTCCATCTCGGCCCGGGCGATGCCGGATTCGATACGATCGCGCGGGTACGCGACGCGCTTCCGCAGCGCTTGATCGGCGTTTCGTGCGGCACCGCGGAACAAGCGCGCGGATTGCGCGCCTCGCAGGCCGACTACATCGGCGTCGGGTCGGTCTATCGCACCGAATCGAAAGCCGATGCCGGCGATCCGATCGGGATCGACGGCTTAGTACGCGTTGCGAGCAGCACGCCGTTACCGGTTGCCGCGATCGGCGGCATTACCGCGGAGCGCATCGCCGAGGTGCGGCGGACCGGCGTCGCGATGGCCGCGGTGATCTCCGCGCTCGCATCGTCCGCGCAGCCCGAAGAGGCGGCGCGCGATTTAATCGCGGGGTGGAACCAATGAGCGGCATCGTTCTCTCGATCGGAACGACGCATCCGTGGAACGTCGCGGGGATCGGACGCGACTTGATCGTCGGCTGCAGCTTCGGCGCGCGCGTCTTTACGGCGGTCGCCGCCGTGACCGCACAAGACCGGCGCGGCGTCGTCGGACTCGACGTCGTCGACGCCGACGTCTTTGAGGCCGAGCTTTCGGTGCTCCCATGGGAAGCGGCCGGCGCGGTTCGCGTCGGGGCGCTGCCGACCGCATCGAGCCTGCGCGCCGTCGCCGACGCTCTGCGCGCGCACCCCGGC
>JBARBD010000253.1:0-4614 GCA_049792675.1 Vulcanimicrobiaceae bacterium | reverse complement strand
CGACGTCGCCGCCGGCGGCGCGCGCCCGCGCGGAGTAGATTCGCAATCGGTCGCCTTCGATCGCGAGCGTGAGGCTCGCGCGTGAAATCGGCACGCCATGCAGCGTCGCGCCGTTCATCGCGAGATCGGATCCTTGCACGACGATCCGATGCGGTTCGATCGCGACCCCGACCGTGCCGCTGAGGCGCCCGTGCCCGGTGATCGCGCCCAGGAACGGCTGCAGCCCCTCGAACGATCCCGCGTAGCGGCCATAGCTGACGAATCGCTGCGACGAGAAGCTTCCCGCGCCGTCGAAACGTCCCCACGGCCCGGATGCGATCAACGGATTGATCGCCGCGTGCGCCAGCGTGCCCGCGAACGACGCATCGATCCGGTCGAACCGCACGCCGGCGATGCTCGTGCCGGCCCCGGCCATCTTCCCCGCAAGCACGACCTGCGAGCCCGAGCCCCCGCCGGCGGCCGTCATCTCGAGCACGCGCCCGTCGATCGGCGGCATCGAAGGAAGCGGCAGTCCGGGGAAGGCCGGCGCCGGGGGTGCGCGCAGGCGCATATCGCGCGCCGATAGCCAGAACGCGCTCGTCCCGTGCGGGCGATCGAGGAGATAGGCGCCGTCCAGCGCGCCGCGTTCGGTGTGCAGCCAGAAGGGCTCGATCGCCGCCGTGCCGTTCGGATTCATCTCGACGAGCGCCGCGACGCGCTCGACCCCTCGCAGCGACGCCGCGCTGCCGGCGACGTGGAAGAGCAGATCGCTTCCCACGACGTCCGCGTCGACGGCGATCGGCTCGTCTCCCAGCATCTCGTCGATGTACGGCAGGCGATTCGCCGGACCGGCCACGTGCACCGCGAAGCGCGACCGTAGCGGCTTGCCGATATTCAACGTGCCGCGGATCGCGACGCCCAAGCCGCCGTACGACGCCTGCAACGGCGCCAGCGCGACGACGTTGTCATGGTAGACGACGCCGGCCTCGAGGCCGTCGAACGGCAGCGCGCGATAGAGCGCGCGCGGCGCGTTGGCATTGGCGACGATGATCGGATCGGCGATCGGACCGGTGACCATCACGCCCAGGTCGGCCTTCCCAGAGATCGGCTGGTCGCGCGTGAACGTAAAGGCGCGCCGCAGCTGGGCCAGATCGCCCGAGCCCCAGACGCCCAGGCGCAGCTGCGCGCGCCCGGTCAGCGAGCCGTCGAAGTCGTAGGCGCCGCCGGTGATATGCAGCGGAACGCCGGCCAGCGTCGCGCCGGCGTGCGAGATGAAGAACGCGTTGTCGATGACTTCGAGCCGCCCACGAATGTTATCGATCGGCTCGGCGAGGGTGGTGAGCGCGAGACGGGCGCCGTCCACGTCGAGCTGCAGGCTGACGTGGTAGTTCGGCACCACGTTGGGCTCGACGCCGAAGGCGTAGAGCCGCGCGTCGAAGTTTCGCGCCGCCCCTTTGAGAACGCGGACGATGGGGGTCTGAGCGAAGTAGTTGGCCAGCGCGCGCAGCGGAAAGCGCGGCGCCCGCGCGCGGTGGATCGCAAAGCCGCGCCGCGCATCGATCCGGCCGGCGATCGTGAACGGATCGTCGCGCTTGCGGCCGAACGCGCCGGCGGCGCGATACTTCGTGACCGCGGACGTATCGACCAGCGCGTCGGCGTTGAAGTCGCGGACGCCGATCGCCTTCGCGCTCTCGTCGTACGCGGTGGGTTCGCGCAGCTCGAGCTGCGTATCGCGGATGCGTATCCAGAATCGTAACGGCACGGGATTCACGTGCGGCGGGGCGGGTGGCCCGGCGATCGCTGCGGGGAGGTTGAGGTTGAAGCTGCCGTCGCGAAACCGGGTAAGCGTTAGTTTGGCGCCGGTCACCGCGACGCCGAGCAGACCGAGGCGGTGGCTGCTCCCCGGCAAGAGGTCGCGCGGCGCATAGTCGATCACGATCTCGCGCGCTTCGAGAACCGGTAAGCCGGCGCGCTCCAGTCGCACGTTGAGCAATCGCGTGCGGCCCGGCTCGATCTGCAAACCGGCGATGCGCAGGCCGTATCCGCTGGCGAGCCCAACGCCTCGTTCGATTGCAAACGGCAACAGCTCGTCGCGCTTTGCGACCACGAGCCCGACGACGATTATCGCGGCCACCAGGCCGATCGCGAAGCGCTTGCGCACGTGCAGTCCTCGCTCTTCTATACCCCTTTGCCTCGAAGAGGCCCCGCCGGACTAAGGAGCTTCTAAAGGAAGGAGCTAAAGATCGAGATTCTTCACGCTCTTGGCGTAGTCGAAGATGTACTGCTTTCGGGGTTCGACTTTGTCGCCCATCAGGTCGGTAAAAATCTGCTCCGCCTCGACCGCATCCTCGACCGTGATCTGCTTGAGACGGCGGTGCCCGACTTCCATCGTCGTCTCGGCGAGCTGATCGGCATCCATCTCGCCGAGGCCCTTGTACTGCTGAATCGCGAACTCTTTGCCGTCTTCGCCGACGATCGATTTTAGTTCGGCTTCGTTGAAGGCCCACCACTGCTTGCGGCCCTTTCGAACTCCGTACAGCGGCGGCTGGGCGATGTAGACGTGGCCCTCCTCGACGAGCTGCTTCATCTGCCGGTAGAAGAACGTCAGCAGCAACGTGCGGATATGCGAACCGTCGACGTCGGCATCGGTCATGATGATGATCTTGTGATAGCGCAGCTTCTGCACGTTGAACTCGTCGCCGAAGCCGGTGCCGAGCGCCGTGATCATGGTTCGGATCTCTTCGTTGGCAAGCACTTTGTCGAGCCGCGCTTTTTCGACGTTGATAATCTTGCCGCGCAGCGGAAGGATCGCTTGCGTATTCGGGTCGCGGCCGCCCTTCGCGGTGCCGCCGGCTGAGTCACCCTCGACCAGGAAGAGCTCGCTCTCGGCGGGGTTGCCGTTCTTACAGTCGACGAGCTTACCGGGCAGTCCGGATCCCTCGAGCGCGTTCTTGCGGCGTGAGAGGTCGCGGGCTTTCTTGGCGGCGTCGCGCGCGCGCTGCGCCTGCATGCACTTCTCGACGATCGCCCGCGCGTACTTCGGGTTCTCCTCGAGGAAGAAATCGAGCCGCTCGGAGACCAGACCGGAGACGATGCTGCGCACGCGAGCGTTGCCGAGCTTGGTCTTGGTCTGCCCTTCGAACTGCGGATCCTGCAGTTTCACCGAGACGACCGCGGTGAGCCCTTCGACGATGTCGTCGGTGGAGAGCGAGTTGTCCGACTCCTTGAGCGTGCCGCGCTTGCGCGCGTAGCCGTTGACCGCGTTGGTTACGGCTTGGCGAAATCCCTGAAGGTGCATGCCGCCTTCGATCGTCCCGATGTTGTTGGCGTAGGAGAAAATTTGGTCGGCGTACGCACCGGTATACTGCATCGCCACCTCGACGTCGACGCCGTCGCGCTCGGCGTGCGTCGAGATGATCGGGTGGAGCGGATCCTTCTTTTCGTTCAGCCACTCGACGAACGAAACGATGCCGCCGTCGAAGATATAGGTGCGCTCGCGCACGGTTTCGCCGCGCTCGTCGGTCAGCGTGATCGAGAGCCCCCGGTTGAGAAACGCGAGTTCGCGCAAGCGCTTCTGCAGGATATCCCAGTGGAACTCGGTGGTCTCGAAGACTTCCCGATCCGGTTTGAACCATTGGAGCGTACCGGTGCCTTCGGTCTTGCCGATCTTCTTGAGCTTGCCGACCGTGATGCCGCGCTCGAACTTCATCTCCCAGATGAAACCGTCGCGCTTGACCTGCGTCGTCATCGCTTCGGAGAGCGCGTTCACGACCGAGATGCCGACGCCGTGCAGCCCGCCCGAGACTTTGTACCCGCCCTTCCCGAACTTCGCGCCGGCGTGCAGGATCGTCATCACGACTTCAACGGCGGGGAGCTTCTCTTCGGCATGCAGGTCGATCGGGATGCCGCGCCCGTCGTCTTCGACCGTGCACGAGCCGTCGGCGTGGAGAACGACGCGAAGGTTGCGCGCGTGCCCGGCCAGCGCTTCGTCGACGGCGTTATCGACCGCTTCGTAGACGAGCTGGTGCAGTCCGCGCTCGGCGGTGTTTCCGATATACATGCCGGGGCGCTTGCGCACGGCTTCGAGCCCGCGTAAGACCTCGATCTGTTCACCCGTATAGTTTGTCGACATTCCGTCCTTCGTTATTTAGCAGGTCGTGCAGCTCGTCGCCTAAGACGCTGCGGACCGTCGCCGGCATGATCTCCTCCGGCGGAAGCTTGCTTCGCAGTACGACGTACGAACTCGCTACGAGCCGCTCGCGACCGTCGCGTGAGAGACGCTTGGCATCGCGGGCCCGCACGAGAAGCCCCCACCAGCGCGTAAGCAGCTGGGTGCGGACTCGCTCGTACTCCTCTTCGCATAACCCGCCGACGAGCGCAGCCGTTCCGGCGTAACCGAGCCAGGGCGCTTCGAAGAGCAGGCGCGCCGTTGACGTGGCGCGCTCCTGCGCGCGAGCCGCTTCGCAGGTCACGCAGACGCCGTCCGGCGAGATGAGCCCTCCGCAACCGTCGCACTCCTTCCACCCGGCGGAGCGCTTTGCCCGCCGCCGTTCCTCGACGTCGCTGCGAAAGCGCGCCAATGCCTCTTGCGCGTTCGCCGCCTCGGGCCGATCGATCGGCTGCACCCGTCCCGGG
>JBARBD010000252.1:0-24236 GCA_049792675.1 Vulcanimicrobiaceae bacterium | reverse complement strand
CGCACCGACGGCGGGAGCGCGCTCGGCCTCCCGGCCGGCCCGACGGCGGGCGCCGTCGCGGGCTGTTCGAGTACGCCGGCGCAGCCCGCGAAGAGGGCGGCCAACGCGATCCACGCGGGCTTCACGCCGCAAGGTTGCGCTCGTTCGTTGAGGGTTACTTCCGGCATGCATGGGACTTCCCGGCTATCGGTTATGGGTTGAAAGCCTCACTCGCCCATGACGTTCTGCCCTGGTGCGTCATTATGCCGAGCTGTTTCTCGGAGATCCTGACAAGAAAGAGAGAAGGGACCGCGCAGCGATCCCTTCTCCGTGCCATCCGGCACTACACGGTATATTGAGGACACTCCACATGGCCCCAGTATACCGAGTTAACTTTCCCATAAGCCGCGCGACAGCCCTGGACGCTCTAAACAAAACGAGGGCTCCGGCGGCAGGTCCGAGCCGCCGGAGCCCAACCGCGTACTGGGCGACGCGGCTAATGAAGTTTAACGACCCGCGGCCTGTTACTAGAACCCCCAAAAGACCCTGGACGGGTCCCGAAAATTAGATCGGCGCCCGCTTGCTACTGGCGGGCTCGCCGGCATGCCCAAGGGCCATAGCGGCCCGCGGAGATAGGCAAAACGGCTCAGCTATCACGGGCCGGATTACCCGCGCGTTCCGCGCGTGGGGCGCAGGCGCCCGCGGCCAGTTTGCTGCCGGAACCAGCCATAGAGGATTAACCTAACTTTATGTCAATGCGGGCAGGCACTCTCCCGCTCTCCCAGCGCTGGATTAGGCGCTCCTTAGGTTGCTTGCTATCCAAAGCGAGGCACCACATGAATCTCACGCTATCTCCGAGATATATTGCCGTTGCGGCGGTCGTCGCGCTTGGCGGCTGCGTCGGCAGCTCCGGCGCCCCAGGCACGCCCTCAGTCGCGGCCCCACAGTCGATCGTCGCGCGTTCCGGCGTAGGGCCGGCCGTTTGCACGCCCAAGGTCTGGGCGTCGTCCTTAGGGACGTACGCCGTCTACGGTTACACGGCCGCCAGCAGTGCGCCATGCGTGACCCTCATCGGCCCGTACAACGGCCTCGCGCTCAACGCTCCGATCACCGTTGCGATCAGTAAGGTCCCCAAGCGCCTCTACGTTGCCGACCTCGGCAACAACCGTATCGTCGTGTTCACCTATCAGGGCGCGTTCGTCAAGAGCCTCAGCACGGCACTCAACGGTCAACTCTTTCAGCCGTGGGGCGTTTGCGTCTCTCCGCGAGGCGTCGTAGGCGTGGCGAACCGTCAGTTTAACAACAGCGGTCCGCCCGGTAATGTTGAGTTTTTTCCGCCCAACGCACCCAATAACAGTACGGCGACCGGTTCCGCGACAGGCCTCTTTCAGAGCGATCAGTTTTGCGCCTTCGATCGAAAGGGCAACTTTTACGTCGACGGCACCACGTCCGGCGGTCAAAAAATCGCTTACCTCGCGAGAGCTTACGTCAACTTGCCCGGCCAGACGCTGGTCGATTCCGGCTTGGGGACGGGCTCCTTTTGGGTCGGCATGTATTCGCGGATAAACAACCCCGCCAACCAAACCCTCAGCGTCGGTACGAGCGTAGGGAGCAGCCCGACGGAAACCGTGGCAAACTGGAAGGTTAGCGGACCCGCGGTTGGCCCGCTAACGTTCAGCCCGTTAGCCTCCTATTCGCTAACGAGCTACCCGCCAACGACCGACGCAGTCTATCAGCTTGCTCCGACCACGGGAGGAGGGTCCGGAACGTTGTACGTGGCCGACTACGGCAATAACACCGTCCTCGACGCGGCGGCAAACGGCGGCGCCGTGGCCGTATACAACGGCGTAAGCGGCACGGTTGGTGTCGCGACCAGGCCGACGGGCCAGTATTAGCCGGATCGCCGTCTAGGCGCCCCTGGCAAAGCCCATCCTCGGCGGCCTGTGTGCCGCCGAGGACCGGGGCGACGACTGAGCGGCTCGGTTAGCCCTAGGGCTCGGGGCCTTTTTTGGAGCGGGCGGCGGGAATCGAACCCGCGACTCTTGCTTGGAAGGCAAGGGCATTACCACTATGCAACGCCCGCGACTCTGGGCAGGGCTGGATTTGAACCAGCGTAGCGCTTTCGCGCACCAGATTTACAGTCTGGCGCCATTAACCACTCGGCCACCTACCCACGCGTGTGAACCTTTTGCAGCAGACCTGGGTACTATAGAAGAGCTAGGGCCTCCTAGGCAAGATGATGAGCGTCATCCGCCGGAGCGCTCCTCATGGGGCTCTCATGCGGGTTTCACCTCGGTATCCTACCATGTTAGCCATAGCAACCTCGCCCACTTGGAGTTCGTGCAAGGATGGCTCGTCCGTCGACTCTCGCGATCGCCGCAGCCGCAGGTCTGCTGGTAGCAGGCTGCACCGGCGGCGGGATTCTGGGTCCGGGCACCTCGCTGCCGAACATGGGCGACGGCGTGCAGACCGTCAGCGACGCAGCCGACGCCCTCGACCTCCATCGTAGCTCGGCCTCGGAGAGCGCGCGAGCCGCTATCGTCGCGACCAACGCGGTCGGTTCGTTCGTCCGCGAGGTAAGCAACGTCGAGCGCGATCTCGCCGGCTCGCCCCGCGCCGGCTTCGGCGAGAGCATGGTGCGCAGTTCGGCCGCGGTCCGGACCGACGCGGCCCATCTCTCCGCGACCCGATACGGCCTCCACGCGCCGTTTAAGAACGGCTTCGCGTTTCGCACCTCGAGCCAGCTTTCGTCCGCCGGCGGAGGTCGCATTTTATCGAGTTCGCAACTCGTCGTGCGCCCGAGCCTCGGCGGCGTCAACGATTATTGCCAAGGGTCCGCCGGTTTTAGCCCCACCGGAATTCCGTCGCTCGACGAGAGCTTCGGGTGGCAAGGCGGCGCTCTGGGCGGCGGCGCGCGTGCTGCCGACGGTCACGGACTCGCAACCTGGTCTGCCGTCGCTACGGGAGAGTCCGTGCAAGGCCCGATCGGGACGCTGCGCATCTCGCGCAACGCAACCGGTGAGAGCTGTCCGATGACCTCACCGTCGCTGCACGTAAGCGGCGCGACGTTGAGAAATGCGTTCGCAATCCCGGTCTCGGCGACGTTCGACCGCGGCCGTCTCTTGAGTCTCGCGGTGTCGAACGCCAAGCTCGACAACGGCGAAACGCTCAACATTGCGACCGCACCCGATCGCAGGCAAGTCTCCGTCAACGGCGTGATCGTCAAGGGCCGCACGCAGGTGGCTACGTTCCGCGTCGATGCTTTGGGGAACGGAGCCCTGACGATCACCAGCACCGGCGCGCAGTACGTCGTCGCCGACTGGATCGTCGTCAGCACCTAGACGCTTAGTCGGGAGCCACGCAGGCGACGCGGCGCCGAGAGGCCAGCGTCACGTGTTTCGCGGTCACGGTGTTCTTGGCGGCATTTACGGTAGCCGTCGCGCTTGCACTCCCCTTCGAAAGGCTCACCGTCTGCGCGCTGACGTTTGCATCGTCGATATCGGTATCGACGCCGGTTGCGCCGTGCACGCGCACGTGCCCGAGCGAGAGTGTGATCGAGCCCAGCGTCCCCGCCGGGCAAGCGGCCAGCGCCTCGACGAAGCCGATATTTGACGGGCCGACCGTGACGGTCTGCGGCGAACCCGTTGCCCCCAGCACCGCGAGCAGCAACACAACCGCGAACGATCTCATACCAATCTCCATTAGGACGAGTAAATTTCGGCCCGATCCGGGCACCCCGGCTGCGTTCGACTAGCGAGACGAGGGCGCCTGGCGAAGCAACGCCGGTGCTTCTCACCAAAGAACTCGACGCCGCGATCGGCCGCGCGGAGATTGCCGGCATCCGAAACGCAATCGCAACGACGCGACGGCTAGCCCCGCAGATCGGCGCCGAAAGCATCGAGATCGCAGGCGGTCTCGTCGCCTTCACCGGTGCCGACTCGCCGCTCTCACAGGCCTACGGCGTTGGAGCCGACGAGCCCGTGACGGCGGACGGCGTCGCTGCGATCACGACGTTCTACGAATCGCGCGGCGCGACGCCGCGCGTCTTCGTCACGCCGCTAGCCGATTCGACGCTCGCTCGCACCCTCGCCGCAGCGGGCTATGCGCCGGCCGAGTACGAGAACGTTCTGGCCGGCGGCGATCTCGAAACGCACGCGCGATTCGACGATCGCATCTCCCCCGCAACCGACCTGCACGCGTGGGCCCGCGCGTCGGCACAAGCCTTTATGGATCGCTCGGAACCCGAACCCGGCGAAGAGTTCATCGGCCTGGTCATCGCATCGTCAGCGAGCGTCCTGCCGCTCGAAGCTCGCGTGGACGGCGCGATCGTCGCGACCGCTGCAATGGACGCCAGCGCGCAATGCGCCGGGCTGTTCGCAGGCTCGACCATGCCCGCATTTCGCAATCGCGGCTGGCACCTCGTGATGATTCGCGACCGCATCGCTCGTGCGCGCGACGCCGGCGCGCGGTTCGTGCGGGCGACCGCAAAACCGGCGAGCGCTTCCGAGCGAAACTTCTATCGCTGCGGGTTCACGACGCTCTACACTCGCGTGCTTTGGGAGCTCAAGCCGCGCTCAACCTAGAGGGTACCCGCGGCCGGTCGAAAAACCAAGGGGACGCCGATGCCGACGTGGCGGAGCGGTCTATCGCACCACACTTGTAATGTGGCCCCGAAAGGGAACGCTGGTTCGAATCCAGCCGTCGGCTCCATTCATTTAAACTGATGCAAAACGCCAAACCAAAATGGATAACCTCCGGGCTCGTGCTGGTCTGCCAGCGCTGCTATAAAGAGCGCATACCGGAAGAAGATCCGGAGATCGCCGCAGAGATCGGAGACTTCAATCTGCGCGATTGGCTCAAGACGCGCTTGAAAGAGGACGGCCATTGGGGGCCGGTTCGCGCGATCAGCACCAGCTGCATGGACGTCTGCGGGCGCGGCCGCGTCACGGTCTGCATCGAGCCGCACGACGGCGAGGAGACGGTGATGATCGTCGACCCGGTCGCCGAGCGCGACGAACTCTACCGCGCGATCGTCGAGCGGCTCGCTAAAGCGCCAAAATGAGGGTTCTTTATTGGAACTCGAACTCGGCTAGATTCTTCTCGATCTTGCGCTTCACGCGCTGAAGCGCGTTGTCGATCGACTTCACGTGGCGTCCGAGGTCGCGCGCCATCTCCTGGTAGCTCTTGCCTTCCAGATACGATTCGAGCACCTGTGACTCCAGGTCTGAAAGATTCTGGCGGATGCGCTGCCGGATGTCGTCGGAGACTTCTTGGGTCACGACGAGCTCTTCAGGATCGGACGTCTTCTGCGAGGCCATGACGTCGAGCAGCGTGCGTTCGCTGTCCTCGTCGTAGATCGGCTTGTTGAGCGAGATGTACTGATTAAGCGGAATGTGCTTCTGCCGCGTAGCCGTCTTAATCGCTGTGATGATCTGACGCGTTATGCACAGCTCGGCGAAGGCCCGGAAGCTAGAAAGCTTGTCGGCCTTGAAATCGCGCACGGCTTTGTAGAGGCCGATCATACCTTCTTGGATGATGTCCTCGCGGTCCGCCCCGATCAGAAAGTAGCTCTTAGCCTTGATTCGAACGAAGTTTTTGTACTTGTTGAGAAGATATTCCATCGCGAGGTTGTCGCCGGTCTTCGCGATGGCTACCAGCTCCTCGTCAACCCGCTGCTGGTACTCCACTCCATCCGACACGGGATGGGTCATTGCCATATTTTTTTGTTTGCCTCGTGGATACGTGTGCCGCATGCGCAGGCCTGAGCCCGTCGGGCGCGGCACATCCAAGCTAGTATATAGGAGGGGACCCCTCCCCCGTCAAGGACGAGGCGAGCAGCCGCGCTGCCGAATCGCTTCGTAGATTAAGATGCCGGCCGCGACCGAGGCGTTTAGGGAGGCGACCTGCCCGCGCATCGGGATTCGAACCAAGTAGTCGCATTCTCGCTTGATGAGCTGCGACAGGCCGCGCCCCTCGGCCCCCACCACCAGGGCGAGATCGCGGTTGAGATCGGCCTGCTCGAACGCCACCGCCTCGGGCGAGGCGTCGGCCCCTACGACCCAGATGCCGGCCTTCTTCATCACCCGAATCGCGTCGGCGATGTTGCCGACGCGCGCGATCGGCAGGTAAGCGGCGGCGCCGGAGGCGGCTTTGCGCACGGTAGCATTGATGCCGGCCGACCGCCGGTCGGGAAGAATCATGCCGTCGGCGCCGGCTGCCTCGGCGGTTCGCACGATCGCGCCGACGTTATGCGGGTCGGTGAGGTGATCGAGCACGACGATGGTACGCGGTCCCTCCGCGCGGCGCTGGGCGAGCAGGTCGTGGAGCGACGCGTACTCAAAGGGCGGCGCGAGCGCGACCACGCCCTGATGCGCCTTGAGCGGCAAGGCTGCGAAGAAGCCGCGATTCTCGAAGCGAATCGGAATATTGCGCTCCTTCGCCTCGGCCAGCAGGCTACGCAATGGCGCGTCCTTCTTCCGGTCGGCCGCAACGTGCAGGGCACGCAGACGCTCGCCCGACGCGATCGCTTCGGCGACGGCGTGGATCCCGTAGACGACGTCGTCGAAATCTAGGCTTGCGTTGCGGCGGGAACGACGACGCTCCACGTTGTGCCCTCTTTACTATCTTGGAGCTCGACGCCGCACTGCAGCAGCGCGTCGCGCAGACGGTCCGAAGCTTTCCAATCTTTGCGGGCGCGAGCCTCTCCACGCGCGGCGATCGCGCGCGCCACCGCTTCGTCGGGCGCGGCGCCGTCGAGTTCGATCTCGTCACCGCCCGCCTGCAGCAGCGTTGAAAGCCGAGCGACGAAATTCGCCGGAAGCGCCGCCTGACGCTCGACGAGCCACGCCTCGTTCGGTTCGATCCCTAAGATTTCGAGCCAATAACGCAGGCGGGAAAGCGCCGCCGCCGCTGCTGCGGGAGCCGGCGCGAGACGCGCGGCGCCGGCAACGAACTCGTAGAGAGCCGCGAGCGCCGCTGCGGTGTTCACGTCGTCGTCGAGCGCTGCTTCCATCCTGGCGTCGAGCTCGCTGCGGGATCCCGGTTCGGCCGGAACGCCGCCAGCGGCATCGGAGAGCGCGCGGTAGGCGCTCTTCACCCGCTCGAGCCCAACGGCCGCCGAGCCGATCGAATCTTCCGTAAAGTTCATCACCTTGCGATAGCCCGTCTGCAGGAAGAGCCACCGGATCGCCTGCGGGTCGTGACGCTCGAGCACCGCCGAGAGCGGCTCGAAGTTGCCGAGCGACTTCGCCATCTTGCGATTGTCGAAAAGCAGGAGCCCGCCGTGCAGCCAGAAGTTCGCCATCGGCGGGCGCATCATCAACGGCTCGCTCTGCGCGATCTCGTTCTCGTGGTGTGGAAAAATCAAATCGGCGCCGCCGCCGTGAATGTCGAAGCCGGTGCCGTCCGGGTCGAGAAGGGTCCGGGCCATCGCCGAGCACTCGATGTGCCAGCCCGGGCGCCCTTCGCCGTACGGCTCGAAGCTCCAGCGCGGTTCGCCAGGCTTCGCAAACTTCCAGAGCGCGAAGTCGAGCGGATCCTCCTTCTGCTCGTCGATCTCGACCCGCGAACCGGCCTCGAGCTCGACGACGTTGCGATTCGCGAGCTTGCCGTAGTTGCGGAACGTCGAGACGCGATAGTAGATGCCGTCGGGCGTCACGTAGGCGTGGCCGCCGGCGACCAGCTCGCGGATCATCTCTTGAATCGGCGCGATATATTTCGTCGCGTAGGGCTCGTGGTCGTACTCAAGCACGCCGAGCTTGCGCATCGAGGCTTTGAAGTCGGCGTAAAAGCCGTCCACGATCTCGTGATAGTCCCGGCCGGTCTCTTTCGCCGCGTTGATACTGCGATCGTCGATATCGGTCACGTTCTGCACGTAGGAGACGCGGTAGCCCCGATGGCGCAAATAGCGCCGGAGCACGTCGAAGAAGAGGAACGAGCGCGCGTGGCCGAGGTGCGCCTGCGCCGATGGCGTCAGCCCGCATACGTAGATGCCCACCTCTCCGTCGCGCAACGGCGAAAACTCCTCGACGCTACGCGTGCGCGTGTTATAAAGCTTTAGCAGTTAAACCCTACCTTATCGTCAAGCGCCGAAAGCGCCGGCTCCGAGCGCAGTCGAAGGATCAGATGACCCAACTCCAGGCTTCTTCTTCCGATGCTTCGCCTTCCAGCTCGACGAGCCGTTTTTCGAGTTGATCGAGCCTGCGCTGCAGCCGTCCGAGCGCGTCGGCGGTCGGATCCGGCATCTCGACCTGCGGGCGGTCTTGCACGACGCGAATCGGCTTACCGTCCTGAGCGACGATTCTCGCGGGCACGCCGACGACGGTCGCATTCGCGGGTACGTCTTTGACGACCACCGAACCGCCGCCGACCTTGGCGTTGTCGCCGAGGACGATCGCGCCCAGGACGCTCGAGTTCACGCCGACCGTCACATTGCGCCCGAGCGTCGGGTGACGCTTTCCGTGCGAAAGGCTCGTTCCGCCCAGCGTCACGCCCTGATAGATCGTGCACCCATCGCCGACGATCGCGGTCTCGCCGAAGACGACGCCCATGCCGTGATCGATGAAGACGCCCTTGCCAACCTGTGCGCCCGGATGAATCTCGACGCCGGTGAGAAAGCGCGCGACCTGCGACAGGTATCGCGGCAGAATCGGAACGCCGAGAACGTAGAGCGGATGAATCAGCCGATGCGCTGCGAGCGCGTGAAAGCCGGGGTAGGAGAGGACGACGTCGAGCCAGCCGCGCGCCGCGGGATCGCGCTCGAGCGGAGCTCGCAGGTACGAGAAAAGGTCCTCGAAGATACCGGCCATCTGCAGTCCTCTAACCGCCCGGTCAGTCGATCGGATTCGGCGCCGGCCGTTTTCCACGAATCGGTTCGAAGGGCTTGCCGCCCGGCCCGTGTTTGATCGGCTCGAGCCCCCGCCCGTGCAGCAGCCTCGAGTTGACCGCACCGATGCGAATCATAATCCGGTCGTGGCCGAGCAGAGGAAAGAGCAGCTCGAGCGGCGCTCCTTCGCGCTCGCCGGTTAGGGCCATGCGCACGCTCGCAAGCGCGTCGCCGCGCGCGATTCCGAACGCCTGCGCGATCGCGGCCAGGTCGTGTTCGAGCGGGAGGCCACGCAGCTCGGGCTGGCGGTCGACGTATTGCCCGACTGAGTCGAGGTAGAAGAGCACGTCGCGCGATCGCAAGCGTTCCAGCTCGAGCGCGGGAATGACGCACGCTTCGGCGCGCAGCGCCGCGACCAAAGGCAGCGCGTCGTCGACGCGCTGCAAACGGTCGCCGTACGCCTCCAGAAACGTCTCGATCCATCGCAGCGCAGCGGGTGGGGGCGGCGTCTCGAGTACGCCCCAGTGCTGCATCGCGCCGGTGAGTTCCGCGCCGGCTATCACGTCACGACGAGAGCAGTGCGACGGCGTAGGCGCAGATGCCGGAACCGTCGCCGGTGTAGCCCATGCCCTCACTGCTCTTGGCCTTCACGCTCACGGCGCCGAGCTCGATGCAGAGCCGCGCTGCAAGATTCTCGCGCATCCCTGCAATAAAAGGCGCCAGTTTGGGGCGATCGACGACGATCGTCGCGTCGACGTTGACGATCGCATAGCCGTGCTCGCGCACCGCAGCGACGCATTGCGCGAGCAAGTCCATCGAATCGGCGTCCTTCCAGCGCGCGTCGGTATCGGGAAACCGCGCGCCGAGATCGCCAAGTCCGGCCGCACCGAGCAGCGCGTCGGCAAGCGCGTGGGCGAGCACGTCGGCATCCGAATGCCCGAGCGCCCCGCGCTCGAATGGAACCCGCACGCCGCCCAAGACGAGCGCGCGGCCCTCGACGAGCCGGTGTGCGTCGAAGCCGTGACCGATTCGCATCAGCCGGCCGGGATCGTCAGCGCGCGCTCCTGCAGCAGGGCTTGGGCGCGTGCAAAATCTTCGGGATGCGTCACCTTGAAGTTCTCGCCGGTGGGGCAGACGGCGACGACCTCGATGCCGTCACGTTCGAGCAACGCGGCATCATCCGTGACCTCGACGCCTTCGCGTCGCGCTCGTTCGTGCGCCGACCGCAGCTCGGCGGTCAGGGCAAACTGCGGCGTCTGCGCCGCCCAGAGCGTTTGCCTGTCGAGCGTCGCGCCGACGCGCAGCGATTGCGGATCGACGAGCTTGATCGTGTCGACCACCGGCGCTGCGAGCAGCGCGCTGCGCCCTTCGCGCACCTCGCGCATGCCGTCGCGCACGTCCTCGGCTCGCACCAGCGGTCGCGCGCCATCGTGCACCAGTACGGCGTCGCACCCGCTCGAAAGCGCCTGCAACCCCGCGTAGACGCTCTCCTGTCGCGTCCGGCCGCCGCGTACGATGCGCGTCTCGCGATCGGGTGCGAGGCGCTGGGCGAGCGCGCGCACCGGCTCGATCGATTCCGGCTCGGTCGCAACGACCAGCTCGGCGATCTCATGCATAGACGCCAAGGTACGCATCGACCATCCGACCATCGGCAGGCCGGCAAGCTCGAGCAGCTGTTTGGGTCGCCCAAAGCGATCGCCCCGCCCGGCCGCGACGATCACGGCGCCCCATCTCAAGGCGTCGCACCTTCCCGCTTCGGCCGCGCAAAGATCATCCGTCCGGCGACGGTCTGCAGCACGCTGGTTACGATCACGTCGGTCTCTTCGCCGATCAGCCGTCGCCCGTGCTCGATGACGACCATCGTGCCGTCGTCGAGATAGCCAATCCCCTGATGAAACTCTTTGCCCTCGCGAATGACGGCAAGGTGAAGCTCCTCACCGGGCAACAGGACGGGCTTGACGGCGTTGGCGAGCTCGTTGACGTTGAGCACGTCGACGCCTTCCACGCTCGCGACCCGGTTTAAGTTGTAATCGTTCGTCACGAGCTTCGCCTCCAGCTCCTGCGCGAGGCGTACCAGGCGGGCGTCGACGTTGCCTGGGGCCATATCGTCGTAGTCGCGCTCGCTGATCTCAAAGATCGAGAGCTCCTGCAGTTTAGTAAGCACGTCGAAGCCGCGTCGTCCGCGCGTCCGCTTGAGCGGGTCGACCGAATCGGAGATTGCCTGAAGCTCGCGCAGAACGAAGCGCGGAACGATCAGCACACCTTCGAGGAAACCGCTCTCCACGATCTCGACGATACGGCCATCGACGATCGCGGAGGTGTCGACGAGCTTCTTGCTTCCGCCGGAACCGGCGCTCGAGGCGCCGCTCGGCATCGGAACGATTCGAATCTTTGCGCCGATACGTGCGCCCAGGTACGCGGCGAAGATCGCGACGATGAGATAGAGCACGATCGCGATATAGGTTCCGGCTCGGCCGGCCTCCGAGATCATCTCGAAGGCGATGCTCTTGATCAAAAATGCGATGAGGAGGCCAACCACGAGACCGACTGCGCCGCCCGCAATCTCGGCCGGCGTCAGGCGATCCATCGCGCCTTCGGCCTGCTCGAGTTGACCTTCGAAGAGCATCTGCGCGGCCGGAGCGAGCAGCGCGCCGATCAGCGCGCCGGCGACCGGCGAGAGCAAGAGGAATGCGAGCTGCAGCCCTTCGTTTGCGAAATGCGGCGCGAACAGGCTGAAGTAGGCCTCGCGCCCCAACAGAAAGCCCGTGACGCCGAATACGATGACGAAGGCTCCGCGGAGCACGTTTTGGGAGAGTTTGTTATCTGCTACTGGAATGTTAGGAAAGCTCCACAGACATCGTTGGCGAGAAAGCGACCGCGCTGGGTCAGGCGAACCGTATCGTCGACGCGTTCGAGCAATCCGTTCCGCGTCAGTCGTGCCACGATGGGCGCATAGTCATCGATCACGTCGATTCCATAACGCTCTTTGAAGTCTCCGAGGCGAACACCTTGCACGGTCCGCAACGCGAGCATCATCGCCTCGCCGGCACGCTTGCGGCCTTCCAGCCGCTCGGCCTCCGCCGGAATCGGCTGCCGGGCGAGCGCCGCGGCGACGTACTCGTCGAGCGAACGCGTGTGCACCGACCGTACGCCGTCGCGATACGCGGCCGCTCCAACGCCGAGCCCAACGTACTCCCCGTTCGCCCAATAGTTCAAGTTGTGCGCGCAGGCGTGCCCTCGGCGGGCGAAGTTACTGATCTCGTATTGCTCGTATCCGGCGCCTCCAAGCACGTCTATTGCGATCGCGTAAAGCTCGGCCTCAGCCGCGTCGTCGAAAAAGCGCTGCGGCTCGCGCCGCTGCCAAGCGGCATACGGCGTGCCTTCTTCCACCGTCAGGCCGTAGGTCGAAACGTGATCGACGTCCAGCGCGATTGCGCGCTCCAGCGATCGCCGCCAGGTCGCCGGCGTCTGTCCGGGCACGGCAAAGATCAGATCGAGCGAGATCGATCCGATCTCATCGGCGCGCGCCCGGGCGACGACGCGCTCGATTTCTTTCACGGTGTGCTTGCGGCCGAGCGTTCGAATCTCGTCGCTTTCGAACGACTGCACGCCGAACGAAAGGCGCGTGATGCCCGCCTCGCGATAGGCGCGAAAGTCCCCGTCGCGCACCAGCTCGGGATTGAGCTCGATCGAGATCTCGAACGCTCCGGGAAAGTGGTCGCGCAACCGCCCGACGAGGCGCGCAATCGTCGCGCGGTCGTAGGCGTTCGGCGTACCTCCGCCGAGATAGATCGTCCCCGCCGGCACGCTGCGCTCTCGTTCGAGCTCTGCCTCAAGCGCATCGAGGTAGCGCCGCGCCGCCGTGCCGCGCAGCGGCCATTTGGCAAAATCGCAATATGGGCAGAGGTACGGGCAGAACGGAAGGTGGACGTAGACCCCGAGCATTACGTCGGTGCGAGATGCGGTGCGATCAGCTCCGTAATCTTGCCGACGACGTCGTGTTCGACTTCTTGGACAGCGGCTCCGACCGCGTGTTTGATCGCGTTGCGGCTGGCGCGCCCGTGCGTGACGATGCAGTTCCCGCGCAGACCGAGCAGCGGCGCTCCGCCGTAGGTTTCGTAATCGAACTTCTTGCGCAAGCGCTGCAGCGCGGGCGCCAGCATCGCCGTGCCGAGCTTGGTCATCAGGTTGCCGCCGAGCAGTGCATCGCTCATCACCCTGGCGAGATCGGCGATCATGCCTTCGCCGGTCTTGAGGACGACGTTGCCAACGAAGCCGTCGGCGACGATAACGTCGGCGACGTTGTGGAAGAGGTCGCGCCCCTCGACGTTCCCGATGAATCGAACCGGCGCGGTCTCGAGCAAACGGCCCGCCTCGAGCACGAGCTGATTTCCTTTTATCCGCTCCTCGCCGACCGAGAGCACGCCGACGCGGGGGTTCGCCACGTTCAAGACGCACTTCGCGTACGCCGATCCCATGATCGCAAACTGGACGAGCCATTCGGGCCGGCAATCGACGTTGGCACCCGAGTCGAGCAGGACGGTCGGCCCGTTGAGCGCCGGCCAGACGGTCGCGATCGCCGGCCGGGAGATGCCCTCGATCGTGCGCAGCTTGATCAGGGCGATCGCCAGGAAAGCGCCGCTGTTGCCGGCCGAGACGACGGCATCGGCCTCGCCTTGCTTGACCAGATTCACGGCGACGCCGAGCGAGGTCCGTTCGCCGGATCGAGCCGCGGCCGCCGGTGCGAGGTCCATAGCGATCGCGTCCGGGGCATGCACGACGGTCACCCGGTCGGGCTGCGGGCCTCGCAGGAGCGAGCGCACCTTCGCTTCGTCCCCGACCAGAAAGATGTCGGCATCGAACTCCGCAGCCGCGAGGAGCGCGCCGGCCACGATCTCCTCGGGGGCGTGGTCGCCTCCCATCGCGTCCACGGCGATACGCGCTACGCTCATGGGACCGCCGCCGGCCTGCGGCAAGCTAAAACGTCCACGGCGGCCCGTCTTTGGGGGAGGCGTCACGGGAATCCTTGCCTTCCGTCAACATTTCAGTCTTGCCCTTCGTCGCGGCCCATGGTACTATCTGCCGGCTATGGCGAAGCGCTGTGAGATCTGTGGCAAGGGGCCCAAAGCGGGCAACAACGTAAGCCACGCGATGAATAAAACCAAACGGCGGTGGCTGCCGAACCTGCAGTCCGTCCGTATAGACGACCGCGGCGTTCATCGCACCGCGCGGGTCTGCACGCAGTGCCTGCGCTCGAAAAAGGTAACGCGCCGGGCTTAAGAAGCCGAGCCCGCGGAAAAGTGATCCCAGCCCAAACGTAACAGCGGCGCGCCGTCCCAGACGACGCCGTCGCCCTCGCACAAGACGCCGATCCGCTCGAGCGCCTGCCCGAAACGTCCCTCGTAGCGAGCAGCTAGGTGACCGAAGGCCCGGGCGCGGATCGCAACGATCAACTCGAAATCCTCTCCGCCCGCGAGCGCGAAGCGCTCCGGATCCTCGCCGTTCGCCGCCGCATAGGCGCGCGCCGACGCGGCCACCGGAACCGATTCGAGGCTGGCTCCGCAACCGGAAGCGATGCAGAGACGCGCCAGATCGGTCGAGAGCCCGTCGGAGCAATCCATCATCGCGCGCACGTTCCGGCTGGCGGCCAGGAAGCGCCCCTGCGCGCCGCGCGCTTGGGGGCGCCGAAACGCGAGCAGCGCCGCCTCGGCAAGCTCGCCGGCAATCCGGCCGTCTCCTCGCGCGAGCTCCAAGCCCGCACGCGCAGCGCCGAGCGGGCCGGTAACCGCCAGCACGTCGCCGGGCCGTCCTCCCGACCGCAACTTGACGTTCGACGAGCGCACCTCGCCGACGATCGCAATCGTAACCGTCAGCATTTCCGAACGCGAGAGATCGCCGCCGGCGATCGCCAGTTTTGCATCGGCGGCGGCGCCGGTCAGCCCACGATAGAGCTCGAGGATCTCCGGCTGATCGAACGGCGGCGGAACGCCGAGCGCGATCGTCGCAAGGACCGGTCGCGCGCCCATCGCCGCGAGGTCGCTGAGGTTTGCGGCCATCGCCCGCCGTCCGATATCCTCGAGCGACGCGAGTGCGCGCGTAAAGTGCACGTTCTCGACCAACATGTCGGTCGAGATTGCGCTCAGGTGCGATCGCGATGGTTGCCAGAGCGCCGCATCGTCTCCGATGCCGAGCCGGATCCGTCGCCCTGCGGGCGAAGCGGGGCGGCAGAGGGCTTCGAGCGCTGCGACGACCTCGTCTTCGCTCACGCGAGCAGCGCGCGTATTCGGCGCAGCTCGGCTCCGGGATTCTCCGCGCCGAAGACGGCCGAGCCCATCACGAGCACGTCGGCGCCCGCCTCGACCAGGGTGCGCGCGTTCGCCTCACCGACGCCGCCGTCGACTTCGATCAGGCACTCGGGGTTTCGCCGGTCGATCAACGCGCGGGCTTCGCGAACCTTGTCGATCGCACGCGGGATGAACGACTGCCCAGAGAAGCCGGGGTTGACGCTCATCACCAGCACCGTGTCGCAGACGTCGATGACGTCCTGGAGCATCTCGACGGGGGTCTGCGGGCAGATCGCGATGCCCGCCTTGGCGCCGATCGAACGCAGGTGTACGAGCAGCCCCTGGGCGTGGCACGTCGCTTCGAGATGAAAGGTGATTCGATCGCAGCCGACACGGCGAAAATCGTCAACGTAGCGCTCGGGCTCGACGATCATCAGATGCGCGTCGAAGACCAATGGCGAGAGTCTGCGAAGGTCGCCAACGATCTTCGGCCCCCACGTGATGTTCGGAACGAAGCGCCCGTCCATGACGTCGATGTGCAAATAGTCGGCCCCGCCCTTTTCGACGGTCGCGATCTGTTCTGCGATGCGCGCAAAATCGGCCGAGAGCAGCGACGGGGCGAGGAGCGTCATCAAACGCAACTTGCCTGCGGTCTGCCGTTCGTCCTCTGACAGAATGGTCGCGCCGTCACGGCGACGGCGTGGCCGAGGGGCCGGGGCTGCTGTAGACGCGCGGCGGCTCGGTGCCTAGACGCGTCTCGCCGACGAGCGCACCGTTGACGTACATGTCGAGCAGCGACGTCCCGACCGCCGTTATCGTAAAATCGAGCTTCTGCCCCGGCTCGGCAAACGCATGGTAGAGATCGTATTGGCCGGTGGCATCGGTCAGTGCAAGACGCACGTCGAGTTGCTGCCCGGCGGCTACGTTGTCGGGCGATGGCACCGAGACGAGCACGTGCGCTTGGTGGATGATATAGCCCGATTCGTTCGGTCCGGCGCTGACCTGCAGTGCGACCGGATCGAACGACGCGATCTTGGCGTTTGGCGGCGGCATCTGGCGGGCAACGATGCCGTGCGCCGGACCGCTTTTTCCAAGCGGCGTCCAGACGATCTGTCCGAGCTTGATGCCGCTTCGTGCCGCGAGCGTTCGCGCTTGATCGATCGAGAGCCCCACCAACTGCGGCACCTTGAGCGTCGCGAGGCCGCCCTGACTCACGAGGAGCGTGACAACGTCGCCTTGGTGCACGCTCACCACCGGCGGCGGGTTCTGCGAGATCACGTGTCCCTCGGGTATGACGTCGCTCTTCGCGTACGTCACCTTCCCCAGCTGGAGGTGCGCTTTCGAGAGATCCAGCTCGACCTCGCGCATGGACTGATAGCGCAGGTCCGGCATCAGGCGAGCGACGATCCCGTCGCTGATCACGAACGATATCTGCCGGCCTTGGCGCACCTGTTCGCCGGCCTCGGGGCGCTGCATGATGACGACGCCCTTGGGATAGCGGTCGCTGGTCTCGTGATCGGCGACCGACGAAGTAAGTTTCAATCGCTCGATTTCGGCGTTGGCATCGGTGAGCGTCTCGCCGACGAACGACGGCACCGTAACCGTCGATGAGGACGGCAGCAGAAAATCGTAGATCTGGCGGCCGAACCAAACGACGACCGCGACGAAGATCACCAATGCGATCGGAAAGAGCCAATCGCGCGGTACGTACGATTGGATCGAGGACTTCAGGCGAGTGCCTCCTCCGGCACGCTGCTGAAGTCGAGATTGCTGAAGACGCGTTGAATATCTTCGTGCTCTTCGAGCGCCTCGAGGAAGGCGAGCGCCGCCGCGAGCTGGACGCCTTGCAGCGCGATCTTGGTCTTCGCGCGCATGCCGAGGTAGGCGTCGGATATCTTCGTGCCGCGCGCGCGCAATGCGTCGCGGACGCCGGCGAGCATCGCGGGTTGGGTGTAGATCGCGGCCAGCTCGCTGTCGTACTCGACGTCCTCGACGCCGTCCACGAGCGCTTCTTCAATCAGCGCGTCTTCCGACTTACCGGCCGGATCGAGCTCGACGATGCCGACCGGGTCGAACATCCAGCCGACGCTGCCGGTCTCTCCGAGCGTCCCGTCGTGCCGGCTGAAAAGGAACCGCACTTCGCCCGCGGTCCGGTTGCGGTTGTCGGTTGCCGCATCGACGACGACCGCCAAGCCGTGCGGCCCGTACCCTTCGTAACGGATCTCTTCGATCTCGCGTTCGTCGCTCTGCCCCGAGCCGCGCGCGATCGCGCGCTTGACGTTCTCGTGGGGCATGTTGAACTCGCGCGCCTTCTCGACGGCCATCTTCAGCCGGTAGTTGGCCTCCGGATCCGGCGAACCGCCCTTCGCGGCGAGAATGATCTCCTTGCTGAGCTTGGTAAAGAGGGCGCCCCGCTGGGCGTCGACCTTGCCCTTCTTCAGCTTGATATTATGCCATTTCGAGTGCCCGGACATTGCGGCGACGTTTCGCTATCCCGGTCCGATAATCCAGGTTGGGAACCACATCCGGTGGTGCCAGGCGTTCCACGATATCGGATGGGCGGCCAGGATCGGATAGAAGTAGATGAAGCCCAGGCCGGCAAGCGCGACGTAGCCGCCCACCGCGAGGCCTCCTAGCCAGCGAAGGTTGTCTTGGCGGTTGCACCACTGCCAGGCTCGCTGCAAGGCGATCGTATTGCAAAGGCAGATGAGCGGAATATTGACGTAAAAATGGTAGGCGAAGATCAAGCGCGGCGACCCTATCCACGGCAGCCACTGCAAGAGGTAGGTTACGAAGATCAGCCAGTAGCCCTTCTTCCACTCGCGTAACGCCAGCACGGCGACGAAGATCACCGAGAACAGGCCGAACCACAGAATGACGGGATTAGGCATCGAGGTAATCTCGTAGATGCAGCATCCATTAGGATCGTTCTGGTTACGGCGATGGTCCTGATAGAAGTACGCGACGGGTACGTAGTCGAGCGGCCATTCCCACCACTGGGACGAATACGGATGCGTCGCCTTGAGATTGTGGTGGTACTCGTACATCGTGTACTGACGATAGACGAGGTCGGCAACGTTGTGAATCTCTCCCGGATCGGCAGACTGCCTCGCAAGGTCGGGAGCCCACGCGAAGAGATACACCGTCGCGCTGATGAAGACGATCGTCGCGAACGCACCGTCCAGGCGGAACCCGCGCGGATTTCCCCATAGCGTCGGCCGGCGGAAGATATACCGCTGCAACCAGATGAAGAATAGCAAGATGAAGCTTACGCCGAAGCCCATCACGCCGTACCACTTACTGCTGACGAGCAACCCGAGAGCGACCGTGAAGAGGATCAGCCAGAGCTTCGAGCTGCGCCCTTTTTCGACGACGCCGCTATCGCCGGTGCGGACCTCATCGTTGGCGTAGGTCACGGCGCCAGCGGGCGTGGCGTACTCGACGCTCGCGTCGCGCCGGTACTCGATCGTCAGCGGCTCATCGTCATAGACCAACGCTCCGCCCTTCCCTTGCGAGATGGCGCCGCGCGTAATCTTCCCGCGCGAATCGATCGTACCGCCGTCTACCGCGAAGAGGTTCGTACCCCCATCGCGCAACGCGTACGAACCCTCGCCGTAGGTGAGCTCGGCTCGCCCGTCACCGAACCATTTCGGGAAGAGCAGATAGCGCACGAGCAGATAGATGCCGCAGCCGGCGTAGAAGGTTATGACGATGCTCGTGTGCACGTTTAGTTCCGGCGTCGTGGCGTTGAATCCCCAGAGCGGGCGCCCGATAGCGACGACGCCGAGGCCGACCAGCAACGAGCCGGCCGCGGCGGCGACCATTGCCCATACGGGAATGTTGACGTGGCGTCGCTCCCCGACTTGCGAGCTGATCCAGAAGCGATAGAATGCGTAGACTGCCAGCGTCGCAAAGAAGACGACGAAGCCTTCGGGCGTTGCGATGCGCGACTGCACGAAATGCATGCCGTCGAAGGTAAGCAGCAACGCGGCGATCGTCGCGAAGATCGTCGAGCCGGTAATGCGTTTGGCGAAGGGATAGAGCAGCATCACGACCAGCGCACCGAAGACGACGTCGAGGAAACGCCAGCCGTAGGAGTTGTCGCCGTTGCCCATATGGCCGACCAGCGCGTTGAGGCCGGTCCAGCCGCCGAGACCGTGGCCGTGCGGCATGCCGCCAAAGAGCATCATCGAGAGCGTCACCAGCAGCTTGCTCAGCGGGGGATGCGTGTTCTCGTAGATGCGCAGGTTCTGCAGATACTCTTCGCCCGCGCGCGCGAAGTAGATCTCGTCGAAGACCTTCTCGGGGGGCCACCAGTACCCGATAAACGAGAGGATGAAGTTGCCGATGCCGAGCACCGCGACGATCGCGTAGTCGAGCGGGCGCATCGCCATCAGGCCTTCGCGCGGGTCGAACCAATGCCGGAAGGATCCGCCGGCCAAAGCGATACCCGGCGCCGCTGCGGGCGCCGCTGCCGGCGGCGTGGCCTCCTCGGCCGCCTCCGGCCGGCGCTCGACGGAGTCCGCGCTTCCCAAGTACTGGTAGCCGAGCACGAAGAACGTGCCGACCGCGATCAGCGAGAAGAGCGTCGTCCAAATGCCCCATAGATTCTGCGAATTTACGCCCGGCATGTTGCCGGTGACCGCATTGAGATACTGCAGACCGTACTGCAGGTTTGCGAAGAGCACGATCGAGAGCGCCACCGCTCCCCAAAGATAGCGCCGCGCGAACGGGACGCAGACGATCGTGAAGAGCAGGCCGTTGAAGAGATAGCGCTCGTGCATGCGCGTCGCAAGCACGAAGAAGGCGAGCGCCGCGACCGCGCATCCTTCGAGCAGCGCCTCGGCGGTGCGGTCTTGCAGGTAACGCCAAACGACCAACGCGAGTGCGGCGACCACCAGGACGACGCCCCAGACGGACTGCGGAAGGAATAGAATGTACTGCCCGTCGGGAACCCACATCGTCCCGCGAAGCGCCCAGAGGTTGAAGGCGTTGACGCTGTTGTACGGATAGACGTTCGACCCGTAGGCATAGCGCTCGAGCAGCCAACCCGCCGTCGCGATCGGATTGCCGGGATGGAACGGCGCGGCCAGGGTCAGCGCGAGCAGCAGCGCTGCGACGGCGCCGACCGCGCCCGCAACGATGCGGGCCCGGCGCCGCGACGGATCTGCGAAGGAGAACGCGACGATCAGCGGCAGCAAGACGGCAGCTTGCGGCTTGATCAGCAACGAGTATGCGAACGAGAGCCAGGCGAAGACGATCCACCAATCGAGCCGCGCGCCGCTGGTGCGCGGCTCGCCGTCACTGCGCAGCAGAAAGTAAATGGCGAGCAGCGCAAAGCCGCCCGAGATCGAATCGACCTGGCCCCAGAGCGCCGAAATGTAGACGGTCGCGGGGTTGAGCAGATAGAGCGCGGCGACGCCCAACGACACGTTGCGCGGTGCGAAACGACGCGCCGTCGCATAGATGAGCCAACCGACGCCGAGATCGGCGAGCACGGCCGGCAGCTTGACCATCAGGCGCAGAACGGCATAGCCGGGATCGTGCGGCGCGAAGAACGCACGCCAGAGATGGCCGACCAAGGCGAGGATATAGAAATAGCCGGGAGGGTAATCGGCGAAGCCGATCGTCGTGTAGAACGACGCGAAGCCGTGCTGGCTGAGCGCGAGCGCCCAGGCGACGTAGGTCGCGATATCGGTCTTGAATCCTTGGCTGTCGAGAAAGATCAGCCGTACGATCAATCCGAGCAGGAGCAGCACCGGCAGCGCCCACGCGAGCGGCTCGCTTCGCGCCGGCGTCTTCGCGCTCACGCTGCCGCTCCCGACGTCAACGGGCGGCCGCGAGGCCGAGCGTGCTCAGCAGATACTCGCGAAGCTCGCGGTTGGGATGCCCCTCGACGACCGCCAGGTGCCGCGCCCAGGTTCGCTCCGCGACTTCGCGCGCGCCCAGCGTATCGAGGGCTTCGACAACGAGCTCCACGGCGCGCGGCTCCAGCGGGCGTCCGAGCGCGTACGCGTCGGCGACCGCACGGCGCGCGGCGGACGGCGGCTGTGCGATCGCCCAGACGACCGGAAAGGTCCACTTTCGCCGCGCGATATCGCTCGCGACCGTCTTGCCGGTCTCGCCGACGGTCGACCAGATCCCGGCAACGTCGTCGCGAATCTGAAAAGCCATGCCGTACGCGCGTCCGACGTCGCCGTAAGCTTCGATCTTCGCGTCGTCACCGCAGGCCGCATACGCTCCCAGGCGGCACGATGCGTCGAAAAGCTTGGCCGTCTTGCACTCGATCATGCGATAGTAGCCGGGAAGATCGACCGATCGCTCCGACTCGAAGTGCAGGTCGAGCGACTGGCCCTCGCACATCACGGCGTGGGCTTCGTGAAGCAATGCGATCATCTCGAGGACGCGCCGCGAGTCGAGGTGGGCGGCCGCGTGCTCGAGGCTCAAGAAACTGAGCGCGCACATCGCGTCGCCTGCGTTGATCGCCTCGGCGACGCCGTACGCGCTCCAGAGCGTGGGCCGGCCATGGCGCAGTTCGTCGCGATCCTCGATATCGTCGTGCACGAGCGAATAGTTGTGAAAGATCTCGACCGCCACGGCGGCATCGAGCGCGTGCCCGACCGGCGCGCCCTCGCTGGTCGCGACGCGCATTACCATCTGCGGCCGCAGACGCTTGCCGCGCCGCGCCGGGCCGTAGGGTGGGTAGCAGAAGTGGCGCAAAAGCATATCGGAGATCTCGCTCGATCCCCGATAGCCGGTAATCCGTTCCTCGAGGGCGCTCTCAAAACGCTCGGCAAGGTTAACGAGGTTAAGCAGAAGCGGCGAGCGCCTCCATGCGCGCCTCAACCTGATCGACGAGCCACCCCGGCGTCGACGCGCCGGACATCAATCCGGCCACCGCGACGCCTTTGAACCACGGCGCCTCCAGCTCGTCGGGTCCCTCGACGTGATAGGCGCGCGCGCCGTGCGACTCTGAGAGGTCGGCGAGATGCTTGGTGTTTGCCGAGGTCTTTCCGCCGACCACGATCATGACTTCGACGTCCTTGGCCAGGCGCAGCGCCTCGCTCTGGCGGTTATGGGTGTCGGTGCAGATCGTGTTAACCGCCCGCACTTCGTAGTACTTCGCCGAAAGCGCGCGGACGATCTCGGTGAATCCCTCGCCCGACCACGTCGACTGCACGACGACGCCGACCTTGCTCGAACGCGGAAGCTTCTCCACGTCCTCGGTGTTTTGAATGCACCATGCGCCCGGCACGTGGCTGAGCGTGCCCTTGACCTCCGGATGGTTCGCATCGCCGATGACGACGATCTTATATCCGTCGGCCTTGAGCTTCTCGGCTTGCACGTGAATCTTGGTGACCATCGGGCAGGTCGCGTCGATGATCTCGAGGTTCTTCTCCTTCGCCTTCTCGAAGACGTCGACTGGCAGCCCGTGCGCGCGCACGAAGAGCGCCCCGGCATCGACCTCGTCGACGGCGTGCGCGTTCTTCAACCCGCGTGCCGCGAGCGATTCCACCATCTGTGGGTTGTGCACGACATGCCCGAGGGTCGTCACGTCGCCGCGCGAGGCGATCGCCTCCTCGGCTTTCTTGACCGTGATCGCTACCCCGAAACAGAACCCCTGAACCGACGCCTTACGTATCTCCACCGATGCTCTCCGACAGCGCGTCAATCGCGCGCATGATCTCGGCGGTGAACTTCGCCAAATCGTCGCGCGTTGCTTTCCGGCCGCCCGGCAGCGTCAGCGGCGCGCCGAATGCGACTTCTATCCGACCGAACCGGCGGGCCCGGTCGCTCCCGCGGATACACGCCGGCACGACCGGCGCGCCGGCCAGCGAGGCCAGCAGCGCGACGCCGGTCTGGGGCGCGACGGTGCCGGTGAGATTGCGGGTCCCCTCGGGGAATATCCCGATCGCCCCGCCCGCCTGCAGGACCTCCAGCGAGCGCTTGATCGCGGCGGTTGCGCTGCCTTGCCGATCCACGGCGTAGGCACCCAGCGCCCGGATGACCCCGCCGAGCACCGGGACCTCGAAGAGCTCTTTCTTCGCCATATAGCTAATGCGGCGCGGGCAAAAGCATCCCATCGCCGGCGGATCGAGGTACGAAACGTGGTTGCACGCGACGATCAGCGGGCCCGTCGCCGGAACGTTCTCCATTCCGACGGCGCGAGCGCGCCAGAGCACGCGCACGACGCAACGAACCGCGGCCTTCGAAAGATCGTAGAAGCGCTCGTTCATCCAGCGGCTTGGCTGCGCGCGACGATCGCGCAGATCTCGTCGACGACCTGCTCCGGGCCGATCTCGCTCGAATCGATCATGTGCGCGTCGGGCGCCGGCGCGAGCGGCGAGATCGCGCGCGTACGGTCGAGCCGGTCGCGCTCTGCGATCTCTTCGGCCAAGCGGTGCTCGTCCACTTCGATCCCCGCCTGGGCTAGCTGAGCGCGCCGCCGGGCGATGCGCGCCTGCAGCGATGCGGTGAGGTATATCTTGACCGGCGCGTTCGGCAGGACGACGCTGCCGATATCGCGCCCGACCATGACGACCGGACCTTCCTGCGCGACACGGCGCTGGGCCCGCACCATAACCGCGCGGACCGCGGCGTGCGCTGCGACGACCGAGACGATGGCAGTCACCTCGTTGCCGTGCAGCGCCGCTTCGCCGAGCTCGTGTCCGCCGGCAAAGAGGCGAAAGCCGAGCGGCGCCGACTCATCGAGCACGACCTCGATCGGCTCGCGCTCCGCCAGGCGCGTCAGCGCTGCGGCGTTGTCGACGTCGGTTCGGGTGTGCAGCGCGAGATAGGCGAGCGCGCGATACATCGCCCCGGTGTCGAGGTAGAGCACGTGTAGGCGGAGCGCGGTCGAGCGCGCGACGGTCGTCTTACCCGACGCCGCCGGCCCGTCGATCGCGATCTGCAGCTTAGCGTTGAGGCTCACCGGCGGCGGATTCGCCCAGGCAAAGCGGCGGCCCCGCAGAACGTTACGAGCCTGGCTAAAGCGCGCAACGTCTACTTCTGTTCCGCATGCGGATTCGAATCGGCGCGCTGGCTCGGGCGTTGCCCGCAATGTAACGCGTGGAACTCGTTTGACGAACGGGCATTTCCGGTGGCGCCGCGCGCCGCCGAACGCCGGACCGCCGCCCGCTCGCCCGAAC
>JBARBD010000251.1:0-7644 GCA_049792675.1 Vulcanimicrobiaceae bacterium | reverse complement strand
CGTACAAGACGCCTTCTGCCGCGCGCTGGAGGTCTGGAAGCTTCGCGGGCTTCCGGAGAACCCGTCGGCATGGTTGATGAAGACGGCCAAGCATCGCGCGCTCGATCTCTTGCGGCGCGAACGGACGGCTCGCACCTACGCCGCCGATCTGGGGCGGCTCTTGCAGACCGAATGGACCTTGGCCAACGTCGTCGAGGAGGCGTTCGAGCCGACCGCCATCGCCGACGACCAGCTGCGCATGATGTTCTCGTGCTGCCAGCGGCGCCTTCCGGAAGAGACGCAAGTGATGCTGGTGCTCGCGCTCGTGGCCGGGTTCGGATCGCGCGAGATCGCGAGCGCCTTCGTCACGGGACATGCCGCGACGCAGAAGCGCTTGACGCGCGCCAAACGGCGCCTCGCCGAGTCGGGCGCGCTCTTCGACATCGCCGACAGCGCCGATTTTGCGGGCCGTCTTCCGATCGTCCAGCGAGCGCTCTACCTTATATTTAGCGAGGGCTACCACGGAGCGTCGCCTCAGACCGCCGTTCGGACCGAGCTCTGCCGCGAAGCGATCCGCATGACGCGTCTGCTCGCGCGGCACCCGCTCGGCGCGACGCCCGCGACGCTCGCCCTCTGCGCGTTGATGTATCTCGACGGGGCGCGGCTGCCGGCGCGGCTCGACGCCTCTGGAAATCTCAGCTCGCTGCTCGCCCAGGACCGCTCGCGCTGGGACGGCGAGATGATCGGCAAGGGGCGCGCCTGGCTCGAGCGGTCTGCGACCGGCTCCGAAGTCAGCCGCTACCACGTCGAAGCCGCGATCGCCGCGGTGCACGCCGACGCGCCGAGTCTCGAGCAGACCGATTGGCGCGCGATCGTCTCGCTCTACGATTCGCTGATGACGATTGCGCCCTCGCCCGTCGTGGCGCTCAATCGCGCGATCGCGCTCGGGCAGATGGATGGAGCGCGCAGCGGATTAGCGGCGATCGAGACGATCGCGGATCGCGATCGCCTCGAGGCGTATCCCTTCTATCATGCCGCGCGCGGCGAGTTCGAGCTGCGCTGCGCGAACCGCGACGCCGCCCGCGACCATTTTAAAGCCGCGCTGGCGCTGGCCCGTAATCCGCAAGAGCGGAACTTCTATCTCCTCAGGCTGACCGCCCCATAGTATCGAAGACGATCTGATCCCAGCGCCAGAGCTGCTGGAAGAACTCGCGCGCGACGTTCTTATCCGGCAGCTCGGCGCAAATTTCTGCGATCGTTCGTTTACCGTCGATCGCTGCGAGCAGGCGCTCCTGTCGCGCGTCTATCGGCAGGTAGAGGTCGGTAAAGGTGTGGTTGCGGTTGATCAGCACCGCGGCGGCTCCGGACGGAAGCCGCTCGCGGACCTCAATCGTATCGGGCAAACGAATGGGAACGTAGCTAAGCCATGCATCCGATTCGAACTCGACCCGGCCGTGCGGCGACGCTGGGTAGGCGACGAGCGCATGGCGTACCATCGTTCCACGGAAGAGCTCGAGCGCGTCATACTGCGCCTCGGCCGGCAGCGCAGCGAGCTTTGCAAAGTGCGGCGTCGACGCAACCGCGCCGCACCAGGGCGAGTACGGCGCTTGGCGGATCCAGCGGCCGAAGACAAATCCGGCGCGCCCCAAAAATTCGAAGAGCTGCGGCACCGAGTAGGCGCGATCCTGAGGATGGAGCAGCGCGTCGGCAAGCCCGGCGCGGTCGGCGAAGTCGGGCGCGTTTCGCAGCAGCGGCGCGATCGGATGATCGGGCGGGAGCGCCTTGAGGCTCGCTGCCAAATCGGCAATCTCGCAATCCGACCATCCGATGCCGAGGCGCCTGCAATACTCTTGCAACATGTAGACGCCGGCGCGGCCATACGGTGCGTAGACCATCACGTTGAGCGCGCCACCAGGCGCGAGCACGTCGTGCAGCGCGCGCAGGCCGGCATCGGGGTCGGGAAGATGGTGCAGCACGCCGGTGCAAACGACGTGCTCGAACGTTTCTCCGAGTTCGGCAGCGCGCTCGACTTCCAGCACGTGCAGCTCGAGGTTGTCGAGCGCGTACTTGCGCTTTAGCTCTGCCGCGAACGCCAGACTCTTTGCACTAACGTCGATTCCAACTACTTTTGCGTGGGGCCAGCGAGCGGCGTAGTGCGCGGCCTGCGTCGTCCCGCACCCGCCCACGAGGATGCTGCGGTCGTCGCGGTACGGTTCGCCCGGCCAGAAGAGATACGAATCGGCGCGCCGCCGGCGGTCGTCCCAGTGCCGGCTATAGGCACCGAGATCGTCCACCGGCGGCGGATACGGATTGCTCTCGTAGAACTCGCCGACCGACACGCTATCCGTGCGGCGTCTTAACCTGCTCCATCACGGAGTCGAGATTGAACGACGCGGGTTTCTGGCGCGGCGGGAACTTCTCGAAGTCCTCGATCTGGCCCGCGATGACCGCCTGCATCAGGTACAGCTGGGGTGCGTGATCGACCAGCCAATCCCAGTACGTGTTTGAGTTAAAGTCGGCGCGCTCGAATGGATCGCGCCGCAAGCTCATGATATGCGGCAAGCGAAGTTTCACGAAGGGCTCGGCCCACTGCGCCATCGTATTGGCACGCTGGAGGCTTAGGTTGAACTTCCAGTCACCGACGCGTACGGCGATGACGTCGCCGTCGTCGCTGAAGTACACGATGGCATTTCGCGGGCTTTCTTTAGTCTGGCCCGAGAGATACGGTATCTGATTGTACCCGTCGAGATGAACGTGGAACTTCTTGTTGCCCACGGTGCAACCGGCGAGGAGTTGCTTTGTGACGTCCGGATTGCCGGCGGCGGCGAGCAGGGTCGGGAACATGTCGATGTGGGAGACGATCCCGTTGTAGACCGATCCGGGCTTGATCGTTCCCGGCCAGCGCATGAAGCACGGAACGCGCCAGCCGCCTTCCCAGTTGGAGTCCTTCTGACCGCGGAAAGGGGTGTTGGCGCCGTCCGGCCAGGTGTCGTTCTCCGGGCCGTTATCCGTGGAGTACATCACGATCGTGTTGTCGGCGATGCCCAGCTCGTCGAGCTTGTTCAGCATCATGCCGATCTGCTCGTCGTGCACGACCATGCGATCGCCGTACGGGTCCTGACCGCTCTTGCCGAGATTTTTTTCGGCTACGTGCGTGCGGAAATGCATGGCCGTCGTGTTGTACCAAAGGAAAAACGGTTGGTCGGCCTTGGCCTGCTTCTCCATCCACGCAAGCGCGGCGGTCGTGATCTCTTCGTCGACGGTTTCCATGCGCTTCTTCGTGAGCGGACCCGTATCAACGATGGTTTGCTTGCCGACGCGGCCAAAGCGCGGGTCAACGGTCGGATCGTCTTTGTCGGTCGCTTTGCAATGCAGCACGCCGCGCGGACCAAACATTGCCTTGAACTTCGGATCTTTGGGATAGTCGGGGAGCTCAGGCTCTTCTTCGGCGTTGAGATGGTACAGGTTGCCGAAGAACTCATCGAAGCCGTGCACGGTCGGCAGAAACTCGTTGCGGTCGCCCAAATGGTTCTTACCGAACTGGCCGGTCGCATAACCGAGCGGTTTGAGAAGCTCGGCGATCGTCGGATCTTCCGCCTGCAGGCCGACGGTCGCGCCGGGCATGCCGACCTTGGTGAGGCCAGTGCGGATTGGGTTCTGTCCGGTGATGAAACAGGCGCGGCCGGCGGTGCAGCTTTGCTGCGAGTAGTAGTCGGTGAAGAGGCCGCCTTCGTTGGCCACGCGGTCGATGTTGGGAGTCCGGTACCCCATCATGCCGTTGCTGAACTTGCTGATATTCCAAATGCCGATATCGTCACCCCAGAGGATGAGGATATTCGGCTTCTTATTAGCCATGTGTGTTCTCTCTCTCGTAAGCTTGCTTAATCTCTTCGGTTTTAGAAGGCTTAGGTGATTCACACGCTTGATTTGCTTTCCCTGTGGCACGGAGAGCCGTCGGGTCCCGTCGAACTCTCGCAGCCCCCGGAGACGGTGCAAGCAAGGAGCACAAAGTGAAGATATTCCGTTTTAGCGGCCGCGCGCTGGGTATTTGTGCGGCAGCCGGGTTTTTAGCCGGCTGCGGGGGCTCGCACGCTTCGCTCGGCTCGCCGACGTCGTTGGTTCCGAGCGTTGCTGGTTTCCGCGCCGGACCCGCCGCAGGCAAGGAGCAGGTTCTCTACAGTTTTTCTGGGGGAAATGACGGCGGCAATGCCGCTACGGGCCTCGCCATCGATCCGAGCGGGAACCTCTACGGCACGACCGTCATCGGCGGAAACGCGACGTGCGGCACGGTTTTCAAGCTGGCGCCGCAACCCACTCCGCCATGGTCCGAAACGGTGCTCTATAACTTCGGCTGCTTCGCCGACGGTAAGAGCCCGCACGGCGGCGTGAACTTCGATAAGCATGGGAATCTCGACGGAACGACCGTCGCGGGCGGCTCCGGCGGCGCATGCGCGAGCGACGGCTGCGGCCTCGTCTTTCAACTGACCGCGCCGACTGAGAACGTTCTGCATAGCTTCACCGCGGGAAGCGATGGCTTCGGGCCGGGCGGCGGCGTCGTCTTCGATCGAGCCGGAAATATCTACGGCACGACGCCCGACGGCGGTGCCGATTACGTCGGCGTGATCTACGAGGTTTCGCCGTCTGGAACTCAGTGGAAAGAGCGCGTCATCCACACGTTTACCGGCGGCAAGGACGGAGCGGTCGGATCGCTCGGTTCGCTGTTGATCGATAAATCAGGGAACCTCTACGGCGTAACCGAGGAGGGCGGGGCTCATAGCGCGGGCACGGTCTTCAAAATGTCGCAAACATCGAAGAATCATTGGAAACTGACGACGCTCTACGCCTTCAAGGGCACGCCCGATGCGGGCTCTCCGTACGGCGGCCTCGTCGCCAACGCGAGCGGCCATCTTTTTGGTACGACCTACTACGGCGGCGCAAAAGGATTGGGCAGCGTCTACGAGCTCACGCCGAGCGGCAAGGGGCGGTACCGCGAGCGGGTGCTCTATAGCTTCCAAGGCGGCAGCGACGGCAGCTCCACGACGACCACGCTGGTCTTTGGCGGATCCGGCGACCTCTACGGCACGACGTCGGCGGGCGGTGCGAGTTGCGATTGCGGAACGATCTTCAAAGTGAACCCGACGACGGGCGCCGAGAAAGTGCTGCACGCATTCGGCGGTACCGGAGACGGCGCGTATTCCTACTACGGACTGACCGCGGACAAGAGCGGTAACTTCTACGGCACGACTGTGGCCGGCGGTCTCTTCGGACAGGGCACCGTTTTCAAGTTTACACCGTAAACGCAGCGAAGGAGTATCATGGCTAAGGAACCCACGCGTGAGGGCACGCCGCACGTACTGCCGCGGCCGGATTTTCATTTTCCGGGCCAGATGGGCCGAACGTATCTCGAATCCGATCCGGCACAGTTCCCGCAACCGGTCGTCGCGCCCAAGAGCGCTCCGAATATCCTCCTAATCCTGCTCGACGACGTTGGCTTCGGCCAATTCGGCACGTTCGGCGGCGGCGTTCCCTCGCCGACGATGGATCGTCTCGCCGCCGAAGGATTGCGTTACAATCACTTTCACACGACGGCGCTCTGCAGCCCGACGCGCGCCGCGCTAATCACCGGACGCAACCATCACTCCGCGGCGTTCGCCGGCATCACGGAGCTCGCGACCGGCTACGACGGCTACACATGCATCCTCCCGAGAAGCTGCGGCACGGTGGGCGAAGTACTCCGTCAAAACGGCTACATGACCGCGTGGATCGGCAAGAATCACAATACGCCGACGTGGGAAACGAGCGCTGCCGGTCCGTTCGACCGATGGGCGAACGGTCTCGGCTTCGATTACTTCTTCGGGTTCAATGGCGGCGACATGAACCACTGGAACCCTATCCTGTTCGAAAACCGTAATCTCGTGCCGGCGTCGACCGACCCCGCGTATCATCTGACGACCGATCTCGCAGACAAGGCGATCGGGTGGGCGCGCGAGGCAACGAGCATCGCACCCGGTAAGCCCTTCTTCCTCTACGTTGCGCCGGGCGCAACGCATGCGCCGCACCACACGCCCAAGGAGTGGATCGACAAGTTCAAGGGCAAATTCGACGACGGCTGGGACAAGTATCGCGAGGCTACGCTCGAGCGGCAGAAAAAACTCGGCGTCGTGCCGCCGGATACCAAGCTGACGGTGCGCTCGAAGGGATTGCCGGCCTGGGACTCGCTCAACGCCGATCAGAAGCGGCTCTACGCGCGCATGATGGAAGTCTTCGCCGGCTACGGCGCGCACTGCGACCACGAGATGGGGCGCGTCGTCGATACGATCAAACAGCTGCCGGGCGCCGACAACACGCTGATCGTCTACATCGCCGGCGACAACGGCAGCAGTGCCGAGGGTGGGCTCGAGGGCTCGCTCTGCGAAAACTTGTTTTTCAACGGCTTCTCGGAGAAGTGGCAAGATAACATCAAAGCCATCGACGAGCTCGGCGGCCCGAAGCACTTCAACCACTTCCCGTCGGCCTGGGCGCACGCGATGAACGCGCCCTTCCAATGGACGAAGCAGGTGGCGAGCCATTTCGGCGGGACGCGCAACCCAATGATCGTCTCCTGGCCGGATCGCATCAAGGACAAGGGCGGCTTGCGCACCCAGTTCCTTCACACGATCGATCTCGTGCCGACCATCTACGAGCTTTGCGGCATCACCGCGCCGCGCGAGCTCAACGGCGTCCAGCAGAAACCGATCGAAGGCACCAGCTTCGCCTTCACGTTCGACGATGCCAAGGCGCCGAGCCGTCGCAAGACGCAATACTTCGAGCTCGCAGGCAACCGAGGGCTCTATCAGGACGGTTGGATGGCATCGAGTCCATCGTTCGTGCCGTGGGATCCGAACCGCGGTGAATGGGATCCCGACAAAGCGCCCTGGGAGCTTTACAAACTTGACGAGGACTTCTCTCAAGCTAACGACTTGGCGGAGAAATACCCGGAGAAACTGCGACAGCTTCAGGATGCGTGGTGGGCCGAAGCCGCAAAATACAGCGTCTTGCCGCTCGATTGGCGCGGCGTCATTCGGATGAACGCCGAGGCGATGGGACGGCCGACCTTGACGGCCGGCCGAACGAAAATGACGTACTACCCCGGCACGGTTGGCCTGCCCGACGCGGCTTCGCCGCCGATTTGCAACAAATCGTGGAGGATCACAGCCGAAATCGAGATTCCGAAAGACGGCGCGACCGGCATGATCGTCACGCACGGCGGCCTGGAAGGCGGCTACGGACTCTATCTCCGCGACAGCAAACCGACGTTCGTCTACAACTTCCTCAGCATCGACCGTCCGACGTTTGCCGCGAAGGACCCATTGCCGCTGGGCAAATGTAAACTCGTCGTTGACTTCGCTTATGATGGCGGCGGCATGGGCAAAGGCGGCACGATTACGATGACCGCAAACGGCAAGACGATAGCCCAGGGAAGGCTGGAGCGTACGATCCCGATCGCGCTCTCACTCGGTGAGGGTCTCGACATCGGCATGGACATTGGCTCGCCTATCGACTTCACCTACGACCTACCGTTTGCGTTCACCGGGAAGATCGAAAAAGTCGAAGTCGATCTGAAACCAGCGTAGCACAATGTGTCGGAGCCGAGCCAGTTCTACGCACGCATTCGTCTCAGCCGGG
>JBARBD010000250.1:0-13711 GCA_049792675.1 Vulcanimicrobiaceae bacterium | reverse complement strand
GCGCATCGGTGACGCTGCTGCTCGGGCCGACGCAGCTGCAGCCGCCTGCCGACGTCCGGGTCGTGCGCGTCACGACGGCGCAGCAACTCTACGAGGCCGCGCTCGAGCACGCGGTCGGCGCGGATCTCACGATTGCCACGGCCGCCGTTGCGGATTGGCGTCCGGCCGAGTACGAGGCGTCGAAGCGCAAGAAGGAGAGCGGCGAGAATCCAATCCCGCGCCTCGAACGCACGCCCGACGTGCTCGCAGCGCTCGGCGAGCGAAAGGGCTCGACCTTCTTGGTTGGATTCGCAGCCGAGACCGAGGATCACGAAGCGCGCGCGAGAGAGAAGCTGCACGGCAAGCATCTCGATGCGATCGCGGTCAACGACGTGCGCGGCGAACGCGGATTCGGGACCGGCGAGAACGCGCTCGTCCTGCTCTGGGGGCGCGACGGGCGCCGCGACCTCGGCACCGCCCCCAAACCGGCGCTCGCGGCGCGTCTGCTCGATGCCGTCGAGGAGTTGATGGGATGCTCTTAACGATCGACGTCGGAAACACCGAGACGAAACTCGGATGCTTCGCCGGCTCCGAGCTCAAGCACACGTGGCGCGTGACGACCGAGTTGCGCCGCACGCCCGACGAGTACGGGGTCTTCTTCACGCAGCTGTTCGCAACGAGCCGCGTCGAGACCGGTGCGATCGGCGCCGTCGCGATCGCGAGCGTCGTTCCTAAGCTCGACCCGGTGCTCGAAGCGGCGTGCAAGCGGTTCTTCAACGTGTTCCCGCTCTTCCTCAAGCCGCAAAAACAGCGTTTGATTCCGGTGGTTACCGAGAATCCGTCGGAGGTCGGCGCCGACTTGGTCGCGGCCGCCATCGGCGGACGCGAGCGTTTCGGCGCGCCGCTGATCGTCGTCAGCTTCGGTACGGCAACGGTCTTCATCGCGATCTCGCCGGCGGGCGAGTACCTCGGCGTCGCGATCGCCCCCGGCATAGCGGTCTCGATCGACGCGTTGATCGGGCGCACCGCGAAGCTGCCGCAGATCGCGCTCGAGGCGCCGGGGCGCGCCATCGGGCGGAACACCAACGAAGCGCTGCAGAGCGGCATCGTCTACGGCTTCGCCGGACAGGCCGAGGCAATCGTCTCGCGCATCCGCGCCGAGATGGGCGTGGCCGCCCCGGTCGTCGCGACCGGCGGACTCGCCGACGTCGTCGCCAAGCAGACGCCCGTCGTCGACTCGGTTGATCCGCACTTGAGCCTGGTCGGCTTGCGGCTCTTCTACGAAGCCGAATCGAAGTAGCGGGCGAGTCGCCGAAGGCCGTTTAAGATAGCCTCATGCCCGCCCCGCTGAAGATCGGTCCGATCGAGATTTGGCCGCCGCTCGTGCTCGCGCCGATGTCCGGCGTGACGAACCGCACCATGCGCGCGCTCTACCGGCCGTTCGGGCTGGGCCTGACCGTGACCGAGTTCGTCTCGTCGAACGCGCTCAAGTACGGCAGCAAACGGACGATGGAGATGATCGATCAGCACGGGCTGGAGAAACCGGTCTCGACGCAGCTGTGGGGCGACGACCCGGCGACGATGGCTGCGGCCGCGAAGCTCGTGCGCGAATGCGGCGCCGATATCGTCGACATCAACTTCGGCTGCCCCGCGCCGAAAGTAACCAAGACCAATGGCGGCTCGGCATGCCTGCGCGATCCGGATCGCTGCGAAGCGATCATGCGCGCCGTCGTCGAGAGCGTCGATTGTCCGGTGACGATGAAGATGCGCCTGGGCTGGAGCGAAGAAACGCTGGTCTATCTCGACGTCGCGCGGCGAGCCGAGCACGCCGGCGTCGCGGCGGTGACCCTGCATGCGCGCACCGCCAGGCAGTTCTATCGCGGCGAGGCGGACTGGGAGCACATCGCCGGCCTCAAGCGGTCGGTAAATATTCCGGTGATCGGCAACGGCGATCTCGACGATCCGCACCTCGCCGTCCGGCGCATGCGCCAGAGCGGCGTGGACGCGATCATGCTCGGTCGCGCGACGCTGGGCAATCCGTGGCTGATCTCGCAGATTCGCGACCTGTTGGAAGGGCGCGAGGCGCGGCCGCTGCCCGCGCCGGCCGATCGCCTGCGCTTTGCGCTGCTGCACTACCGCACGATGGTTGACGAGCTCGGCGAGGCACGCGCGGTGCCGCAGATGCGCAAGCACGTCGCGCTCTATCTCAAGGGCATCGCCGGCGCTGCGGCGCTGCGCGAGCGAATAATGCGGATCGATCGCGCCGCCGAAGCGGAACGCGTCATCGAAGCGACGATCGAGCGGCTCGAGTCGCAGCCGTCGGTGGCGGCGTGATCGACGAGCGCGAGGATCTCTACGGCGCGCTCTCTCCGCAAGCGCTCGCCGCCGAGGTCTACGAAAACTACAAGGAGTTCGTCAATCCGCCGCTCGCGCGCGTGATGAAGCTCTCGGGCTCGCCGATCGAAGTGCGTGCCGAAGGCTGCACGATCTGGGACCAAACCGGCAAAGCCTATCTCGACTTCGCCGGCGGATACGGCGTCTTCACGCTCGGTCATCGCCATCCGCGCGTCGTCGAAGCGGTCCGCAACCAGCTGGAGCTCATCGCGCTCTCCGGCAAGACGATGTTCAACGTGCTGCTCGGTCGCGCGTCGCGGCGGCTCGCCGAGCTTGCGCCCGGCGACCTGCGCATCTCGTTCTGGTGCAACAGCGGCACCGAAGCGATCGAGGGCGCGATCAAGCTCGCGCGCGCGGCGACCGGACGGGCGAAGATCGTCGGCACCGCCGGCGCCTACCACGGAAAGACGATCGGCGCGCTCTCCGTCAGTGGCCGCGAGACGTTCCAAACACCGTTTCGTCCGCTGCTCGCCGATTCGGTGACGATACCCTACGGCGAAACGGACGAGCTCGACGGCGCGTTGCACGACGCCGCGGCGTTCGTCGTCGAGCCGGTGCAGGGCGAGGGCGGCGTCAACGTTCCCAATCCCGGCTACCTCCGCGCCGTCCGGGAGGCGTGCGACCGCGCCGGCGCGCTCTTGATCGCCGACGAGGTGCAGACGGGCTTAGGACGTTGCGGATACCGCTTTGCCTGCGATCGTGACGGCGTCGTCCCCGACGTGATGACGCTGGCCAAGGGGCTCTCGGGCGGCGTCGTTCCGGTCGGCGCTTTCATCGCCCGTCCGGAACCCTGGAACCGGGCCTTCGGCCACGCGCCGTTGCTGCACACGTCGACGTTTGGCGGGAACGAGCTGGCATGCGCCGCGGCGCTCGCAGCGATGGACGTACTCGAAGAAGATCGGCTCGCCGAGCGGGCGCGCCTGCGCGGCGAGCAGCTCCTCGGCGGTGCGCGCGCGATCTCGGCCGAGTACCCGGCCGTCGTGCGCGAGGCGCGCGGCCTGGGGCTTTTGGTCGGCGTCGAGCTGACGCACGAAGGGTACGGTGGGTGGATCATTCCCGAAATGCTCAAAGGCGGCGTCACCGCGGCCTGGACGCTCAACGCCCAAAGCGTCATTCGGCTCGAGCCGCCGCTGATCGTGGGAGAAGACGAGGTCGAGCGGGCGCTGGCGGCGTTGCGCGCCGGCGTCGTAACCGCATTCGAAAAGCTCGGGCGGCTGTAGCTGCGAGCGATGCCGTATGTCGAGAGTAAGATCGCGATCGATGCCCCAGCTCGCCGCGTTTACGAGCTCGCCAAGGATCAGGAGCGTTTTCCGCAGTTCATGCCGGATGTCGAGACCGTGACGGTGATCGAACGCCATCCGGACCACGTGATCTCGCGCTGGAAGACGCTGGTCGAAGAGGCTCCGATCGAGTGGACCGAGGAGGATCGCTTCGACGACGCGGCGCTGCGAATCGATTACCGCCTCTTGGAAGGCGACCTCGATAAGTTCGAAGGCGCCTGGACGTTCGAGCACCGCGATGGCGTGACGCACGTCGTGCTCGGCGTCGAGTACGATTTCGGCGTCCCGACGCTCGCCGAGTTGATCGGGCCGACCCTGCAGAAGAAGGTTCGCGAGAACAGTGAGATGATGCTCGCCGGGCTCAAGCGCGAGGCCGAAGAGGCATGAATAAATTTTGCTTTGTGATCCATCCGCTCTCACTTGAAGATATCGCGCGCTACGAACCGGGCGCGAAGGGCAAGGGCGAGCCGATCCTGCGCAAGATCATGGAATGGATGCCGTCCTATGCGGCCGTGCACGTGACCGGCGTGAAGACGCCCGACGGCCGCGAGACCGAGGGCTGGTTCGTCGCCGCGCCGCTCTTGTCCGAACAGATCGTCGACTTCCCGCGCGAAGAGGTCTACCAGCGCGTCGTCCGCGCGATCGAGATCGGCGCCGGGCTCGGCGCGCAGGTCGCGGGTCTGGGCGCCTTCACCGGCGTTGTCGGTGACGCCGGCATCACGATCAACGAGCGCTCGCCGATTCCGGTGACGACCGGAAACTCGCTGACGATCGCGGCCGGCGTGCAGAGCATCTTCCGCGGCGCGGCCGAGATGGGCATCGATCCGGCTTCGTCGACGGCGGTCGTCATCGGCGCCACCGGCTCGATCGGCAGCGCCTGCGTGCACCTGATCGCCTCGAAGGTGAGGCGCGTCATTATGGTTGCGCGCAACGAGACGCGCCTGCGGAGGTTTCACGAGCAGGTCGCCGGCGAGCTCGCCTGCGAGAGCGAGTGGACCACCGATATCGCCGGGGCGGTTCGGCGTGCGCAGCTCGTACTCACCGCGACTTCTTCGACCAAAGACGTCGTCGAGCCCGAAGATCTGCAAACCGGCGCGGTCGTCTGCGAGCTCTCGCTGCCGCACGACGTCAGCCGGCGCGTCGCGCGCGAGCGGCCGGACGTTCTGGTCACCGAGGGCGGCAACATGGCCGTTCCCGGCAATCCGCGCTTCGAGCGCGTTCGCGAGCCGGGCTCGGAGTTCGACTTGAACCTGCCCCCGCGCACCGCGCTCGCGTGCATGAGCGAGACGATGGTCCTCGCGCTCGAGGGGCGTTTGGAGCCTTACACGCTCGGTCGCGGCATCGATCTCGACAAAGTCGTCGAGATCCAAGCTATGGCCACGCGCTGCGGCTTTTCGCTCGCCGATATGCGGGCTTTCGACGCCGCGGTGACGCCCGAGAAGATCGCCGCGACGCGGGCCGCCGCCGCAGCCCGCCGGCACCCTTCGACTCCGCTGCGGGCGGGCTCCGTATGAAACGCGTCGTTTCGGTCTCGCTCGGATCGAGCAGCCGCGATCATCACGCGCGCGCGACGTTCATGGGCGAGGCGTTCGACATCTCGCGCATCGGCACCGACGGCAAGCTCGACGCGGCGATCGCGATGGTCAAGGAGCTGGACGGCAACGTCGACGCGATCGGCTTAGGCGGGATCGACGTCTATCTCTACGCCGGACGCCACCGTTACGCGTTGCGCGACGGCTTGCGCCTGCTCGAAGCCGCGAAGCGGACGCCGATCGTCGATGGGAGCGGCTTGAAGAACACGCTCGAACGCAAAGCGGTTGGCTTTATGCAGGACGAGCTCGGCATCGACTTGCGCGGGAGGCACGTGCTGATGGTCAGCGCGCTCGACCGTTTCGGCATGGCGCAAGCCTTCGTGGACGCTGGGGCCGACGTGCTCTTTGGCGATTTCATCTTTGCGCTCGACAAGGACATGCCGGTGAGAAGCCTGCCCGAGTTCGAGGAGCTGGCGCAAAAGTATCTGCCCGACGCCTGCAAGCTCCCGTTTCAGTTTTTCTATCCAACCGGCAAGAAACAAGAGAAGCCGCCCGAGCCGAAGTATCCGCAGTACTACCAAGAGGCCGAGATCGTCGCCGGCGATTTCCACTTCATGCGCCAGTTCATGCCCGAACGCCTCGACGGAAAGATCGTCCTGACCAACACGGTGACCGAAGCGAATATTGACGAGCTCGCCGCGCGCGGCGTCAAGACGCTGATTACGACGACGCCCGAGATCGCCGGGCGCTCCTTCGGAACCAACGTCCTGGAAGCGGCGCTTTTGGCGTTGCTCGGCAAGGCATGGAACGAAGTCATCCCGGAGGACTACGAGCGGCTCCTTCGGGCGTTGGACCTCAAGCCGCGCGTGGTAGAGTTAGGACCGCCTACGTAAGCTGCGGCGCTTGGCTCGACGCGCGCCTGGGTATACTCTGCGCCGGTCGCAGGGGATGGGAGGCCTTCGAGCCGCCCCCTCAGAACAAACCGCGCCAGCGTTCGGAAGGGCGCCAACAAGTGCTGAGGGGCTTCTCGCCATGAGCGCCCCCCCGTGAGGTCTATAAGGTTGAACGACAAAGAGATCGTCCTGACCGCCGAAGGTCTGTTAAAGCTGGAGCAAGAGCTCGACGAGCTCAAGAGCGTCCATCGCCGGGAGGTCAACGACCGTATTCGCCAAGCCAAAGAGTACGGCGACCTGAGCGAAAATGCCGAGTACGAGGACGCCAAGCAAGAGCAAGCCTTCATCGAAGGACGCATCCTGAAGCTCGAGTCGATGATCCGCAACGCGCGCATCATCGACGAATCGGAGTATGTGGCTGACGAAGTGCATCTCGGTGCGGTCGTCAAGGTCAAGGATCTGAAGAATAACGAGACCTACGAGTTCTCGATCGTTGGGTCGGCGGAAGCCGATCCGACGAACCGCCGCATCTCCAACGAGTCGCCGCTCGGCCGCGCGCTGATGGGCCATAAGAAAAGCGCGACCGTCGACGTCGCGACGCCTCGCGGTCTCGCGAAGTATAAGATCGAGTCGATCAAGAGCAACGCGCCGAAGAAAGCCGCAAAGAAGGCGTCGTAGTTGGACGAGTTCGGCAAAACCGAAGCGGCGCTCGTAGCGGCCAGACGTGAGAATCTGGCCGCTTTGCGTTCTCGGGGGAACGATCCGTTCGAGCAGCGGCGCTGCGAGGTCGATGCGACCACCGCCGAGCTGCTCGAGCGCTACGGCTTTCTGGTTCCCGGCCAGGACGCGTCGGCCGAGGGATGGAGCCTCGCCGGCCGGATCCTCTCGAAACGCACGATGGGGAAGACGATTTTCGCAGATCTCGCCGACCGCACCGGGCGGCTGCAGATCTACGTGCGGCGCGAAGAGGTCGGCGAGGCGGCCTTCGGAGATTGGAGCGCGCTCGAGCGCGGCGACCTGATCGCCGTGCGCGGATATATGTTCCGCTCCAAAATGGGCGAGCTCACGCTGCGCGTCACGTCGTTTGCCGCGATCGGCAAGGCGCTCATGCCGCTGCCCGACAAATGGCACGGCCTGCAGGACGTCGAGAAACGCTATCGCCAGCGCTACGTCGATTTGATCGTAAATCCCGAGGTGCGCGACACGATGATCGCGCGCAGCCGGCTGATCGCCGAGATGCGTCGCTTCATCGACGGCTGGGGCTTCTACGAAGTCGAGACGCCGACGCTGCTTCACGTCGCCGGCGGCGCCGCGGCGCGCCCGTTCGAGACGCACTGCAACGCGCTCGACCAGGTCATGCAGATGCGCATCGCGACCGAACTGAACCTCAAGCGCCTGATCGTCGCCGGCATGGAGCGCGTCTACGAGATCGGCCGCATCTTTCGCAACGAGGGTATCGATACGACCCACAACCCGGAGTTTACGATGCTCGAGCTCTACGCCGCCTACTGGGACGTCTCGGATATGATGGCGTTCAACGAAGCGCTAATCGCCCACTTGGTCTCGGTCGCGACCGACGGCGGCACCGATCTGCCGCACGGCGATGCGACGATCTCGTTCCAGGCCCCGTTCGCGCGGATCGAGTATCTCGAGGCGATGGCTCGGTATAGCAAAGGCGCATACACGCGCGAGCGGCTGCTCGATGCGGGCGGCGCGCAGAACATTCTCGCCGAGCTGGAGTTACCGCCGTCGCCCTCGCACGGCCATGCGCTCGACAAGATTTTCGAGCGGGTCGTCGAGCCGAATTTGGTCGAACCGACCTTCGTCACGGGCTATCCGGTCGTTATTTCACCGCTGGCCAAGCGGCGCTCCGGCGATGCCGACGTCGTGGATCGCTACGAGCTCTTCTGCGCGCGTATGGAGATTTCGAACGCGTTCACCGAGCTGAACGACCCCGACGACCAGCGCGCCCGGTTCGAAGCCCAGGTCGCGGAGCGGCGCGCCGGCAACGAAGAGATTCCGGAACCGGATTGGGATTTTGTGCGCGCGCTGGAGTACGGCATGCCTCCCACGGCCGGCATCGGAATCGGCGTCGACCGCCTGATCATGCTCTTGACCAACCAGCGATCGATCCGGGACGTCTTGCTCTTCCCGCTGCAGCGCCAGCACGGATGAGGCCGCTACGCGCGTTTTGCGCGACCGTCGTCCTCCTTTCGCTCGTGCTCGGCCCGGCGAGCGCGAAACCCGACGCGCAGTTTCACTATGTCGATCCGCGGCGCGTCGATCTGACCGTGCTCTTACCGCCTCCGCCCGACATCGGTTCGCCCGAGCAGCACGCCGACGAACAACAAGTCGCGGCGGCGGTCGCAGCGGATAACCCCGTGGCCATCGCGTACGCACAAGCTGCGCGCAAGCGCAGCGTCTTTTTCTTTGCGGCATCGATCGGCAGCGGATTCACTGCGGCTCGTCTGCCAAAGACGGCAGCGTTTTTCACGCACGTCGCTTCCGACGTCGAGAAGCTGGTCGACATCGCCAAAGCCTACTGGGAACGCCCGCGACCCAGCACGGCCGGGAAGGCGGAGGGGTCTTATCCGAGCGGACACGCGGCCTTCGCAGCGTCGACGGCGATCATTCTCGCGCAGCTGATCCCGGCCAAGCGCGACGCGATCTTCACGCAGGCGCGACTCTTCGCCGAGAACCGCATCATCCTGGGGCGCCACTTCCCCAGCGACGTCGCCGCCGGATGGACGGCCGGCTCGCTTGCCGCCGCTGCGATGATGCAGGATCCAACCTTCCAGCACGACTTTGCCGCGGCCCAGGCCGAACTCCGATCGGCTAATCTTTAGTCTGCAACCTACGCAAAGTAGCCTGTGTCTTAAGGGCATCTTACTTTGCCCCTCCGGGGCAGCAGACTATACCGCGAGGAGAGTTTTCACCAAATGGATTTGACCAAAGAGTACCCCCGCAGCGTCCGCCAGACGTGGCAGGGCGTCGTTCAGCTCGGGCGGACGATCGATAAGGGGAGGGCGACGGCGCTGGGCAACCCCGGCGAGTACCACTATAACTGCCCGATGGATCAAGCGGTCTTTTCGTTTCTCGGCATCGACCACGAGCGGCTGCTCGAGGTGATTCGCAACGCCAAGGGCGATGCCGATCTCGAGGCCTTCACCCGTCCCTTCGTGGCGGCGAAGTCTGCCGAAGAGATCGAGCGCTGGAACCGGGAATGGCTCGCCCATGAGCCCGAGGGAGAGTCGCGCGAATTTTTCCTGAAGCTTCGCAGCCAGATCGCGCCGGATCGGAGCGACGTGACGGGCTGGCCGGATCTGCTGGATCTCGACGAGAAGCGGGACGTACCCCGCCGCGCAGCGGCGACCGTCTAACCACGCTTCGGCTCACCGTCGAGTACGACGGGACCGAGTTCTGCGGCTTCCAATGGCAGCCGGCGGCGCGCACCGTCGCCGGCACCTTGGAGGCCGCGCTCTCTAAGCTGCTCGACGAGCCGGTTAAGGTCGCGGGGGCGGGACGCACCGACAGCGGCGTCCACGCCACCGGGCAGGTGGTCTCGCTGGCGACCGGCCGAAGCTTCCCGTTCGAACGGATGGCGGCGGCGCTCAACAGCGAGTTGCCGGCCGATCTCAGCATCAGAGAAGCAACGATCGTGCCGGAAGGCTTCTCGGCCCGATTTGCAGCGCGCGAGCGGACCTATCTCTACGCGATCTTCAACCGCCGCGAGCGCAGTGCCGTTTTGGCACGCCAGGCCTACCACGTCCCCCACCGGATCGACCTCGCGGCTATGCGGGCGGCCGCCGAGCACCTCGTTGGGGAGCGCGACTTCCGTTCGTTCTGCGGCGTCCTGCCGGACGCGGGCGGTACGGTGCGCTGCGTGCGCCGGCTGGCGATCGAGGACGCCGGCTGCTTGCTTCGGGTCGAGATTGCCGCGGGCGGCTTCCTCCATCATATGGTGCGGACGATCGTCGGGACGCTCGTCGATTGCGCCGGTGGCCGGCGCGACCCCGGGGAGCTGCCGGCCGTCTTGGCGGCCGGGGACCGGGCGGCGGCCGGCCCGACCGCTCCGGCCCACGGGCTCTACTTGGCCGGGGTCCGATACGACGACGGCTACGACTCGTTTGCCGAGCCGCCGGTCTTCGGGCGGGGTGCGCCCGCTCTGCTTGACGGGGGGCGGGCTTTCCCGTAGGATACGTGGGTTGTGCGCACCTATCAGCAGAAAACGGCCGAGACGCAGCATCAATGGTACTTTGTGGATGCCGCGGGTCAACGTCTTGGTACGCTCGCGGTGCGGATCGCCCGAGCCCTTTCCGGCAAGCACAAACCGACCTGGACGCCGCACATCGACGACGGCGACCACGTGATCGTCGTGAACGCCGAGAAGGTCGAGTTGGGCGGCAAGAAGTGGGAGCAGAAGCTCTACTACCGTCACAGCAACTATCCCGGCGGCCTGCGCGTCCAGACGGCGCGCGAGATGGCCGATAAGCATCCCGGGCGGCTGATCGAGAAGGCCGTGCGCGGGATGCTCCCGACCAACCGGATGCGCGACGTCCAGTTACGGCGTCTGAACGTTTACGTCGGCACGCAGCATCCGCACGACGCGCAGCAGCCGCAGCCGCTAGCCTAGGAGCTTTCTTGGAAGACGTTACCGAAGCGATTCAATCGACCGGCCGCCGCAAGCGCGCCGTCGCTCGCGTCAAGCTGAGCCTCGGCCAAGGCGTGATCACCGTCAACAACAAACCGGTCGACGAGTACTTCCCGCGCCCGCAGTTGCTCCAGATCGTTCGCCAGCCGCTCGAGGCAACCCAGAGCATGACCCGCTTCGACGTCGTCGTCAAGGCCGAAGGCGGAGGCGTCGCCGGACAGGCCGGCGCGGTTCGGCACGGCATCGCCCGCGCGCTGCTGGAGGTCGACGGATCGCTGCGCGAGACGCTGCGCAAGAACGGATTCCTGACACGCGACCCGCGCGAAAAAGAGTCGAAGAAGTACGGTCGCAAGCGCGCTCGCAAGCGCTTCCAATACAGCAAACGCTAAGAGCCTTCAAGGCGGCCGCGATCGCGCTGGGCGCGATCGCGTTACTGTGGCGGCCTCCCGCGGCGTGGATCGAACGCGCCTACTCCAACGGCGCCTATCCGGTTTGGCAGCATGCCGCCTTTCCGATCACCAACGCGTTTGCGTGGTCGCTCGGCGACGTCGCCGTTTTGGCGGGCCTCGTCGCGCTCGTCTGGCAGATCGTCGCCTTCGCGCGGCTGCCGTCGCGGCGCCGGCGGACGCAGCTTCCGGCCCTGCTCTTGAGCTGCGCGGCGATCCTCGGCCTCTATGCGCTCTGGTTCGAGCTAAGCTGGGGCTGGAATTACGCGCGCGCGCCGATCGAGACTCGCGTTCGTTTCGACGCTTCGAGGATCACGACGAGCGCTGCGCAGGCGCTGCGGACGCGCGCGATGGCGCAGATGAACGCGCTCGCCGTGCCGGCGCACGCGCTGGCGGCAAAACCGCTGGACCTCGCGGCCTTGGAGCATGCGTGGCTTCCGGCGACGCAGCGCGCCGGCAACGACTGGACGCCGCACGTCGGGCCTGCGAAGCCGACGCTCGCCGATCCGTTCATGCAGGCCACCGGAACGAGCGGATTCATTAACCCGCTGACGCTCAACGTCCAGCTCGCCTCGGACGTGCTTTGGTTCGAGCGGCCTTTCGATCTCGCCCACGAGTGGAGTCACGTCGCGGCCTACGCGCGCGAAGATGAAGCCAACTACCTGGCGATCGTGACCTGCCTGCGCTCGCCCGATCCGGCGATGCAATACTCGGGCTGGTTCGAGCTCTTCCTCTATCTGCCGCAGAAGCGGCACTACGAGCATCGCGAGTTCGTCCCGCTGGTCTGGGAGGATTTCGCCGCGCTGCGCAAGCGCAACGCGCGCCACATCAACGTGCTGCTCGCCCATTGGACGTGGCGCACCTATAACGTCTATCTGAAGAGCAATCGGATCGCAGCTGGAATCGCGAACTACGACGAGGTAACGCGCCTGATCTTGGGCGCGCCGCTCGACGAGCAGGGCTTGCCGATCCCAATCGCTCCCTAGGAAAAAAGAAGCAGGGGCCCGTTACGGGCCCCTGCGATGCGTCGGTTTAGCCGCTGGTGCTAGTGGATGCGCCGCCCTCTCGGACCTGGCGGCTGATTCGCTGGCTTCTGCTGGTTCGCGGCCTTCTGCTGCTGCTGTTGCTGTTGCTTCATCTGGACCTGCTGATGGTGCGTCGGCGGCTGCCCCATCTGACCCTGTTGTTTTTGATGCTGCTGCTGGCCGCCCGTCTGCCCCTGATGCTGCTTGTTGCTGCTCTGCGTCGTCGACTGCGGTGGCTTGTTCTGCGTGCTCTGTGGCTGCTTGCCGCTGCTGCTGTTGTTGTTGTGCTGCGTCGTCGGCGCTTTGTTCTGGTTGCTCGAACCGCCCTTGTTCTGCTGGATCGTCGATCCAGTCTTATTGCCGTTGTTGGTTTGGTTCGTCGACGGCGGCTGGTTGGGATTGGCGCCGGGCGACTTCACTTGTTTCTGCGCGACCTGCTTGTCGGCCGCCGTCACCGGCGCGGAGTTGGGGATCTTGCTCGTGCTGCTGAACGGCTTCTGCGACGACGTCACCGGCGGCTTGCCTTTGTTGACCGAAGAGTAGAGGTTGCGGTCTTGGCTCGCGACCGTCGCCTGTTGCTTCTGTGCCGAGGTCGGCGGTTTGCCGTTCTTGCGCGACTGGATCTGGCCTTGCGTCGGCTTGTCGGTCGTGCCGCCATGGCCGCCGTTGTAGCTCACGCATTTGTTGCAGACGTTTTTGTTGACGATCGTCTTATTGTACGTGTTGTGAATGACCGTTCGGTTGACGTTCGTGACGGCGGTGTTGTAGTTGAAGTTGCTTCCGGACCACGAGCCTCCGTAGAAGCCGTTGCCGAAGTAACCGCCGCCGTAGTTGACGCCGCCGTAGAACCCGACGGTCGCGCCCCAGTAGCCGGCGTTCCAGCCGAATCCACCGCCGCTCGCGCCCCAATAGCCCGGCGTCCAATAGAGGCCGACGGTCGGCGGGGCGACCCACGTGCCCGGAACCCAGTAGTATCCGGCCGGACCCCAGGCCCAGAAGCCCGGCGTCCATTGATAGTTCGGGTACGGCGCCGGCGGCTGCGCGTAGAACGGCATCGGCGGCGGCGCCGAGCCGGCCGTAAAGCCGACACCTACTGTAAACTGCGCCGGCGAGGGCAGCGGGACGGCGGCGATGAGGGTTGCCGCGACGAGTGCGGGCAGTGATCTTAGTATTCGCACGATTCCTCCTTACTCGGAGAGCATTATATCCTAATGACGGCGTCTGCTAACGCTTGGTGCCGCTCTCTTGCGCTCTTTCACGCAATTCTTACCCGTTCGTCAGGCCGCTCCAACACGATCCTTACCCCTATTTCAGGTCATATATCGTCCATCGTGCGTACGAACGGCGGCCACGCCGCCCCGTTACCGTAGTCGCATGTTCGATGTGGGAGATTCATTGCGCGACGCACTCGAAGACGCCCGCGACCGGCTGCGCGACGCGCAGGCGTCGGTGGCGCGTGCAAACGCGGGCTCGGCAACGGGGCGCTCCGCCGACGCGGCGATGGCCGAGAC
>JBARBD010000249.1:0-17155 GCA_049792675.1 Vulcanimicrobiaceae bacterium | reverse complement strand
GCCTTCCAGTGTTGCTCGCGAAGGCGCGCAGGCGTTTGCGTTAGATACCGTCGTTTCTCGAATTGGTCTGCCAGCCACTCAAACCACTCCATGTCCATCGGATGGTTTCGTTCGATCCGCTGAGCCTCGACGAAGGCTTTGAGGCGATGCCAAGCCGCGACGGTAGCACCTCCGCAAACCTCTTCAGTTATCTTGAAGGAGATGGTACGGCGGTAGACCAGCGCCCCAACCATCTCGAAGCGAATGGCCACGGTGCGGACCGCCGCTAAGTACTCGGGGCCGTGCTCTCGCAGCTCGTCAGCCGAAAGGCCTTCAGGCAGCGCCATCACCAAATCGAAAGCGCGCACGAAATCGACGTCTTGAAATGTTCGCACCAATTCGACCGAGGCAGTATCGCGCCGCTGTTCCCTTAACTGGCGGATCTGAGCGAAGCCGCCAGTCGCAGTTGCGACGATCACCAATCCGGTAAATGCGGTGCTAATAGCCGTCACCGCCTCCCAGTTCATAGAGGGCGGTTCCGCGATGGTGTCGGCGGTCTCCTTGCCGGGCTTCCAGCCGGGCGATCTGGCCTCGCCTCACATTTTGGGACGGACGGGGCGGAAGCGGTTGGGATTGGCAGCGGCGATGGAGAACAAACGCGGCGGAATGAAGAGAAAGGAGCTACTCTCATGACCTCAAGCGGCACTCACTTTTATCGCGTCGCGCTGCTCGCGCTCGCCCTGTCGGGATGTGGCGGCGGCACCACCGCAATCGTTCCTGGCCGCGCCGCGGACTCGGGCGCGCTCGTTCCGTTAGCAGGCCAGAGCACCTTGATCACAGCGACGTTTAAGGGCAAGCCGATCGCCGGCATACTGATCACGCTGAGCCGGAACCGAAAGGGTGGCCCGGTCATCGGCAAGGGGAAGACCGGAGGCATGGGCAGAGTCCGGCTGCACGGCTCTTGGACCATGCACGACAAGCTGTGCGCGTGGGGCGTTTACGTGTACCAGGGCGGTCGAGCCGAGGCGCAGTACTGCGCGACGCCGTTCCCCGATACGCTCGAAATGGAGTTTGGCGTCTAACCCCGGTCAGCCACGTAGCGGAACTGCCCCGACTTCCAAGCACAAACGCTGCCGTCGTTCATAGCAAAAGACTCGAATCCGTCAACTTCCGCGTTGAAGTCCTCGTTGAGGCGTTTGGTCGCCGGCCAGTTCACGGCGGGTTCTTGTCGTGCGGCGCCGCGCGCCTTCGAGTTCGAGAACTGCGGATTCTTCAGGAGCACATTGAGGGCGGCGGCCAGCCGTCTGGCATCATCCATGATCGTGGGGCGTTGCTTTCGGCTCGACCTTCACGCTGGTCATGGCGTCTCCGCGCTTAATCGCGTCGAGCGCGTCGAAGCCTTCGGTCATCTGACCGAACACCGTATACTGCCCGTCGAGGAAGCGCGCGTCGTCGAGGCAGATGTAGAACTGTGAGCCGGCCGAATCGGGCTGAGACGAGCGTGCCATGGCCACCGTCCCGCGCAGATGCGGGCGCGGGTTGAACTCGGCCTTGAGATTATATCCAGGGCCGCCGGTTCCGTCGCCCTTCGGATCGCCGCCTTGCACGACGAAGCCCGGCTCGACGCGATGGAACTTAAGCCCATCGTAAAATCCTGCTTCGGCGAGCTTCATAAACGCTGCCGCGTGCAGGGGCGCGTCATCGGGAAAGAGAGTGAAGACGATGTCACCGTGCGGGGTCGCAACTCGTATCTGCGAGCGTCGCGCGCGTTCGGAGTATTCGCTCAACTCCGACGATTGCGGGGCAGCGTAGGTCATAGCGTGTTCCTCATCGCAGGGCCTTTTCGCGGAGGCGCGTCCCTCCCCTGGCCTGCACGTGCTGGAGTATATCGGCTGCAGGCATCGAACGTCCTCAACCGCCGATCCGTCCGTGGAGCAAAGGAGCGTAGCATGAGAAGCCTTGGTCTTAGTGGCCATGCCATAAGTGCATTGGCAGCTGCTGTGATACTCGCAGGCTGCGGCGGCGGCTCCCAGTCGCAACCGGCGCTGCCGATGCAACCCCAGCAGAGCGCCGCCCAGTCGCAGTTCGGACGAGCGTCTGGAGGCCGGGTGAACGCGAGCAACGCCGCGAGCCGCATCGATGTTGCGACCGCACAGATCAACCACGATCCGTCGTGGATGCTTCCGGAGGCAAAAAACGAAGAGCTGCTCTACGTCGCCAACTACTACACCAACGTCGTTCGAGTCTATTCGTACCCCGCGGGCAAGCTCGTTGGATCGCTGACGACCGACATCTACGTGCCGGATGGCGTGTGCGTCGACAAGCAAAACGACGTCTGGATCGTTGACAACGCTGAAGCGTCGGGCGGTGCTCATCTGGTTGAGTACGAGCACGGCGGAACGAAGCCGATCGCTACCCTAGACGATAACCTGGAATATTCCGAGACTTGTTCCGTGGATCCGACGACCGGAACCCTAGCCGTTACGAATTATAGCGATTATGCTAACGGGCCGGGCAGCGTTTCCATCTACGCGCATGCCAAAGGGTCTCCAAAAATATACGTCGATTCCAAAATCACGACCATGTATTTTTGCGGATACGACCCCAACGGTAACCTCTTCCTCGACGGAATCAGCACGGACGGACACTTCCAACTTGCGGAGATAGCCAAGGGCAAGAACACCTTCACCAACATCGCGCTGAAGGGCGGTACGATCTATTACCCTGGGCAGGTTCAGTGGGACGGCAAGCACTTGGCGGTGGGCGATCAAGAGGCCGGAAGCACAATTTCCCACTACACGTATTCGGCGATCTACCAGACCACCGGCGCGGGCGGAAAGATCGTCGGTGAGACGCCGCTCGACAATTCCCTGGATGTTGCAGGCTTCTGGATTGCGGGCAACACGGTCGTAGCACCGAACGCTCCAGAACTAGCGAGTCAGAGCGGCGGGAACGTCTACTTTTACAAATACCCAAGCGGGGGGAAGCCTACGAAGAATCTCAAGCACGGCTTCTCCAACCCGCTTGGCCTAGCGATCAGTCAATAGGTTTCATCTACGTACGTCCCGCGGCATTCTCATGGCTGGTGCCGGCGGCAGGCGGTCGCTCTTCGCGTCGAGCGGATGGGCGACGATACGGTAGTCGAAATCGAGCCTCGAACGCCCACCTTCGCTCTCCCGCACTTGGAACGCCGAAGGCGTCTTTTCGCTTACGTAGAGACCGCGTGTATCACCGAGCGGTGTTAGAAAGACGTAGTACCAATTGCGGTCTATCACTGAAGCAAAGGCGGGATCGATCGTGACGTTCGCAATGCCACTCACCATCCGCGCTGTTCCAACGTCTTCGATCGTTGCCGTTGCCGACTCGGCAGCGTAAGCGAGAACGCGCTGACCATTGGCATTCGTGTGCCGCATGCGCACGTTTTTGACGACGGTGCCTCCCGTGCATGCGAGCGACGCGTTGTAATCGATCGTGCATAGGCCATTGGTCGAGGCGTTATAGCCTTCGAAGATGTACGTGTTTGAGCCGTCGGCCTTTGCCTCGAGCGCCTCATAGAAGTTGGTCGTATCGGCCGACTCCGAATACACACCGTCTCCACTGCCCGACGAGGCGCCGCGCTGAATGCCGGCGACCCCCGAGCCTCCAGAGGCGCTGGAATGACCCTCGACGCCGTTGTCGCTCGACGACGTTCCATAGACGCCCTGGCCGTTTGAAGATCGGCCGTAGACGCCGTGCCCCGAGCCAGTCGTCGCAGTGCTGATCCCCGACGTGCCGGAGTTTCCGTTGGTCGTGCTTGAGACTCCGTGAACGCCGTCGGCGCTCGCCGACGTACCGTAGACGCCCCACGTGCTGCTGCCGGTGGAACTACCCTCCACGCAAGCCGTGCCGCTACTGCAATTGTACGTTTTACTCTTGTCGGGATTCGCGTGCTCCGCGCGCGCGATGCTGGCGCTAGAGATTGCAACGGCCACGCCGACGGCGATCATGCCGACGGCTGCCACTCGGCTTGGCCCCTTTGGGGATTGATGCATGGTTAATCTCCTTTCGGATTGCACTCCGTTCCGGAGCTCCATGGTAGCACCCGAGCTCGACTCTGAGTAGTTGCGGAAGCCGTCCGCGGAGCTTTCGTGGCGTGCCGGTTGCGCGATTTAGGATGACTTGCGGTGCGACTAGGCGAACATCATTTGCCACAATAATTCGTGCCGACCTGGAGTTAGGCGAGATGGGCATTTTAGCGCTACACCGCTCCGCTGCTTTGACCGTAGCGGCGCTTGCGTTGCTACCGGGCTGCGGTGGGGGGATGACGGCGGTCAATCTTCCGGCTGCGATGCAGCCGGCGGCGGCCGGCCGAGAATCAGCTCCGAGCGGTTCCTGGATGGGTGCTGGAATGGCAAAGTGGGACTTGCTCTACGTCGCAAATACGGGGCAAGGCGTCGTGAACGTCTACCGGTACTGGCAGCGCGATCTGGTCGGCATCCTCACCGACGCTACCGAGCCGCGGGGCGAGTGCGTCGATGCGTCGGGCGACGTTTACGTCGCGGATTACCGGGGCGAGAAAATAGTCGAGTACGCCCACGGCGGCAAGAAGAAGATGAGGCTGCTCGACGATTCGCCGTACGAACCAGAAGGATGCGCGGTGAACGTACGGACCGGGGACCTGGCCGTCGCAAACTATGACAAGTACCCCAGCGGACGCGGCAACCTCGCGGTTTACCGGCACGCCAGCGGAAAGCCGCTCTACTTTTCGAGTCCGCTCTACCGGTACCAAGCCTGCGCGTACGACAGCAAAGGGAACCTGCTGACGACGGACGGGGAATACGATTCCAGCGGCTACGGATCCGATTTCGCGTGGTTAGCGAAAAACGGCGTTAAGCTCGTTCCGATCACCGTACGCGGCGGGTCGTCACGGTATGGAAACTTCAACGGCGTCGTCGATATCGTCTGGGACGGCAAGTACTTCGTCCTCAGCGCTTCGTATTACGGAGAGAATCTCACTCGGGTTCGCGTCCAGGACGGGCGCGGAAAGGCCATCGGTACGACGTACGTCAACGGCGAAAACGGGTACCTCGGCGACTTTGCCTTCTACAGCAGTACACCTGGAGGCCAAGCGACGCAGGTCGTCGCGTCGTTCAGCGATTATCGGAGCGACAGCGAGGTCGGCTATTGGAAATACCCGGCCGGCGGAAGCCCGATCGCAACGATTACCGAGGGACTCGACTATCCCTACGGCGTCGCCGTCAGCCCCAAACAGCAGTAGAGGACGATATGCGGAGCTTACCCGTCGGTCTCTTGACGCTTCTTGCAGCACTCGGCGTGGCCGCTTGCGACGGCGGATTACCGTCGCCGTCGACGACCTACGAGGGGAGTCCACTCTTCACGTCGGCAGCGCGTTTGGTGCGCCCGCAACGGCTCGACCGGCGGCCATCATGGTTTGCACCCGAAATCAAACAACGGGCAACCTATCTCTTCGTCTCGGATGCAGGGACGGGCGATGTCTATCTTTACGCGCTTCCGGCCATGAAGATCGCGGCCCGGGTGACGGGTTTTTCGCAGCCGCAAGGCGAGTGCTCCGACAACCGCGGCGACGTTTGGGTGACCGACACCATCGCGCAGACTATTTACGAGCTGTCTCATACGGGGCGCCTCTTGAACACCCTTAGCGATAAGGCCGGCTATCCCGACGCGTGCGCGTGGGATCCAAGCACCGGCAACCTCGCGGTGATGAACATCTTCGATTTGGCGAGCGTGGCCGGGAGCGTGTTGGTGTATCCCGGCGGAACGGGATCGCCCGCGACCTACGCCAATCCAAGCCAGTACTTCTATAATTTCGGCGGCTACGACAACCGGGGCGATCTTTTCTTTGACGGCCGCAACGCCGACGGCACGTTCATGCTCTCGGAGCTTTCCAGCAAGGCGGGGTCGGCGGAGACGATTAAGGTCGCCGGAACCAGCATTTATTATCCGGGCATGATCCAATGGGTCGGCTCGTATCTCGACGTCGGCGATCAGAGCTGCGGTAACGGCGACGCGACCTGCGTATACCGGCTCGCGATCTCTTCGAAGACGGCAACGGTCAAAGGCGTTACCAACCTTGAGAACTACAACGGAGGCGCCGTATGCGATATGGCGCAAGGCGTCGTTGTGAAAGGGCGCACGATCGCCGGGTCGGACAACGATTTCTGCGGCTATGCTCCGAGCGCGACGTATAGCTGGCCGTATCCGGGCGGAGGGTTACCGAAGGCGTACGACATCGGGCCCGACTCCCTGCCGGTCGGCGCCGCGGTGAGCGCCGGCCAATGACAAGCGGGAGGAAAGCGACGATGAGGTCGCTCTTTGTTGGGTTCTGGACCCTGAGTGCTGCGTCGGCCGTTATGATGCTAGCGGGCTGCGGCGGCTTGCCAAGTCCTGGCGCTTCGGGCCCGAGCACTTCTTCGCTCGGTGCGGCCGAGGGTCCGGCGGCAAGGCACGAGCGCTCGTGGATGCGCCCGGACGCGTTGAAGGCGGACCTTCTGTACGTCTCCGACGGAAACGGTGAAGTAAGCGTCTATCGCTATTGGAAGCAATCGCTCTACGGCATATTGACCGGATTCACGCAGCCGATGGGCATGTGCGTCGATAGGGTGGGGAACGTCTACATCACCGACTATGCCGCGCAGCAGGTCTTGGAGTACGCGCACGCCGGTACGAAGGCGATCGACAAGCTCGACACCGCCCCGTACGGGCCGTATGGCTGTTCCGTCAACCCCACGAACGGGGATTTGGCCATTGCCGAGGTCGCGGGTGGCTCGCGCAGCGGCGGAAACATCGCGATCTACGCGCACGCGAGCGGCGAGCCGGCGTACTATACCGATCCGAACCTGCCGGCCTATGAGAGCTGCGCGTACGATTCGGATGGTAATCTCCTCGTTACCAACGGCACGTTGCCGAACTACCGCAAGATCTACTTTGCGTGGCTGCCGAGCGGGGGCAAGGAACTCATCGACATCTATGTGCCGGGGCCCAGTCCGAGCTGGACTTGGTACGACGTGGAAGGCGTCCAATGGGACGGCAAGTACTTCGTGATCGACGACCAGACTGCGGTTTTCCGCGTCGCTCTGCTGAAGGGTCAGATGTTTTACGTCGGCGAGTCGTATTTCAACATCGAGGACCCGGTCCAGTATTGGGTCTACAACAATAATCCAAAACAGCAGGGCACGCAGATCGTCGCTACCTACAGCAGCGGCGTAGCGTACTACCCGTACCCGGCGGGCGGTAACGCGCTGCATGGCATCTCACACGGCATCGACGACCCCTACGGCATCACGGTGAGTCTGAAGAAGCCGTAGGGCCGGGGACAGCCGGCGGTTGGCGGCGAGGAAGAAGTCGCCCTGGGAGTGTCAAACCAGGGGCGCAGCATGAAGTACCGCGATCTGTTCCGCTTTACCGCCGTGCTTATCACGGTCGCCGTCCTCGCATCCTGTACCGGGTCGCGCGGGGGTGGTTCCGGAGAATCGAAGACGGCTCAAACCGCTGCGGCGAGCCCCGAGTCGTCCGACTCCAGCTACCTCGCTACGGACTATGACAAGCCGGGCCATCCCGAGCTCGGCAGCGAGGACGTCGAGCAAATCCGGGCCGCCTTGGCCAAAGTCAAAGCCTGCCAGAAGCCTATCCTGCGATATGCATTCCCAGACGGATACGGTCGGGCCGTCTTGTTCTTTGGCGGAAAGGGTCCCAACGAGTACGCCCACGTCTTCGGCAAAGGCAACTTCTTTTATATTCCCGCACGCAACGTGATCATGGTGGTTCCGGCGAACGCAAGCACGATCGACGCGAAACAAGCCATAGCGCAGGGCATCGAATGGGATGTCGATCATCAGCCCTGCCCGCACGGGCTTCCACCGGGCGGACGATAGCCCGAAGACGCAGAGCCGTCCCACCGCTCCAAATGCTCAGGCACGACTTGCTTTGGCAGCGCGGTAGACGACTCTTCCGGCGCGCAGCGTGTACCGCACCGCGGTCAGCGCATCGAGACGCTGCGACGGATCTGCGTCGAGCACGACGAGGTCGGCTTGATGGCCCGCGACAACCGCTCCGAGCTGCACGGCGCCGAATCTGCGCGCCGGCGCAGTCGTGAGCGAATCGAGAATCCGCGCGAAGCCCGCGCCGGCTTGCGCCATCAGCGCGTACTCTCGGGATGGATCGGGATCCACCGCACCGAGATCCGTGCCGAAGAGGAGGTTGCCGTCGCGCGCGAGCCACGCGGCGAGCTGAGCGACGGCCGTATCGACCAGCGCGCGGCGCGCGCCGAGGCGGTCGTGACGCATCGTGCGATCCCAGAGCAGCAGCGTCGGAATCAGGGCCACGTCGCGTTGCCGCATCGCCTCGAGCATCGCTTCACTCCAAGGGCCCGAGCGAGGCGTCGTATGCGCTATGACGTCGACGCCGCCTTGCACGGCGGCCGCGACGTCGGCCTCGTCATTCGGGTGCGCGAAGACGGGCTTGCCGCTGTGCTGCGCTAAGCGCGTCGCAGCCCGAATCGTCTCGCGCTCGAGCCGCTTGCCGTGCTGCGACGACATGAAGAGCTTTATCCCGTCAACGCCGCGTTCGAGCAGCGAGCGTGCGGCACGTTCGGCTTGCGCTGCATCGGCGACTTCCGGCAGCGGCGTCTCCATCAGTCCGAGGACTCGCAGCACGTCGGGCGGGGGAAGAGCGCCGGGGGGCACGAGCCCTTCGCCGGTCGAGTAGATGCTCGGGCCTAGTACCTCTCCGGAATCGATCCGCGCGCGAAGCGCGCGCGTGTTCTCCCAGTTCGACGAGAGATCGAAGACGCTGGTGAAGCCGAAGCGCGTGAACTCCTCAAGCTGCGCAGCAAGCTCCGCGGCCGGCGCGCTCGCGGCGCCCGCCCATTTGCGTTCGAAGAAGTGAACATGGCAGTTCCAGAAGCCGGCCAGGATCGTGAGCCCGCGGCAATCGAGAACCTCGATCGCGTCGGAAAACTCTGCGAGATCGGCGCCGACCCCGGCGATCGCGCCGCCGCGTACCAGAATCGTGGCGTCGCGGGGGGACGCATCGGCTGGGCTAGCGTAGACCTTCCCGCCCGTAAGCGCGAGGTCTATGCCAGCCACATCCGTCGCCTACGGGTGAACGAGCGTCAGCGAGTCCGGACCGATACCGCTGATCTCGATGACCGTCGGACCTTTCGACATCGCGTAGTGATGCACGTCTGCGGGGACCGAGACGATCGCTCCGGCTGGGAGCGCCGTCATCTTGGCGGTATCGAACGTGTCGCCGATGCCGACCATCAGCGTGCCGCTAATAACGTTGACGTTCTCGGTCTTACCGTGATAGTGGGGCGGCACGTGGAAGCCATCGGGCATTTTTAATAGGTAAGAATAATATTCGCCCGGCTTTTCGTGATTGCCGACGACGGCCGCGAACTCCGTGCCTTTGAAGGCGCCGGTTCCCGACTGCCACTTAGCGGTTTCGACCGTAACGATGATCGGAGCGGAAGCCGATGCGGCGGCGACGGGGTAGAGCGCCGCGAGCGCGGCTGCTATGAGGATGGGTCTCGAGTACGAGCTCACTCGTACCTCCTGTCTACCGGGCTCTCGCGAGCGCCGGTAGGCGGCGCTTCGACGTTCGGTTGCGCTCTACTTGGCCGCCGAAGCGGCAATCGCCGAGAGCATGTCGGTGGTTCCTGGGATTCGCTCGAGGTGCGGGTAGCGAATTCCGTCGTGATAGTCGAGCGAGAGCGTCTGATACCAGCCCGTCTGGGTGGTGATCAGCGAGATCGGCGCACTGCCGTGTTCGGCCCGTTTGAGCGCATATTCGAGCACGTCGGCGGTAAACTGCTGGCCGTTGACGGCCAGCACGTGCATGCCGGGTGCAAGCCCCGCCTTCCAAGCGGGTGAGTTTTCGCGCACGTCGCTCACCACGCCGTCCTTATCGAGGTTCGCTCCAAATCCGTACCAGTCGGTGACGCCGTGATTGTCGGATTCCTCGGCCGAAATGAACGTGTTCGGACGGTCGGAGTAGACGAGACGCCAGCCCGCGCGCTCGAGTTCGTCGCTCGGCGGATGCGCGACCGGGTGGTAGACGTACTTCTCGAAGAAGGCGTGCCAGTCGTACGGCTCGACCTCGTTGAGCATCGCTTCGACCTGCTCGCGCGTGTAGGTCGAGACGATCGGTCCGGTGAGCGCGGGTTCGGTGAAACGATGGAGAAAGGTATCGAGCGAACGTGTTCCGTGCGAACGCTCGCGGATGATCGTATCGACGTCGAGCCAGAGCAGCTCGCCCTCCGTGTAGAAATCACCCGCGCCGCGGCGGATCTGCGGATACGATCCGCGTGCTACGTAGAAATACGGCGCGCCGGTCGTCAAGTCGATCAGCGGGGTCGTGGCACGGCCGGTCTCGTAATCCATCTGCGCGTAGACGTCGGCGACGTATTCGGGGAAGAGTTTCGGATCCCGGATGCCGGCGCGAAAGGTAAGCAGGTCTCCGAGATATTGGTTCATCCCCTCGTAGACCCATAATAGGTCGGTGCGCTGCGGCACTTGGAAGTTTGGCGTCGTCAGATCCGCCGGACGGCGGTACTTTCCGTTCCACGAATGCGAGAGCTCGTGCGTGATCAGATCGCCTTCGCTGAGCGACTGTTGCGGATCGGTGAGGAAGTCGCCGGCCGCGCGGTCGTCGCTCGACTGATGATGCTCGATGCCCTGGGAGCCGACCTCGTCGCTGAGCGTGAGAAGCGCGTGGTAATCGGCGAAATGGCGCGAACCGTACATCGCAAAAGCCTCGGCCGGTACCCGCTCGTACGCTTTTAGCAACGCCGCCGGGATGTCGAGATCCTGTGGGTAATCTGCGAACCCATCGAGCTGGACGAACGACGAACCCTCTTGCCAGAGGTCCCATTTCTTGACGTACCGCCCCAGGTCGAGCGGCGAATCCACCAGCATATCGAGCGGCGTGACGGCGAAGTCGACGCGGTTGCCGGTACGCGCGGCGCCGCGCAGCGCGGTCGCGTACTCCCATCCCTCGGGAAGCACGATGGACGGCTTGACGAAATACCGATGGGAGTCGATCCCGTCTTGATAGAGGAGCGCACGGTTCCAATTGACGATCGCCAGCGAGTGCGACGACATGACGTCGCCGGGAGCATTCATCAGCACATCGAACTCAAGGTCGAGTGCTTGCGTGCCGGCCGGAACGTTGACGTGAAACGCGTAGAGATCGACGGGATCGCGACGCCAATCGAGCGGCACTCCGCCGGCGGAGATGCGCAGCGCGGCGAGATCGTTGAGCGGACCGGTCGGGCCGTGCTCGCCGGGAATCCACTTCGGATACACGACCGTAAAGGCGCCTGGAGCGGCCGGGATGCGTTCGCGCACCTGCATGATGCCGTCGGCGGCGCGCGTCGCATCGAGCTCGAGCGTAGCGGGGTGCTGCTCGGTCGCGTACGGGGGCTGCGCAACGAACGCATCGGCGCGTGCGACGCCTGGCGCGAGCAGCATGAGAAGAATCAGGACTGCGCCCAGTCGGTACATTTGGGGGCCGGTTCGCAGCGGGAATCCCCGGCCCTGCAGCGCGCCGGCAGGTCTGCCGGCGATTGGCGACCAAAATCCCAAAGTTCTCCCTTCCTTCCCGCTTCAGATGGAGGTCGATATACCACGTGAAGATCGTGGTGACGGTTAAGCTCGTTCCGGACCCGAACGCCGAGAAGCGTATCGATCCGCAGACCAAGCGACTCGTGCGAACCGGCGTCGAGACGGTGCTCAATCCATACGACGAGTACGCGCTCGAGGCGGCTCTTCAACTGAAGGAGCGCATCGGCGGCGACACGAGCGTCACCATCTTTACCATGGCCCCCGAGGCGCTGAAGGAGTCGTTGCGCCGGGGTCTAGCGATGGGCGCCGACGAGGCCGTTTTGCTGAGCGATGCGGGGCTCGAAGGGAGCGACGTGTGGACGACCGCGTACGCGATGGCAGCCGCGCTGCGCAAGACCGGCTTCGACCTACTCGTCGTCGGCGGCCTGACCGACGATAGCAGCACCGGCGCCGTGCCCGGAGCGCTGGCCGAGCATCTCGGTCTGCCGTGCATCACGAACGCGCGCAAAGCTGAGATCGTCGACGGCCGGCTCGCCGTCGAGCGCGAGACCGACGTCGGCTACCAGACCGTCCGCGGTCCGTTGCCGGCCCTCCTGACGACCGCGCTGACGTTCGGCGAGCCGCGCTACGCTTCGCTGAAAGGCATCATGGGCGCCAAGAAAAAGACGATCTCGACGCTTTCGCTGGCGGATCTGTCGCTGGAGCTGCCGGTCGGTACGAGCGGGTCGAAGACCGAGCTCATGAGCTTCGCGCCGCCGCCCCCGCGCGGTAAAGGCCGAACCATCGAGGCGAGCGACGGGCCGGCCGGAGCGCAGGCCATCTTCGAGTTCCTCCAAGAAAAGAAGTTCGTATAGCGTGAAAAACGTCATCGCTTACGTCGAGCACCGTCGCGGGCAAACGCGCAAGGTCACGTTCGAACTCGCGACCGAGGCGCGGCGCATCGCCGATGCGCTCGGGGGCCGGGCGTACGCCGTGGTGCTCGGCGCGGGCGCCGGCCAACTCGCCGAGCAGCTCAAGAGCTATCCCCTCGACGTCGTCCTTGCCAACGAGGACGGCGACGCCGACGGGTTCTTGGTCGATCCGGCAGTCGACTATCTCGAGGCTGCGGCCAAGATTGCCGGTCCGTCGCTGATTTTGATACCCAACACCCTCTCCGGCCGCGACGTCGCCGGGCGGTTGATGGTACGTCTGGGCGCGGGCCTCGTTGCCGACGTAGTCGACCTCAAGATCGAGGACGGCATGGTCGCCTGCGTCTGTCCCAAGCTCGGCGGCGCGCTCATCACGACCTGTGCGCTGCGCCCCGGCGAGTATGGGATCGCGACGATTCGGCCCAACGCGTTTGCAGCGGCGCCGGGCGGCGCGGGCGCAAACGTCGAGCCGCTCGGGAAGCCGGCCGGGCGCACCTACGACGCGGTCATCGAAAGCGACGTCGAGGAGGGCACCGGCGAGCTCGCGCTCGAGGAGGCTCCGGTCGTCGTTGCAGGCGGGCGTGGGCTCGGCGGCCCGGAGCCGTTCGAGACGCTGTTGAAGCCCCTGGCACGAGCGCTCGGTGGAGCGGTCGGGGCCTCTCGCGCGGCGGCCGATGCCGGCTGGGTGCCGTACAACCTTCAAATCGGGCAGACCGGAAAGACCGTAACCCCGAACCTGTATATCGCGGTCGGCATCTCCGGTGCGATCCAGCACAAAGTCGGCATGCGTTCCTCCGGAACGATCGTCGCGATCAATAAGGACGGCGCCGCGCCGATCGCCGAATTCTCCGACCTGCTCGTCGTCGGTGACGCCTTCCGCATCGTGCCGGAGTTGACCAAAATGATTGAACACGCCAAAGGAAATCTCACTTGAAACGATTCGCTCTCATCGCGCTGCTCCTCGTGGCCTTCGCCGCTGCCGTTGCGGCGGCGACGCCGACCGCCCAAGCCGGCATCTTTGGCGGAAAGTCTGCGCCACCGAGCCCGTCGCCGTCGCCCTCCGCATTGCCGACGGCAAGCCCCGAGCCCCCCAGCGTCGCGATTCCACGCTTGGAGGCGAAGCTCAAAGCGAATCCCAGCGACCAATTGGCGATGGCCCAGCTGGCATCGGAGTATTTGCAGGTTAATCGTCCCGACATCGCCCTCCAGCTTACGCAGCACTTGCTGCAGATGGGCGACAAGACGGCGCAGGTCTACTACTACGACGGGTTTGCAGCCGAACAGCTCGGCAACTTGCCGGTCGCGACGTCTGATCTCGAGCAAGCGTCGAACCTCGATCCGACCAACCTCGGCGTCCTGGCCCAGCTCGCCGACGTCTACATTCGAACGAATCGGTTCTCCGACGCCGAGCGCATCGCCAAGCGGGCGGTCACGTTCAACAAAGGCGACGCCGGCGCGCTCATGACGCTGGGCAGCGTCTACGCCGCCGAGCAGCATTTCGACGACGCACGCGCCCAGTTCGAGGCGGCCTACGCGATCAATCCCAAGGATACGGGGCCACTCTTTCAGATCTCGACGACCTACGCGCAGCAGGATAACATTCCCATGGCGCTCACGACGATCCAGCGCGCGCTGGCGGTCGATCCGCGCAACATTCAGGCGCTCGTCTTCAAGGCCGACCTCTACGCCCGCCAGCACGACGACGAGCACGCGATCCAGGCCTACGACGATGCCGTCGTCGTAGCCCCGACCGACGGCGAGAAGGTCGCGATCATGACGCGCAAAGCCGGTTACTTCGCCCAAGAGAAGAAGGACTCGCAGGCGCAAGCGATCTTCCAGCAGATCGTCACCCAGTTCCCGAAGGTCCCCGCCGGGTTGGTCGCCTACGGCGATTATCTCGCCTCGGCGCGGCAGTACGACAAAGCCGCGGTTCAATGGCAGGCCGCACTCGCGCTCGATCCAAATAGCGCGGGCGCGCTGCTCGGGCTGGGTGAGGTCGCGATGCAAACCGGCCGGCTCAACGACAGCATCTCGTATCTGAAGCACTATACGCAGTTGCAGCCCGACGCTCAGGGCTTCGCGCTCTTGGGCCAGGCCTACTCGCGCCTCCACGATTACTCCGGAGCGCGCGACGCATGCGGCAAGAGCTTCGAGATCCAACGCTCGCCGGCGACGCTCGGGTGCGTTGCGGGCGCCGACTTCGAACTGAAGAACTACAAAGAGGCGGCCCAAATCTTCGACGCGCTCGACCGCGCAGCCAAGGGATACCTCGACCAGAATCCGCAGCTGCTCTACATGGCCGCGAAGTCGTATCAGAGCGCGAACGAATGCACCAAGGCGGTTGCCGCTTACAAACGGCTCTTGCCGATGATGAAGAAGGGCACCAAGGATTACGCGACGGTCAGTAAGGCGGCCGCGGATCCCTGCCGGACGGCGAAGCACTCCGGCTGAAGTTCGTAACCGACGCGCTCTACGGCGATCACCTCCGCGGCGTCCCCCACCCGGAGCGGCCGGAGCGCGTTGAAACGGTAGCGGCGCGGCTGCTCGCGCGCAACCTGCTCGGTGAGATCGTCGCGGCGCGCGACGCGACCGACGCGGAGATCGAACGCGTCCACACGCGACGGTACCTCGAGCTGGTCGTGCGTGAAACGGCCGCCCTCGCGCAGCCCGCCGAGCTCTCGACCGGGGATACGATCGTCGGCGCCGGCTCGTACCGGGTCGCGCGGCGCGCGGCCGGCGGGGCGATCGCAGCCGTCGAGGCGAGCGTAACCTCCGGCAAGCCGGTCTTTGCCCTCGTTCGCCCGCCCGGCCACCACGCCGAGCCCGCCCGCGGCATGGGCTTCTGTCTCTTCAACAACGTCGCGATCGCTGCACGCGCCTTTCAAGCGGCGACCGGCGGACGCGTGCTCGTCGCGGATTTCGACTATCATCATGGGAACGGTACCGAAGCCGTTGCGGGCGAGGGGCTCTCCTACGTCTCGACTCACGCCTATCCTGCCTATCCCGGTACCGGGGCGCAGAGTTACCGTCGCGGCGCCGACGTCGTCGTGAATGTTCCCCTTCCGGCCAGCGGCGTCTCGACCGAGGCTTTCGTCGCTCTCTGGGAGGCGCTCTTGCCGGCCGTGGCGCGCGCGACGCGCCCGGACCTGCTGCTCGTCAGCGCCGGATTCGATTACGTCGCGGGCGACGCCGTCGGCGACCTCGGCGTCGGCGTCGAAGCCGCGTCGCCGGTCGCGGCGGCGATCCGCCGCGTCGCCGAGGCGTACTGCAACGGAGCCGTCGCCTACGTGCTCGAGGGCGGCTACGATCTCGACGCCCTGACGCAATCGATCGCCGCGATCGCGAGGGTCAGCGACGCGCGCGAAGCGCCGGCCGAGAGCGCCGCCCGCGATGCCATTCCGCCCGCCGTCCGCGAGCGGCTTCAAACAGTCTTAAGGGACCCTCAAGGAAGCTCATAGCCAGCTTCGAACTAGGCCTCCAATTCCCGGAGCCGTTGACAACTGAAGGAGGTCCGCATGATCAGGAGATCGCTCCGTCAGGTTGGTGTTGCGCTATTGCTGCTCGTCGGATTCGTCAGCCAGGAAACATGGGCGCTGGCCGGCGTGACGGGCGGATTAACGGGAGTCGTCGTCGACTCCGATACCGGAGCTCCCATTGCGGGAGCGGAAGTTACCGCGGTCAGTCCGTCCCAAACGGCGGCGGCGACGACCGACGCCAGCGGACACTTCAGTTTCCTCACGCTCGGGCCCGACACGTACACGGTAAGCGTCACGAAGAGCGGCTATCAGCCGGTCAGCGCGCCCGGCCAGATCGTCTTGGCCGACACCGTCCAAACCGTCACCATACGAGCGTTGAAATCGCTCAAGACGATCGCGCACGTCAACGCGCTCGCAGCCGGGTCGCTCGTCAAATCCGGCACCACCGCCGACGTCTACTCGATCAACGCTGCGACGCAGCGCGCGACCGCGGCGCTCGGCGGCGGCGGAAACATCAACTCCGCGTACTCGGCGATCGCGAGCGTTCCCGGTGCCTACGTCGTCCCCAACCAGACCGGCTACTTCAATACGGTCCACATTCGCGGCGGCGACTTCGACCAGGTCGGATACGAGTTCGACGGCGTACCGGTTAACCGGTCGTTCGATAACTATCCGTCCGGCGCCGCGTCGTCGCTGGGCAACGCCGAAGTCCAAGTCTATACCGGCGCGAATCCGGCGAACTCAGAAGGTCAGGGTCTCTCCGGCTTCATCAATCAAGTCATTCGGACCGGTACGTTCCCCGGCACGGCCGACGGTTCGCTCGGCGTAGGGACGCCGACGTTTTACCATCGGGCGGCGATCGAAGTCGGCGGCGCAACGCCAGACCGGCTCTTTTCGTATTACATCGGCATCGCCGGCTATAACCAGGGCATGCGTTACGTCGACCAAGATAACGGCGCGAGCTACGATTCGTGGCTCGGCGCGCCGCTCGCGCCGCTGACCACCGCGCAGAGCCCGCAGTACGTGCAGGGCGGCTACTTCCTCGGTCCGTTCAACTGGATGAACTTCGCTCAGATCGCTTCCCGCGACGTCGTTGCGAACGTCCACATCGGCATCCCGCATCACCACGACGCGGGACGGGACGACATCCAACTGCTCTACGACAGCTCCTATCTGCAGAACTCGTTCTACAGCGCGAACAACGACGTCG
>JBARBD010000248.1:0-1769 GCA_049792675.1 Vulcanimicrobiaceae bacterium | reverse complement strand
GCTACAACGAGTGCGTCGACTCATTTGCGGGCTTCGGCATCTTCCGCCTAGCCTGCGAAGGGCGCCTCTTTCCCGAATCGCTCACCTCACTCTACACCAGGCTGCTGGTCGAGGAGTCGCGGCACATCGTCTTCTTCGTCAACTGGGTTGCCTGGGATCGTTACCGACGCGGCTTGCGCAATCCAGTCATGCAGGCGATCCCGGCGCTGCGCAACTACGCCCTCGCGATCATTCGCCGGGTCAATAACGGAACGAAGATGGCAGACAGCGGCGCCTCCAATAGCGAGATCGCGACGCTCGACCTCTTCGGCGACATCCTCAAGGACTTGACGCCGGCCGCGTTCGTGCGCGCCTGCATCGAGGAGAACGATCGCTACATGGCCGCCTTCGACCCGCGACTGCTTCGTCCGCGCGTGATTCCGGCGCTGGCCAAGTTCGCGCTCGCAATCATCGAAGCGATCGACTTCATTCGCGGGGCGCTTCGCAAGCCGACGCCGCGGCCGAGCGGCTCGGGCTAAGCGATTACGTTCCCGGGGGCATCCTGACCGGCTGACCGCCGGAACGAATGTTCTCGAAGGTCGTTTCGAGCGCGCGGGGGTCGATCTTATAGAGCGCGGTGAGATACAGGAGCGTGTCTTGCGCAGGCCCGTCTAACGTGTAGCTGCAGTTTTCAAAGGTGCAGCTGTCGAGCCCCACCCGTCCGCGAGCGGCGTAGACGATCTCGCAATTGCGAAACAGGCAGTTCTTAAAGCTGTTCCCGTCGAGCGACACGCGCTCTCCCGATAACGTGACCTCTTTGAATTCGGCGATGTAGCTCACACCGGCTCGCTTCGGCACCGGCTGCTGAAAGCCGTGCTCGCACTTTTCATCGGCGTGCTCGCGGCGCACGCTTGCGACGGCGAGCGCCGCGCGCGCTCTCTCGCAGGATCTGATCGAACGTGCGCACGTCGCGAGCGGGAAAGAGGGAAGCGAAGTCGCGCTCGGCACCCAGCGCGAGCGCAATTTTCACGACCGCGTCGAAGCCGACGCTCTCACCCTTCTCGAAGCGGCGCAGCGTCTGAAGGCTGACGCCGGATGCGGTGGCGACATCGGCCTGACGCCGGCCGAGCGCCAGCCGAAGATCAGCCGCTTGCCGGCCCACCCGCTGCGCGATTTCCCCGGGGCTGTAGAGGCTAAGGTCCATTTCTGGACTATTATAGCATAATTTTCGGATTAATATGCCAAATATGGCTGATAGTGTGACCCGTCAGAGGGCGTCAGTCGATGCAAGTGCTCGGCAAGCTCATCGAAGACGAGTTGCGATCTAGTCTCGGGGCGCCCGCCGGAAACGGGGGCGCCATTTCGGGACCAGGAAAGCCCGCAGCCACCGTAATCGCCAATCCGCCCCGCAAAGGGAACGGTTAAGAGACGGCGGGTTGCTTTGGCGGAACCAGCGAGGGGGCGGCGCCTTGCGTCACCGAAGAGCCGACCCGCTAATTACTCGGAACCCATAGGAGCGACCACATGCCAAGATTCTCCGCCGCTGCGATATGCGCGGCACTTTTCGTGAGCACCGCGACGGCGATAGCCGGCACGACGGGAAACGGGTGGTCCTCGAAGGCGGCTGCACCGGCAACCAATACCCTCACCGTCGATCAGTCCGGCAGCCACGTCATCATTGTGCTGCACATCGCCACGCCGGCGGCTTGGGCCTATGACCCGGCCACGGGCGGCTTAAGCTCCATCCCGGTGCCGTCGCAGCTTGTCTCTGCTGGACCGATTAAGGGATC
>JBARBD010000247.1:0-12690 GCA_049792675.1 Vulcanimicrobiaceae bacterium | reverse complement strand
GAGCTCGACGGCGACCGGCGGCCGCGAGCCGCCCCACCAGCGCTCGCCGCCCGTTTCCAGATTCTTCGAGCAGATGAAGCGCCCGTCGTGCCAAGCCCGGACTTCGTGCTCGGGGTCGCCGTAGAAGCGCTGGCCGACGAGCATCGCCCATGGGAAGACCGCGACTTCGACGGCGGTGGCGCCTGGGTTGTAGAGCGTGACGTCCACAACGAACGAGACGGCGCGATCGAACGCCGGCCCGTGCGGAACGTAGAACGCTTCGGTGACGTGGATGCGGTGCTCGAGGGTGAACTCCGAGATCTGCGCGTAGGGCAGGAAGGTGAGATCGCGTTCGATCTGGTGCGGGAAAAAGGTTTGCGACGGGCTGTCGCCCCGCAGGCGATAAGCAACGTGGTGCGTGCCGAAGATGATCTGATCGGTATCGGCATCCCACAGGCCGCGCACGCCGCCCTTTGCGGTCGACTGAGCGAACGCCTTATAGTTGCCCAGCAGAAGCCCGTACGGCGTCTCCGATTCGTGCAGGACGTATGCGCAGAACTCGTTGCGTTGCGCGTCGTAACTCGAACCCATCGCTTTCATCTGTAGGTGCGGCGCGGGGCGCAAAGGCGCCTTCTCGCGATGCGGCAAACGGTAGATTTGCAATGGGCGGACCGCTGACCCTGAGGGCTCCGGCGAAGATCAACCTCACGCTCGAGGTTCTCGCGCGGCGCGCCGACGGGTATCACGGCGTGCGCAGCGTGATGGTGCCGCTCGACCTGGCCGACGAACTGGCCATCGAACCGAGCACTTCCTTCGTATTCACGTGCAGCCGCAGCGATCTCGCCGGCGAGGGAAATCTCGCGATGGCGGCGCTGCGCGCCCTCGGGCCGCTCCCGCCGGCGCGCGTGACGCTGCGAAAGAGCATCCCGGTGCAAGCCGGCCTTGGGGGAGGCTCGAGCGACGCCGCGGCGGTGCTGCGCGCCGCAATGGCCGGCGCATTCGGCCCGCCCCCGCGGATCGATTGGATGAGCCTCGCTCGCGGCCTCGGTTCCGACGTGCCCTTCTTCCTCTCGGGCACCGGCGCGCTGGTCGAGGGGACCGGCGAGCGAGTCACGCCGGCCGGCGCCCTTCCGCGCTGGCACGTTTTGATCGTCAAGCCCCCGGTTGCGGTCTCGACCGCCGACGCGTACGAACGGCTCGACCGGATCGAGCGTGAGCAGCGCCCGCGCAACGAGAGCCGCTCCCTGGCGCTGCTCGAAGCGCTGCAGCGCGCCGAGTTCTCAACGGTCGAAGCGCTGATGCAGAACGACTTTCACGACGTCATCGCCGCGAACACGCCCGAGATCGCCGCCGCGGTCGACGCGCTGCGCGCCGCCGGCGCGAGTAACGCCATGCTGGCCGGCTCCGGCTCCTGCGTCTTTACCCTCACCGAGCGTTCCGAGGAGATCGGCTCGATTCGCGAGCGTTTATCTTTGCCCGCGACGTTTGAAGTTTTTTCCTGCGCGTTTGCAGAGACACCGCAGTGGCGCGGCAGCGATGCTTGACGCCGTCGTGTTGGCGGGAGGGCCGCTGGACGATATCGCGCGTCTGCAGCCGGGCGCACCCAACAAAGCGTTCGTTGAGATCGAGGGCGTGACGCTCGTCGGGCGCGTGCTCGCGGCGCTGCGGGGCTCACGTTCGGTCGGGCGGATCGCGGTGGTCGCGCCGCCGAGCATGCGTGGGCGCGCGGATCTGGCGAGCGCCGACGAGCTGCGCCCCGACGGCGTGCGGATCACCGAGAGCCTGCGCAACGGGGTTGCCGGTTTCGCGCCGGATGCCGATCTGCTGGTCGTCGCCTCGGATATGCCGGTGCTCACCCCGCCGGCAGTCGACGATTTCGTCCGGCGGGTCGGGGAGCTCGGGGCCGACGTCGTCTATGGATGCGTCGAGAAGAGCGTGCACCTCGCGGCTTACCCCGACGTGCCCCACACGTGGGCGCGGCTACGCGACGGAACGTTCTGCGGGGGCGGGATCGTCGCGATGAAGCCGCGCGCGCTCCCGCTGCTCGAACGCTTCATCGAACGCCTCGGCGCAGCGCGCAAGGACCCGTTCAAGCTCGCCTCACTCTTCGGTTGGGATATGCTGGCGCGATTCGCGATCGGGCGCTTAGCGATCGCGCAGGCCGAGGCACGTGCCACGCGCATCCTCGGCGCGCCGGTGCGCGCGCTCGTCTCACCCTATCCCGAGACGGGGGTCAACGTGGATCGGGTCAGCGACGTCGAGCTCGCGCGCCGCCTGGTCAGGTCGGGGAACGCCAGCGTTTGAAGAGCTCGTTTGGAATCCCGAACTGATCGAGCGCTTTGCCGACGGTATGAGCGATGATGTCGTCGACGCTCTGGGGGTTGGCGTACATCGCCGGAATCGGCGGCAGAATCACGGCGCCGACCTCGGCAAGCTGAGCAAGCGCGCGGAGGTGGCCGAGGTGGAGCGGCGATTCGCGCACGACGAGCACCAGGCGGCGCTTCTCCTTTAAGCAGACGTCGGCGGCGCGCGCGAGCAGGTTCGAGTTGATCGAATACGCGATCGCGCTCGCGCTCTTCATGGAGCACGGAATCACGAGCATCCCATCGGTTAGGAACGAGCCGCTCGAGATCGCGGCGGCGAGATCGTCGTCGCGATGGACGACGTTGGCGAGCGCTTCAAAGTCATCGGCGGTCATCTCGGTCTCGAGCTCGATGGTGCGGCGCGCCGCGGACGTCAAGACCAAATGCGTTTCGACGCCGCCGATGGCGCGCAACGCCTGCAGTACCATGTAACCGTAGAGACTGCCGCTCGCCCCAGTGATGCCGATGATGATGCGTCGCATCGGAAGGCGGTTATACGTTGGCTGCAGGGGCGCCTGGTGGAAGCTGTAACTCCACAAGACGGTGCAGCCCGATTCCGCGCAAACTCGCTCCTTCGTCGGCGACGCCGTCCGGTGGCACCGGAGCGGCGCTCAGGCGCCCCTTCTGCGCATGATCCGCTCGTCGTGCTCGGGGGTCGCGCACGACGTCGGCGCGGCATACGCGACGCTCGCCGCCCGGACCGGTTCTCTCCTCGATGCGATCGATCGCGGGCACCTCGCGCTCCCGGCCGCCGATCGCGACAGCGTCTTACGCTTCGCCGATCGCGCGCGTCGCGTGCGCGCGATCCCCGAAGATCTCCACGACGACGCGATCGCCGAGACGGTCGCTCGGACGTTCGAACTGCCAGAACCCTCCCCGGCACCGGCCACGGAGCCGCCGCGCGGAGAGATCGCATTGATCGAGGCGCAGCCCCTCGAGGCGGCGGCCAGCGTTCCGCCGTGGCGACGTCACTTTAGCGCGTCGGCGCTCAACGCGTACGCCGAGTGCAAGCGCAAATGGTTCTACCGCTACGCTTGCGCGGCGGTCGAAGATCCAGGGTCGGCGGCCTCGGCTTACGGTACCGCCTTTCACCTCGCGCTCGAGGACTTTCATGGCGATTTTCCGCGCCCGAAGCCCGACGACGAGCACGCGATGCGCCGGCGCATCCGCGAGTGCGTCACGTGGGCATTCGAGCGGCATCGCGACGGGTTCGAGACGCCGGTCGAGTTCGAGCTTCAGGTTCGGCGCGCGCAACGCACTGCCCATCGCTACGTTGACTGGCTGATCGCTCAAGAACGCAGCGAACCGTTCGAAGTACTGGGTCGCGAGGTTCCGGTCAATCTCGATCTCGACGGCCATGCCTTCGTCGGTTTCATCGATCGCCTCGACCGCGATCAACGCTCGGGCGGGATCGGCGTGGTCGATTACAAAACCGGCAGCATCGCGACGAGCGCCGGCGAGTATCGCGAGAAGGTGCGCCGCTTTCGAGACTTTCAGCTTCCGTTCTACTACTGGGCGCGAACCGCGGCCGGCGACCGCGTGACGAAACTGGTGCTGATTCCGCTCAAGGACGCGATCGCCGACGTGCGTCCGATCGTGCTCGATGTCTCGCCCCGCGCCGGACCGAGCCCCCGGGACTCCGTGCGCGGCCCGATCGGCGTCGACGAGCTGGAACGCGCGCGCGGCCAGATGGTCGCGCTGAGCGAGGAGCTGGCGCGCGGCGAGCGCCGGCGTTTCGAACCGACCGACGATCCGTCGACCTGCACGTACTGTGCCTATGCGACCGCGTGCGCGCAGAAGCCGCCGACGGACCCGCAGCGCTTCGGCCATTGATCGCCCAACAACTCACCGACGAGCAGCGCGTTGCCGTCGAGGCTCCGTACGACGGCTGCGTCGCGATCACCGGCGCGCCGGGCACCGGGAAAAGCTCCACGCTAACCGAGCGCCTCGCCCGGCTGCGCGCCATTGCGCCCGACGCCGAACCACTCGTCATCACGTCGCAGCACGAGTTCGCGGCGTATGCGGTCGAACTGCTGCGCGGCAACGGCGTCGCCGCGACGCCGATCGACGACGTCGAGGCCGAGCTGCTCTTCACGCAGGCGTGCGAACCGCTCTTCGGACTGCAGTGGGAAGAGTTTGCGAGCGACCAGCTCGACCCTGAAGTCCCCGGATTGCGCTCGCCGCAGCGTTTTCTCGAATCGGCCTTTCGACTGATTCGCCGTCTGCGCGATGCCGACGTCGAACCGTCGCTCTTTCTCTCGCGCGCGCTCACCGGCGCGACCGAGTTCTACGCCCAGCCGCCCAACTTCGCCGATCCGAGCCTGCTGAGCGCGACGAGGGCCACCTATCACGACTCGCTCGACGTAACGCCGGAGGAACTCCTGCGCCAGCACCGGCGTGAGGTCGATCTCGCGAAGATCCTCGCCAAAGTGTACGCGGCGTACGTGGAAATCGTAAACGCGACCGGGCGCGTGACCGGACGCGATGCGACGATCGCCGCCGCCGATCTGGTGCGCAGCGATAGCGTGCTCGCGCGGCGGTTGCGCAACCGCCATCGTTTTGCATTCATTGACGACGCCGAGAGCATGACCAACGGCCAGCTGCGCCTGCTCACCTCGATTTTCGGCGAAAACTTGGCGGGCGTAACGCTGTGCGGCGATCCGTCGGCGGCGATCTCGCCCCTGCAGGTGACGCGCCCCGAGGCGACCTTCCGCCTCGCGACGTCGCGGATCGAACTGCAGCGCCAGCATCGCTCGCCGGCGGCGATCGAACAGGCCGTCCGCAGATTGATGGGCGAGCGCGGCGTCGCGCGAGGAACGATCGAGCTTCATCGGGCGGCGACGATGCGCGAAGAGGCGGCTTTCATCGCGCAACACGTGAGCGAACTGCTCGAGCGCGGGGCGCCACCCAACGAGATCGCGGTGCTATTCCGCTCGGTGCGCGACGTGGCGCTCTACGAGGCGGCGCTGCTCGACCGCGGTATTCCAGCCGTCATCGCCGGCGATGCGAACGTCTTTGCCGACCGGCGCGCGCTCGATGCACTGGCGCTGCTCTGGAACGTGCACGATCCGTTTCGCCACGATTGGCTCTTACGGACGCTCTCGAACCCGGCATTCGGGCTTTCGGACGCCTCGCTGGCCATACTCTGCGGCGAGCCGGACGATCCGCAGCGGCCGCTCTTCACGCTCGACGACGAGCCGGCCCCGACGACGCGCGTGAGCCGCTGGGATCCGAAACGCGACCTGCGCTTGGGGTGGAACGTGATTCGCGGCGAGCGCGACGACGCGTTGCCGGCCGACGCGGCGGCGCGCGTCGAACGTCTTCGCCGCTTGCGCGAAGGCTGGCTCGCAGCGATGCAGACCGAGCCATTCGCGACGTTCGCGCGCCGCGTCTGGAGCGAAGGATTAGCGCGCGAAGGCGCTGCGGGCTCGCCGCGGGCGCGCGCGCAACAGGTCGCGCTGGAACGTCTGCTCGATCGCCTGCGCGCTTTTCTGGTCCAGAACCCCGGCAGCGAGATCGGCGACGTGCTCGCCTATGCAGAAGCGCGTTCGCTCAGCGACCTGGAAACGTGCGAAGCCGGCAGCGACGGGTTCGTGCAGCTGATCAGCATCGAGGCTGCCCGCGGACGCGAGTTCGACCACGTCGTCGTCGCCAACGTTCATCCCGGCGGCTTTCCGCTCTGGTACGCGCCGGACGCCTTCCTTTTCAGCGAGCGGCTGGGAATGATTCCGAAGGAGAACGCCGGCGAGGCGGCTGCGTCGCGCACGGCAAAGTTCGCCTACTACATGTTTCGCGCCAAGGCGCGCGAAGGGTACAACGCGCGCGAACGCCGCGCGCTCGTCTACGCGCTGCGACGCGCCCGAACGAGCGCGCTGGTGACGGCTTCGGGAACGCCGACCAAGGGCATTACGGCGCCTGAGTTTCTCGAAGAGCTGCGCTGAAGAACGCCGATGCGTCTGCGCGAAATCTCGCCGGATCTCTACGCGCGCAAGGTTCTGCCGCTCACGGCGGATCTTTGGGCGGGGCGCCGCTCGTTTGAGGAATACGTCGCGCAGACGTTGGAGACGGCCCGAAGCAGCTACGGACGGCGCTACTACCGCACGCTCGGGCTCTACGACGGCGCCACGATGGTCGCGTCGTTCAAGCGCTACGAGCGAACGATCTACCACCAATCGCGGCGTCTCCACGCGATCGGCATCGGCGCCGTCTTCACCCCAAGCGAGTACCGCGGTCGCGGTTACGCCAGCGTGATGCTGGGCATGGCGCTCGACCGCGCCCGCAGCGAGGGCTACGAGCTAGCCTACCTGTTTTCCGATATTCGCCCGCAGTTCTACACGGAGCTCGGCTTTAGCGCCCTCTCCTCGCGCGGGCTGACGCTGGCGGCCGACGCGCTGCCGTCGAAACGCGTCGAGGTCTCGCGGCTCGACGCGCAAGGCTGGAAGGCCATCCGCCATTGCTTCGAACTGTGCGAACGGCGCCGCGAAGCGGGGTTCGCGCGAACGCCGACCGTCTGGGATTGGATTCGCATGCGCGTGCGTCACGGCTCCGAGCACGCAGTCGGGCACGAGACGAACTTGGTCGTGCGCCGCGGGCGCGGCGTCTGCGCCTACGTCTTCGGTGCGCGCGCGCCGGAGCGCGACGCGTACATCGTTGACGAGTACGGATTTGCCGACGATCGCGCGGCCGAACTAATTCCCTCGCTGCTGCGCGCTGCGGCCGGCGACCTGCGGCGCATCACCGGTTGGCTGCCGCCCGCCGACGCGCATCTGCTGCTGCCGCGCGGGACGGTGCGCAAACGCAAGCGATCCATCTTGATGATGGCGCCGCTGCGGTCCGACGGCGATCGACTGTTGGACGCGATCGCGCAGCCTTCAGCCGGCGAGTTCTGCTGGGCGACCGATCATATCTAGCAGGCAGCGCTAGCGCACGCTAATCGTGCTTGCGGGCAGCTTGACGTACCCCGGCGGCACGGTCGGGAGATTGCAGACGCCGGACGTCTCGCCGAGCAGCACGCCGCTTTGAAAGAGAATCAAGTCGAACTTGCAGCCGCGATAGGCGCGCGGAGCGCTGCGCAGATCCACGCTCGCGATGCGATCGTGCTGGAACTGGACCTCCGAATCAGGCGGCAGCGGCATGCCGAAGGCGTAGAGGTTCGGTGGGAGTGCGCCGATATGAAACCAGATCATGTAGCCGAAGTCGGTGAGCTTTGTCTGCGCGCGCCAAACGTAACCAAACCGCGCATAGTCGGCGCCCAGAATGCAGACGAGGCCGACTTGCATGTCGATCGTTCCGGCGCAGGGGACGCCGCGCACGCGGCTCGGCCTGGTGAGCCGGCACGAGATCAGCTTGCCGGCATCGAAACGCACGGCGTCGCTCGCCGAGCAGGAGATGCCTTGGACCATCGTGTCGCGCTCGAGCTTGACCTCGCCGTCGAGGGCACCGTCGGAGATGCCCGCGTGACCGACGACCGGGACGCCACGCACGTTGGTTGCCGCCGGCAGATCGATCGCGGCGATGTCGCCGGGCAGTCCCGAATCGCCGCGGGTGACGACCGTCCCAGCCGGCAGCGCGATGCCGGCCACGACCGCCGGGTGCGCGAGCGTGCTCTGTCTGGCGCGCAGCTGCGCTTCGTAATCCGCTTTATTCTTCTGGCGATCGGCAATGACGATGATATTCCCCGCGGCCGAGACCGCCCAGAGGCCGATCGCGACGACGGCGACAACGCGCGCGATGCGTGAGGCGCGTTGGCGCCAGAGCCAGTATGCGGCCGCCGCAGCTACCGCCGTCAACGGCCAAAAGCCCATCGCGAGCGTCCACAGCCCGACCTGCCACCACGTGATTTGGATGTTGATGTCGCTCACGGCGCGGCGCTATCGGCGCTTTACGACTCGGCGGCGCGCGCGAGGTCGTCGAGGACCGGCACGAAATGCTTGGCCATCTCCTTCCCCATCATCGGACCGAAGATAAAGGCGAGCGGCCCGGCGAACGCAACGCTTTGCGCGATCTTGCTTCCGGCGCCCTCGGGCGTAACTTCACAGGTGAACGTGACGGTCGTCATCGGCGGTCCGGCCATCGACACGCTGAATCCGCGCCCTTCGACGACGTTCGAGAACGTGACGTCGTGAACCGTGCCGCGGTTCGTCGTCATCTTCCCCTTTGCGCCGTCGGCAATCGTGCCGGCGATCTGCGCGGCCTTAATCCCCGAGTTCCACTGACTCCAATTGTTTGGATCGCACCAGAGGCCCCAGATCCGTCCGGGCGACGCGGTCGTCGAACGCGAAGCGCCATATGTCTGCATCTCTAACCTTCCTTGTATCGCCTATCGTAGCACGAGGCCATAAATAGAATCGGGCGAGCCGGCGGCTCGCCCGATTTCGGTTATCGTCAGATGACGCGCGAGGCTTTAGCCTCCCAGCGAGCGCTGACCGATGACGCGACCGGTCGGCTGTCCCGTACCTTCGCTGTTCCTCCACCACACGCCGTTAAAGCTGTTATTGTCGCCGTTGAACCAGAACGAAAAGACGCCGGAGGCGCCGCCCATATTAAACGTCGCTCTAACTTTGCGCGGATCGGTCGGCGTTACTTTTCCGTTGAGCGTCACGCCGCCGGAGAGACAAACGACGCCAGCACCGGATTGCTTGCAGGTCATCTTACCAAGGAACGCGGCTTGACCACCGGCACCGGTAACGTTCCAGGTTCCAGCCGCCGACAATGGCGAGGGCGGTAGAACTTTCTGACCGATGAACGAGCCGTTGGACGGACGCCCGTTGTAGCCCCACGTACCGTTGAAGCTGTGGCCGTTCGGCGTAACGTAGACCGTCAGCCAGCCGGCGCCGCCCGGACCATGCCATTTTCCGTCGATCTGCGTGTCGTTGACGAACGTACCGGTGAAGCCGGTTCCGTTGGCCGAGTTGGTGCCGACGAAGCTATTACCCGACTGTTTCAAAGTGATCGTGGCCGTCGAGCCGCCGTTCAGACCCTGCTGCTGAACGCTCCACGTGCCGGTTAGGCTCGGCGGGCTGGCCATACCCGTCGCGATCGACAGCGACGCGAGCGCGAAGCCGCCGATTAGAACTGTAGCAAGACGTCTCAAGAAACTTCCCCCTCCTCAAATTCGGTCCAAGTAGCAATTAATGCGCAATCTTCCGGGGTTTCCGGCGCAATGCCTTGCGGGCGAGCAGGCCGAACCTTTAGGCGTGCGGACTCTTTCATTTCTTCTCATTGTGGTCGCGCTCGCCGGCTGCGCGCGGACCGGCGCCCTCTCGCCGCTTCCCGAGGCGGCGTCCGGCCTCGATGCCGCCCAGCCGCTCGCAAACTCCGGATATCGGGCCCTCTACAGCTTCGGCAAGAACTACCCCGACGGCGCGCTGCCCGCGTCGAAGCTGCTCTACTTCCAAGGGCGCTTCTACGGGACGACCTCCGGCGGAGGTGACGCCTCGGGAAACTGCCGGTGTGGAGCGGTTTACTCGATCACACCGTCGGGCGACGAGAAGATGGTCTACGCCTTCCAAGGCCGCCCCGACGGTTTCGTCCCGATGGGCGATTTGGCGATGCTCAACGGATCGCTCTTCGGCACGACGATGTACGGCGGGAAGGGCGGCGTGCACAAGTGCTTCGGCGATCAGAGCGGTTGCGGCATCGTCTACAAGATCGATCCGTCGGGCCGGGAGAGCACTCTTTACGCGTTCAGCGGTGGCGCCGATGGCGCGAACCCGGCCGGCGGCCTGCTCGTGAGCAACCGCAAGCTCTACGGAACGACGACCGGTGGCACCGTCGGCCACGGAACGGTCTTTACGATGGGCCTTTCGGGAACGCAGCACGTGCTCTACAACTTCAAAGGAATACCGAGCGATGGCTCTTACCCCGTCGGCACGCTGGTCGACTTCAACGGAAACTTCTACGGTGTCACCGAGCTCGGCGGCGCTTACAACGTTGGAACCGTCTTCCAAGTCAAACACGACGGAACCGAACGAGTGGTGCACAGCTTCAGCTCGAGCGAAGGCGAGTATCCGATCGGCCTAGTTGCGCTGCACGGCGTGCTCTACGGTACGACGGAGGCGGCCGGCCTCCACAAGCGCGGCACGGTCTTTGCGATTACGCCGGGCGGCGATTTCCACGTGGTCTACGCTTTCAAGGGCTTTCCGCAAAGCGATGGGGCGTATCCGGCGGCGCGCCCGATCGCAGTCAACGGCGTGCTCTTCGGCACCACTGGGGGCGGCGGTGCGCACGGCGAGGGGACGATCTACCGGCTCACGACATCGGGCGATGAGCGTGTTCTTCACAGCTGCAGACCGAGGCCATCGGGCGTTGGCCCGGGTGCCGCACTAAGCTATTTCGACGGCGTGCTATATGGCACGACCGTTGAAGGCGGCGCCGACGGAAGCAAACTGGGCGAAGGCACGGTCTTTAGAATCCGGCCGTAAAGGGAAAAGGCGTCGAGTTCCGGCAGCGAACCTGAGAGCCATGAAGTTCACGGGCATCGACGCGGACGCGATTACGTCCGTCTTACTAACTGACGGCTGGCACCAAGTTGCGTTAGGGGCCTCGTTCGAGTTTCTGAACGCGTCGGTGACGGAACCCGATCCGGACTGGTTTAGATTTACCGAACGGCTTCCCGCAACGACGCAGCGGGCGGGCGAACAGACCACGATCACGGGACCGCTAAGCTCGATCGTCGCGCTGCGCCTCAAGGAAAAGCTCCCGGGCCACTAAACGCCTGAGTAAGAGGAGTTGCGCCTCCGTGAGGGAAATTACAATCTTAGGTTGACCCAATCCAAACCAAATGAGACCGCCGTTCTTGGGACCGGGCGGTTTCATTCATTTCCGGCTGACGATCTTCTCGACGGCCGCGACGCCACGCGCGGCCTCTAGGAGCCTCTCGCGCGCGGTCGAACGCGTGAACGCATGGCAAGATTGAGAGGAAAGCCGGCCAGCTTGATGTTGGGTTTCGCAACCTTCGCGTCGTTCGCGGCTGCCGGAGCAGTCGCAGCGACATCCAACGTCGTCTCGGTGCTCTACGCGGGCTCGCTGATCACGCCGATGGAAGGGCCGATCAAAGCCGCGCTCGCGCAGCAGGGCACCGACTTTCAAGGACAGCCCGGCGGGAGCAAGTTGCTCGCCAACCTTATCGCGGCCGGGTCGAAGAACCCCGACGTCTTCATTAGCGTCGATCCCAAGCTGGTGCTCGGCTTGGGTACGAAGGTCGCGCACGCGACGACCTTTGCGACGACGAGCCTCGGCATTGGCTGGTCCGATAAGTCCAAGCACGCCGATGTCTTCGCGCAGGTCGCGGCCGGAAAGGTGCCGATCGTCGCCGCCCTCTCGCGGCCGGAGATGACGATCGGGCGCACCGACCCGAGGCTCGACCCGAAAGGCGTCTACACGATCGAAGGCATGACGATCTTAGCCGGCGCCGATGAGATGAAGCGAATTCTCGGCGATCCTCAGAATCCGGCGCAGGTCTTTCCCGAAGAAGACTTGCTCGCGCGGATCGACACCGGCGAGATCGACGTCGGCTTCTTCTATAAGACCGAGGCGGTCTCGCGCGGACTGCACTTCGTGCCGCTTCCGGGCAAGGCTTCGATGAGCGACCAGATCAGCTACACGCTGGCGCGCCTGGCGGGCGCACCGCACCCGCAACAAGCGATCGAGTTCGAGAGCTTCATCCTCTCGGGCCGCGGCCGTTCGATTCTCCAGCACGCCGGCGTCGACTACATGGAAACGCCGAAAGTGCTCGTTCAAGGTACGTAGTACGGAAAAGGGCCGGTTCAACCGGCCCCTTCTTTTTCCATACCGTAGTTTACGGGGTCGCCGGTGTCGTTGTTCCGCCGCCGTTCGCCGGGATCAGAGATAACGTCACGGTGTCGAGCCGATACGAGCCTTGTCCGACGTTGGCATTCGGATTCGCGCAGATGACGCTGTTTTCGGGTCCGTAGACGACGACGAGTCCGGGCGGCCCACACTGCACTTGGACGAGCTGATAGGTCTCCAAGAAAGTAGCGCCGGGCGTGTTCGACTGGACCTCGTAGGAGTTGTACGTAACGCCCTCGTCGACGACCGCTCCGTAAACCGCAGCCGACGTAACGCCGATCGCCATCGCGCCCCAGAAGCCGCCACCCCAGTAGTAGGGCGCGGGGCCCCAAGCCATGCCGCCATTCCAACCGTAGTATCCGCCGCCGCCGTAGACGGGATTGTTGACGATCGTATTCCCGCCGCCGCCATTGACGACGTTGTTGCCGTTCCCGCCGCCGCCCGGGCGATTGCCATTGCCGGCTCCGCCAGGCCCGCCGGGACGACCGGGGCCACCGGCGCCTCCAACACCGCCCACGCCGCCGGGACCGCCGACGCC
>JBARBD010000246.1:0-1539 GCA_049792675.1 Vulcanimicrobiaceae bacterium | reverse complement strand
GACGTTATCCATGGCCAGAAAATATCCCAAGCTGAAGTTTGTTGTTGTGAGCCCAGGGAACACAACAGGAACTCTCGACCCAGATAGTCTTCCCCCGCCAATGCGGTTTATGTTGAAGTTTGTGATGATGCCTATTGTATTCCCATTGATGGGCGGAATGGTGCATACACTGGATGTAGGTGCAAAACGCTTTGTAGATGCCATTTCGAATGACGGGTATTCGAGCGGCGTGTTTTATGCCAGTAAAGAGGGTAAGTTATCAGGGGACATGGTGGACCAGAGCACATTTTTTACTGATTTGAAAAACACTTCATTTCAGGATAACGCCAACGAGGCAATTCGCCGTTTCATAAATTAGGCGCTGGAACCGACGTCTCGGGGCAATTCTTCGCCTCGGCTCAGGGGAAGTTCTCAGGCCCAATTGAGGCGCACCGTCATCCGCACCTTCACGATCACGCCAACCAGGATGCCGCGTGGCAGGCCGTCGTCAAGGTCTCTGGCTTCGACTTCTCCTCCAAGCACCGTTGAGCGCGGTGTCCTGAAGTGGCCCAAGATCGCGGCTGAATTGATAACACAATGTCATTATTGAACAACAAGATCGCCGTCATCACAGGGGGCAGCAGCGGCATTGGCCTCGCGACCGCCAAGAGGTTCGTTGAAGAGGGCGCCTATGTCTACATCGCCGGTCGCCGCCAGGCCGAGCTCGACAAGGCCGTCGCGGAGATCGGCAAGAACGTCACCGGCGTAAAGACCGACATCTCAAGGCTCGATGACCTTGACCATCTCTACGAGACTGTTGCGAAGAGGGGCAAGATTGATGTGATTTTTGCGGGTGCGGCTTTCGTCGAAAAGACGATGACCGCCGCTGCGACGCCTGAGCATTTCGACAAGACCTTCAACACCAATGCCCGCGGCACTTATTTCACCGTTCAAAAGGCGCTGCCCTACTTGAACGATCGGGCTTCCATCATCCTCGTGGCGTCCGCCGGTAAGAACAGAGGCTTTCCGGGCCGCAGCACCTACAGCGCCACCAAGGCGGCGCTCAGGTCATTCGCCCGCACGTGGACGAGCGAATTCAAGGATCGGAAGATCAGGACCAACGTGCTGAGCCCAGGTCCGGTCGACACGCCGATGTTCGACGAGCAGTTCCCGTCCAAGGAGGGCGCTGCCGAAGCCAGAAAGCAGATCACTGCGATGACACCTCTGGCACGTTTGGCACGCCCCGAGGAGATCGCTTCCGCAGCTTTGTTCCTCGCCTCAGACCAGAGCAGCTACGTCGCCGGTATCGACCTGCCGGTCGACGGCGGCCTGACGGCCGTCTAGCGCGACTCATGCAAGGACTCGGCTGATTATGAAGTCTTACGGAATTTTGAAATAAATAGTTCAAAAAGTCCTTGACGACTGCCACCGCGTCTATTATCGTACCAAACAGTTCAAAATAAGCAAAGTAACCCTAACCTCGCGAGGAGAACACACATGGAACGGTACGAAGGTAAAAAGGTGGTGATTATCGGCGGCACGAGCGGCATGGGGCTCGCG
>JBARBD010000245.1:0-13825 GCA_049792675.1 Vulcanimicrobiaceae bacterium | reverse complement strand
GAGGAGCAAGACGTCGACGCGGGTCGCGGCGTGCGCGCCGACGCGCTCGTGAAGCGCCTGCGACTCATCGCCGAGCTCGGCCATGCCGGCCAGCACCGCGATGCGCCTCGGCGCCGATTCGACCGCGAACGCGTCGAGCGCGGCGATCGTGCCGCTCGCGTTGGCATTATAGGCGTCGTAAATCAAACGAACGCCGTTCGCGAGCGCGATCTCGTCGTAGCGACCCGCCGGCAAGCGCAGGTCGGGGATTTTGGGAACGAGGAGGTCCAGCGGCACGTCGAGCTCGAGCGCTCCCGCCAGCGCGGCCGCCAAGTTCGCGCGGTTGTGCGCTCCGGGGAGGCGCACCTCGACGTCGCATTCCACCGCCCGTCCGCCGGCGGCGTCGAGCAGGCGCCGTTCGCCGAGGAGCGCGGTGATGCGTTCTCCCGGTTCGGCTTTTGCGGGCGCGTCTTCCGCGAGCGCGGCGAACCAGTGCGGCGCGAGCGCGAGCCCTCGTGCGCGTTCGCGCGAGACCGCATCGCCGGCGTTGAGGACGGCACGCGCGCCACGTCCGAAGAGCGCCCATTTCGTCTCGGCCAGACGCTCGCGCGAGCCCATGATCTCGAGGTGCGCCTCGCCGATATTCGTCAGGATCCCGACCTCGGGCGCGGCGATCGCGACGAGCTCGGCGACGTCTCCGAAGCGGCGGGCTCCCATCTCGACGACGATCGCGTCGTGCGCCTCGTTCGACGCACTCAAGAGAAGCTTGCTGACGCCGATCTCGTTGTTTTCGTTTCCGGGCGCGGCGTGCACGCGATATCGCGCCGCGAGCAGATCCGCGAGGAAACTCTTGGTGGTCGTCTTCCCGGCGCTTCCGGTGATCGCGACGACGCGGCCGCGAAAGAGGCTGCGGGCCGCGCCGGCAAGCGTCATGTAGGCGCGCAGCGTCTCCCCGACGATCATCGCGGGCGTGCCGGGCACGCGCGCTTGGGGACGGTCGAGGATCAGCAGGGCGGCCCCGCAACGCACGGCCTCGGCCAGGTACTCGTGTCCGTCGAAGCGCTCGCCGTGCAGCGCGAGGAAGGCATCGCCGGGCTGCATCGTACGCGTATCGGTGGAGATGCGCAGCGTCGCCGGTGCCGCCGATCGCTCCAGAAGCGTCGCGCCGGTCGCAGCGACGGCGAGATCGAGCGGCAGGTTCATCGCAGCGCGCCGCGCAGATCGAGTGCCGCGCGCGCGATCGCAACGTCGTCGAATTGGAGGACGCGATCGCCGACGATCTGATACCCTTCGTGGCCTTTGCCGGCGACGAGCACGACGTCGCCCGCGCGCGCCTCGGCGATCGCGCGTTCGATCGCAAGACGCCGGTCGAGTTCGACGACGTGATCGCGCGAGCCGACGCCGGCGACGATCGCGTCGGCGATCGCGCGCGGCTCCTCGGAGCGCGGATTGTCGCTGGTCACGTAGACGCGGTCTGCGAGACGCGCGGCGATCGAGCCCATCTCGGCGCGCTTGCCCCGGTCGCGGTCGCCGCCGCAGCCGAAGACGACGGTAACGGCTCCAGCCGAGGTCTCGCGCAGCGAGCGCAACGCGCTTTCGAGCGCGTCGGGTGTGTGCGCGTAATCGATCACGACGTCCAGGCCGTTCCCGCTCAGCCGCTCCATCCGGCCGGAGACGCGCTCGAGCGCCGCCAGGCCGCGCGCGCTGACGGCGTCGTCGATCTCCAAGACGCGCGCGACGCCGATCGCGGCAAGCCCATTCCAAACATTGAAACGTCCGGGAAGGCGCACCTCGAAACGCTGGCCGCTGACGATAAACCGGCTGCCGTGCGGCTCGACGGCGATCTCTACCGGCGTGACGATCGCCGCGTAGCGAATCCCGTACGACACGACCTCGCGGCCCTCGCGGTAGAGCTCGAGCGCCCAGCGAGCGCCGTACGCGTCGTCGACGTTGAGCACGCAAGCCGGCGCGAGCGAAAAGAGGCGTCGCTTCGCCGCCGCATAGGCTTCGACCGTCTGATGAAAGTCGAGATGATCGCGGGTTACGTTGGTCAGCGCCGCGACGGTAAAGCGCACGTCTTCCACGCGTTCGAGCGCGAGCGCGTGCGAGCTAACCTCGAGCGCGACCGCTCGCGCGCCTTCGTCGCGCATCCGCGCGAGCAGGGCGTGCAGTTCGGGCGGGAGCGGCGTTGTGTTCTGCAGCGGCCAGACGTGCGAGCCGAACTCCGCGCCGACCGTCCCGATCACGCCGCACGCGATGCCGGCTTCGTCCAGGATCGACGCGACCATTCGCGTGACGGTCGTCTTGCCGTTCGTCCCGGTCACGCCGATCGCCGTGAGCGCCCCCGACGGATCGCCGTAGAACGCCGCCGAGATCGCAGAGAGCGCGCGCTTGGAATCGCCGACGCAGACCCCGGTTACGCCGGACGGCAGCGCGGCCGCATCTTCGACGATGACGGCGCGCGCGCCATTGGCGACGGCCTGCCTCACGTAGCGATGGCCGTCGGTTTGCGCGCCGCGCACCGCAACGAAGAGCGAGCCGGTTCGCACGGTTCGCGAATCGATTTCGATGCCGGTTACCAGCTGCTGCGCGTCGCCGGAGATCCGCGCATCCGTCAAACGGCCCAGGAGCGCGGCTAAGGCAACGCCTCGCTCACCGCCCATTGCGTGCGAGATCGTTCGTCGCGGCCGGCAGGACGCCGGCGTGCAGCATCGCGGCACGCGCGATCGCAGCGAATGCCGGCGCCGCGACGACGGCGCCGTAGTACGAACCGATCGGACGCTCGACCTTCACGTAGACGACGTAGCGCGGGTGCGAATAGGGGACCATCCCGATGAACGACGCGGCATAGTAGCCCGACCGGTAGAGACCGTCGACGACCATCGAAGCGGTGCCGGTCTTGCCCGCCGTCCCGTAGCCGGGGATCTGCGCGGTCGGATCGCCGGTGCCGTGCAGCACGACCATGTGCAGAAAGCCGCGCAGTTCCGACGCGGTACGCTGCGAGAAGACGCGCCGGATCGTCTTGGGCGGATAGCGCTGCACGAGCTTGCCCTGTTGGTCGTAGACCGCACGAACGATTCGAGGCTGCATCAGCAGACCGCCGTTGGCGATCGCACAATAATACCGCGCCATCGCAAGCGGCGTCACCGACACGCCCTGCCCGAACGACATCGTCGCAAGCGACGAGCCGCTCCACTGGGCCGGCGGCGGTACGATTCCCGGATTCTCGCCGGGAAGTCCGACGCCGGTCGGCGTGCCGAATCCCGCCTTGCGCTCCATCTGGTAGAAAGTCTTCCCGCCGATCGAGAGGCCGACTTCGGCAGCACCGACGTTATGCGAATACTGGATGATCTGCCCGAGCGTCTCGCTTCCTCCGGTCCCCGCCATGAAGCCATCTTCCGCGTTGTGAATCGTTCGACCGCCCACGTCGATCGTGTCGTGCGCGGGGAACCGGCTGGCCAGCGTGACCTTCCCGGAATCGAGCGCGGCGGCAGCGGTAATCAACTTGTAGGTAGATCCCGGCTCGTAGGCGTCCATCACCGCACGGTTGCGGCGCTGGTCTTGGCCGTACTTCCAAAAGTGGTTGGGGTCGAAGGTCGGAAGATTCGCCATCGCTAGAATCTCGCCAGTCCACGGATCCATCACGATCGCCGAGCCGTCAAGGGCGCGAAACGCCGTAACCTGCTTCGCGAGCGCCTGCTCGGCAACGAATTGAAGATAGGGGTCGATCGTCAGCTCGAGATTCGAGCCAGGCTGCGCGGGCGTCAAGACGCGCTCGAGCCCGAAGGGAATCGGGCGCCCGAACTCGTCGGCCTCGAGGCGGACGCGCCCGGACCGGCCGCGCAACACGTCGTCGTAGGCGTACTCGATCCCGTCGAGTCCGTTTTCGTCGGTCCCGACGAATCCGAGCAGCGTCGCGGCGAGCCGCCCGCTCGTATCGACGCGCAGTCCCGTATCCTCTGCCTTGAGATCGACGCCCGTCAAGCCGAGCGTCCGCACGCGCTCCGCGACGCTGTGCGGGATCTTGCGCGCGATCCAGACGAACCACAGGTGCCGGTCGTGCATGGCACCGACGACGGAAGCGTCGAGCTTGCCGAATATCCGCCCGAGCTTCGCTACGCTCGCATCGGGATCGACGATCTCGCGCGGCACGGCGTAGACGCTCTCCGAGGGAAACGAACGCACCAGCACGTTCCCGTTTCGATCCAGAATGCTCCCCCGTCGCGCGAAGACCTCGACGGTGTCGGAGCGCTGGGCGAGCGCTTCGCTGGCGTAGAGAGCTCCCTTGATCGCCTGAACGTCATAGAGACGCCACGCCAGGAAGAGCGCGACCGCAAAGCACGCGAAAAAGAAGAAGCGGGCGCGCATCGGAGCGACGCGGGCGAAAGTTCGCTGATGCATCCCCGGCCGGCCGCTACTGCCGGCGAGGAACCGTTGGGGCGAAGAACCCGGCCAACGACGAGAGGAGCGCGAAGTGCGAGCCTCTCTCGGCGACGCGCGGCGGATCGATCCGCACGACCGCGAAGCGCTGCGGGTCGCGCATGCCCAGGCGCGCCGCCAAAATTGCGAGGCGATCGTCCGAACGTAGCGCCGCGATCCGGTCGTCGAGGCGCAGCGTCTCTTCCTGCAGCGCCTCCCGCTGCGCGCGCCCCTTCGCGACGGCGTAGCTCAGACCGGTCAGGTTCGACGTGAGGACGACGTAGCTCATGAGCAGCACGAGCACGCCGAAGAGCGCGACCGAGACGCGCGCCACGCCGACGTACCGCGCCCGCGACTTGCGCACCATGCGGCGCTGGGTCGCCGCGCGAACCGTTCGGGGATTCGCTATGCGCGCCCGGCGATCGATGACAATCGGCTGAATCACTTAGCTAACCTTCCGTTCAGCCGCGCGCAGCTTGGCGCTGCGGGCGCGGCGGTTTTCGTCGAGCTCTTGCTCGTCGGGAAGTATCGGGCGTTTGGTGAGGACGTCGAGACGCTCGTCGGCGCGGAACGTCTGCTTGACGATGCGATCCTCGAGCGAGTGAAAGCTGATCGCGACGATCCGTCCGGCCGCGCGCAGGCGGCCGATCGCACCGTGCAGGCCGCCGCGCAGCGCTCCGAGTTCGTCGTTCACGGCGATGCGCAGCGCTTGAAAGACGCGGGTCGCGGGGTGAAGGCGCTCGCGCCTCCCCGGGCGGTGGACCAACCCGGCGATCAAACGCGCAAACTCGTCGGTCGTGTTCGGCAGCGTTCCGTTCGCGCGGCGCACGACGATCGCGCGAGCGATGCGCCGCGCGCCCCGCTCTTCGCCGTACTGGAAGAAGATGTCGGCCAGCTCCGACTCGCTCGCCGTCGCCAGGATATCGTAGGCGCTGCGTCCGGCGTAGGGGTTCAAGCGCATGTCGATCGGCGCCGGCTTGCCAAGGGTGAATCCGCGCAGCGGATCGTCAAGTTGCATCGACGAGACTCCAAGATCGAAGAGGGCGCCATCGATCGCTGGAACGGCGCAGCGATCGAGGACGCCCATCAGGTCCCGAAAGTTGGCGTGCACGAAGGTGAAGCGCGAATCGGTAATCTGCGCCGCCCGCTCGGAGGCGTGCGGATCGGCGTCGAGCGCGATCAGCCGGCCCGTTCCAAGCCGCTCCAAGATCGCGCGCGAGTGCCCGCCCGCACCGAAGGTCGCGTCGAGATAGATCCCATCCGGACGGATCGCCAGATACTCCAGCGCCGGACGCAAGAGCACGGAGACGTGATTCATGGCAACATCGCATCGTTAGAGCCCGAAATCCGCCATGAACGCCGGGACCCTGCCCTCGGGCGGGCTCTGGAAGTCGTACCGCTCCCTCGCCCAGATTTCGACCCGGGTCAGCAGGCCAATCGAGACCACCTGCCGCTCGATGCCAGCGTAGGCGCGAAGCAGCGCCGGGACGACCACGCGCCCCTGGCTGTCGCACGCCACTTCCTCCGTATGGGCGAAGAGGTAGCGGACGTAGCGCCGATAGCCTTCGTCCCTCGGCTCCACCGCCTCGAGGCGGCCGCAGAACTCGACCCACGTGGCGCTGGGGTAGAGGGCGAGACAGGCCTCCGGATAGCCGATCGTCAGGACGAAGCCGGGGCCGAGCCTCTCGCGGAAGCGCGCTGGGACAATGAGCCGCCCCTTTCCGTCAAGGGCGTGCTGCTCCGAGCCTGCAAAGCGCGGCAGATCCGCCTGCACAAAGTCCTCCGGAAGGCACCACTAGGCACTACTTCGCTCCACTATACGCCTCAAGCAGCCCCAAGGCAAGTCGAAATCGGGCCTCCGCCTCGAAGGGCAACCGATGGAAATCCATACCGGGCGTGCCGACCTGCCGCCCATTGCCTTGAGCGAGGTCTTCATCGTCCTCTTCGTGACGCTCGGCCCGATTAATTTCGTCAAGCTCTTCGGCCAGCTCACGCACGACGCGACGGAGGCCTTTTCGCGAAAGCTGGCGCTCCGAGCGATCGTCATCGCCACGATCTCGCTCCTAGCCTCGGCCGTCGTCGGGAGCGTCTTTCTCACCAAGTGGCGCATCTCGGTCGGGGCGATCGCGATTACCGCCGCGATCCTGCTCTTCGTCGTCGCGATGAAATCGATTCTGGCGCTCTACGCCGAGCCGTCCTCGCACGCGCACGCAGCGCCGGCGCCAAGCCTCGAATCGGCCGTCACGCCCCTCGCATTTCCCGGAATCGTAACGCCATACGGGATTGCGGTGATGATCGTGCTGCTGACGCTCGGGCCGACCTATCTGTGGCAAATCCTCGGTTTGGTCGCGGTGGTCTTGCTGCTCGATCTGACGATCATGTTCTTCTTCAAGCCGATCATGCGCGCAATCGGCGTACCCCTGAGCATGCTTGGCGTCGTCCTCTCGGTGCTCCAGATCGCGCTCAGCATCCAGTTCGCGCTCTTAGGCATACGCGCGATTCTCGCGCACGGCGTCTGACTAGAAGAGCCGCCGCGAGCGCGCGACGGCGATGCCGACCCAGACGCCGGCGGCGCCGATGACGGTCGAGAGCAGGGCGCGTTCGACGCCCATCACGAGCAGGGTGCGCACCGTCCAGTCCGGGACGTAGCCCGGACCGATCAGCGCTGCCAGATACCAACCGACGGTCGCCTCGACCGCGGCCGCCAGCGCCACCGGCACGATTCCGTCCCACGAACGCGCCTTGCGCCCGGCCAAGAGCCCCATGAAGAAGAGCAGCACCAGCGCGAGAACGACGAACGAGTCGAACGAGATCGTCAACGCGCGCGCGATCGACGCGGCCACGACGTCGTATACGACGAGCGCGATCGCAAAGAGCAACGCTAGACGCAGCATCGCAGGCTCTTCGGACCGGAGCAGGCGACTCTTGCCGGGACGGCCGGGCAGGAGGGCAGCGCACGAGCGCCGAGCGAAACGTCGCGCGTGAACAACTTCCTCAATGCGTTTCCGACGTGGTCGCTCATGGTCGCCGTCTTTCTGCTCGTGCTCGCGATGGCCGAAGTCGGATATAGATTCGGCCGAAGCCCGTTCGCCGGCGGAAGCAGCGACGCGCCGAGCCGCGTCGTGCAGGGCTCGGCCTTCACGCTCCTGGGCCTCCTCTTGGGCTTTTCGTTCGTGCTCGCACTCGGCCGATACGACTCGCGCCGCGAAGCGCTGGTCCGCGAAGCCAACGCGATCGGCACGACCTACCTGCGCTCCTACCTGCTCGACGAGAGATCCGCCGCGGCGTTACGCGTGGAACTGCGCGATTACGTTGCGAGCCGAATCGCGTTCGCGCGGGCCGACGCCCAACCGCAAGAGCGTGCGGTCGCCGACGTGAAGTCGTCGCAGCTCCAGCGCGCGATGTGGATCCTCGCGATCCAAGCGGCACGCAGCGACCCGCGCTCGACGACGATGCCGCTTCTGCTCGCGTCGCTCAACGAGACGATCGATCTCAGCACCGAAGAGGGCGCCGTGCTCGCGGCGCATATTCCCGATATCGTCATCGGCGGGCTCGTGCTCATCGCGCTGATCGCTGCGGGCATGATGGGCTTTGCGTTCGGCCGCCACGGGCAGCGCGCGTGGGTTCCCAAGATACTCTTTGCCGCGATGCTGGCGCTCGCGCTCGGTCTCGTTCTCGACTTAGACCGCCCGCAGCGCGGTATCATTCGGATCGACCTCTCCGCGCTCGAGGACGTCGCGCACCTGATGCAGCGCTAGATCGGACTAATGACCTCGTAACGCAATGAGCCCGACGACGGCGCTGCCCAGGATAAAGAGCACCGGATTGATTTGGGTGCGCACCACGGCGATGAACGTCGCCAAGGCGACGACGGCGGTGACGCCGCCGGTGACCGCACCCTTTCCGAACGTGATCAACCCGGCGAGGGCCAAGCCGATCGCGACGGCGCCCAGGCCCTTCTGAATCGAATCGCGCCACGGCCAGTGCACCAGCCGCTGCCATAACCGCCCGACGCCGAACGTCAGGAGACCGGTCGGCACGAAGAACGCGAGCGCGCACGCAACCGCCCCGCCAAATCCTGCGACCAGAAAACCGATCTGCGCGACCATCATCATGTTCGGCCCGGGCGACATCTGACCGACGCTATAAATGTGGATCAACTGTTCGGCGCTCAACCAGTGGTGGACGTCGACGACTAGCGTGCGCATCTCCGGAAACGCGGCCATACCGCCGCCGATCGTGAGGAACGACAGGTAGGTGAAGACGCGGATCAGTGCAGGGATCTGATCCATTCCTCATGCTCCTCTGCGGACGTCTCGCGCGGTCTGTGCGGACGGTAGTGAAAGATTGCGGCTGCCCCGACGCCGAGCAGCACGACCGGTACGCCCAACTTGAAGTACGTGATGCCGAGTATCGCGGCCAGCACGAAGAGCATGTCGTAAAAGCCATGCAGCGACTTCTTGCCGATCTGAAACCAGGTCGCCGCGATCAGGCCGGTTGCCGCGGCGGCGACGCCGCGAAGCGCCGCGGTCGCCAGCGGGCGCGCGGCGTGCTGGCTATAGATCATGCCGGCGGCAACCATGAAAGCGAAGGCCGGCAGACACATGCCGAGCAGCGCGAGGGTCGCACCGAACCACCCAGCCAAGCGGTCGCCCGCCAGAATCGCCATGTTGGTCGCGTTGAGGCCCGGCAGCGTATTGCTGATCGAGGTCAGTTCCAAGAACTCGGTGTCGTCGAACCAGCCCTTCTTGCGCACCAGCGAGTCGCGCAGATACGCGACCACGCCCCCGCCAAAACTGACCGCCCCAATGGTCAAGAAGGTCAGGAATATCTCGGCGAGGGACGGCTTCTTCGCCGCGCCGCGCGGCGCGGCGTCCGTTTGCATGGTCAGCGGTGTTATCCGCGATTTACGGCTGGGCCTCTCGCCGTGGGCGGTGGGTTCTGGTTTTTCCTTCTATGCGAGATAGGAGGCGAAGTCCGACGATGCCGTCGGATAACCGAAGAGCATCTCGGAGAGCAGGCTCGCGGGCAGCTTTGCCTTGATCGCGAGCGCAAAGACGTTGATCACCTCCTCGGTGTGCGGACCCAGAACGTGCGCGCCGAGAATCGTGCCGCTCCCCTCCTCGACGAGCACCCGATATGCCGAACGCCGCGCGCCGACGCGCCGCGAAGAGTACCACTGCGTCGAGTCGCCGGCGTGCACGCGATAGCGTAAGCCGCGCGCATGGGCCTGCTCTTCGGTAAGCCCCGTCGTGCCGAGCGATGGAATCGTATAGACGATGCTGACGAGCCCGCTGTCGTCGAGGCGCGCCCGGTTTCCTTCGATCAAGTTGCGCGCGGCGATCGCGCCTTCAACGGAGGCCGTCGGCGTGAGCGGGAGCGTTCCGCTGTCGGCGCAGTCACCGACGGCGTAGACCGACGGATTGCTCGTGCTCTGCAGAAACTCGTTGACCTTGACGCCGCGCTGGGTGCGCTCGACCCCTCCCGACGCGAGGTCGAGATCGTCGAGATCGGCGACGCGCCCCGCGGCATGCACGACGAGATCGGCTTCGACCGAACGATCCTCGGCGCCGTCGGTCGCGGAGACGACGAATGCGCCGGCGCGCTTGGAGACCTTTGCGACGTCGACGTTGACGCGCACGTCGACGCCGATCTCCGCGCTCACCTGGACGATCTGATCGACCAGCCCCGGATCGAAGCCGGTCAAAACGCGCGGCCCGCGCTGGAGGACGACCGGCGACGCGCCGGCCCGCGCGGCGAGGTGCGCGAACTCAAACGCAATGTATCCGCCTCCCACGAACGCAATCCGTTGCGGCAGGCGATCTAAGTCGAGAAAATCGGTGCTGGTAATCAGGAGTTCCTCGCCCTCGAGGTGCAGCGCGGCCGGACGCGCGCCCGCGGCGAGCACGACGTGTCGCGCATGCAGGCGCGCGCCGCCGACCTCGATCGTCTCGCCGTCGGCGAAGCGAGCGGTTCCATGGAACGTGGCGATCCCGGCATTCTCCAAGAGCGCTTCTCGCTCGCGCGGGACCGGATCGGTGAAAGTGCGCTTGAAGCGCATCAGTTCGGGCCACTCGATGCGCGCCTCGCCGGCGATGCCTCGCCCGCGCATGCGATCGAGCCAATCGGCCAGCTCGGCGACGCCGACCAGAACTTTCTTGGGATCGCACCCGCGCAGCTCGCAGGTTCCGCCAAACGGCCGGTTGTCGGCGATTGCGACGCGCCACCCGGCTCGCGCGCACGCCGTCGCGGCTGCCGTTCCGGAAGCTCCGGTGCCGACGACCACGAGATCGAATGCGTTCTCCCCGCTGCCGGCCGCGGTCATCGCGCCGCTTCCGATGCAACGTTGGCGGCGCGCTCGAAATCGATGAGCGCCCGCTTTCGTTCGAGGCCCCAGCGGTAGCCGCCGAGCTCGCCCGTGCCGCGGATGACGCGATGGCACGGAATCAATACCGCGACCGGATTGTGCGCGCAGGCTTGCGCGACGGCACGTGCCGCCTTGGGATCGCCGATCGCCGAGGCAACCTCGCCGTACGCCTGAAGGGCGCCCGGCTGGATCGTCTGGAGATACCTCCAGACGCGCATCTGAAAGGCGGTGGCGCGAACGTCGAGCGGCAGTTCCAACTGCGGTTCCTTTCCGGCAAAGTGGCGCGCGATCGCGTCGACCCACGCGCGGAAATGCGGGTTCGAGGGCTCCCGCATCGGTTCGATACGCGCCCGGCTATACTCTCGTCGCAAGCGCGCCAGCAGCCGCTCTGCGGTCTCGTCGAACTGCACGAAGCAGATACCGCGATCGGTCGCGCCGATCATCATGAGCCCCGCCGGCGTATCGAGCGTCGCGTACGAGATGGAAACGCCTTCGCCGGCGCGGCGGTACTGCGCCGGGGTCATCCCCAAGCGCGAAGCGGCTTGCTCGTAGACGCGGCTCGTCGACCCGTAGCCGGCATCGTGTGCCGCCGCGTCGATCGGCTTGTGAGCCCCGAGTCCGGCTTTGAGCGCCTGCAGCCGCACGCTCGCAAGATATTGGCTGGGCGTGAGGCCGGCGACCGCCTTGAACGTGCGGGCGAAGTGAAAGCGGCTCATCGAGGCCCGCTCGGCAAGCTCAGCGAGGGTCAAGGCTTCGTCGCTATGCTCCTCGATGTACCGGCAGGCGTCGCGAACCAGATCTGCGTGCGATTTCGTTGTCAGCATGGATACGACTCTAGCGGCGCCCGGGCCGGAAAACCATCGGAAAGTTGCGCAGTTATGTTCGACCGCATCGGCTTGCTCGCTCTCCCACGGGCGGCCTGCCTGCCAGGCCTACTTGACGGATGAGAAGAAAGGCGACGCTACGATTCCGGGCGGCCCGTGGCGGAGTCGCTCGACGGTTCATTTTTGAGGTGCGATGAGGCGACTTTTCGGAATCTGCGCGCTCCTGAGCCTGCTCTACGGATGTAGCGGTGCGGGGTATCTGCCCTACGCCCCCCACGCCCTCGATCCCACGACGCTCGGCTACCTGGTCACAGGCGCATCGCAGGCCAACGGCGTCCCGGCCGGGCTGGTGCGCGCGGTCGTCATGGCCGAGTCGTCGGGCGACCCGTCGGCGGTCAGCGTTGCCGGCGCGCAGGGGCTGATGCAGCTGATGCCCGGCACCTCGAGCGCCTGCGGAATCGCCAATCCGTTCGACCCGACCGAGAACGTTCAGTGCGGCACCGGCTACCTTCGCTCGCTGCTCCATCGCTATCACAACAACGTGACGCTCGCAGTCGCCGCGTATAACGCCGGCCCCGGCGCGGTCGATCGGTATCACGGCGTGCCCCCGTATCCCGAAACGCGGGCGTACGTCGTACGCGTGATCAACGCGTACCGCAGCTACTGAATTTGGCGGAAACCCAATGGCGACGCTGACGCACCGACAGCCGCTTCCTCGCGTACGATCGGCGCTCTTTGCGTTGCCGATCCTCGACAGCTATATGCTGCGCGAAATGGCCAGCCCATTTCTCTTTGCGTTCGGCGCCTTTCTGCTCTTTTGGGCGCTGAACATCTTCTTTCTGGCCGCCGACTACATCATCAACCAGCACGCCCCGTTCTTTTTGGTGCTGCGTTTCGTCATCTTCCGCATCCCGCAGGCGATCCCGATGGCGTTCCCGTTCGCATGCCTCTTTGCCGGGCTGCTGGCGATGGGGCGCGTCATGGGCGACAACGAGGTGACGGCGATGCGGACCGCCGGCATTTCGGTCATGCGAATCGCCCGCACGCCGCTGCTCTTCGGCGCCACGATGTTTCTGATCGCGTACGCGATGAACGAGTGGATCGCGCCGGCCTCGGTCGATCTGTCGACGCGCACGTTTTATCAGATCATCTACCATACCGACGCCCTGCCGGTCGAGCCGCAGTTTTTCCGCAAGGACCCCGATACCGGCAACACGTTTTACGTGACCCAGGTCGCACCCGACAACAAAACGATGGTCGACGTGCAGATCTTCAAGCCGGCCAAGTACGGCCCGTGGAACGAGACGCTGCAAGCCAAGAGCGCGACGGTGCAAGGGGCGGCCCTCGTCCTACACGACGTCATCGACACCCGGTACAACTACGACGGGTTCCTGACCAACCAGCAGCGCGTCAAGAGCGTGACGATCGGGCTGCCGCTCGGCGAGACCGCGTCGCAGTTCGTCAGCCAGGTCAACAACGATCCTTGGACGATGAGCAGCAAATCGCTGCGCACGCAGGTCAACGCGCTGCAGTCGCAGGGCATCGGCGGAACGGCGATGGGCAACTTGCAGATCAACCTGGCGAACAAGTTGGCGTGGCCATTCGCGTGCTTCATCGGTATCGTCATCGCGCTGCCGCTCGCGCTGCGCTTCGGAAAGCGTGGAAAAACGCTCGGGATTGCGCTCGCGATCATCGCTTTCTTCGTCTACTATCTCATGACGTCTGCTGCTTCGGCCTTTGGACGCAACGGCGCGATCAATCCGTTTGTCGCCGCTTGGATACCAAATATCGTCATGGGAACTGCCGGTGCGGTTCTGCTTTGGCTGGAAGAGCGCTGACGCAGTGCCCTTCGGCAATCGAAGACATCGCGGTCTAGCCGCGGTCGCGACACTCGTCGCGCTCGCAATCGCGCTTCCGCTCTCGGCGCAAGCTTCGGCAGACGATCAGCAGCGGCAGCAGCAAGTCGCACTGCTTCTCTTCAACACGCAGACTTGCGCCCAGCATTATCGCGACGACGACGGCGCTGCCCCGGTCGCCAGCGCTGCCCCGGTTGCCGGCGGTGCGACGGTCGCGCAGGCGACGCCGCCCCAGAGCAGCCCCGTCCCGAGCGCGACGCCGACGGCCGAGCCGACGCCCGGCATCCCGTACGTGCCGCCGGGGACGAACAACGCAACGTTCACGCTCAATCCGACGCCTCGGCCGCGGCCCGGCGGCACGCCTGCCGTGACGCCGCCGC
>JBARBD010000244.1:0-21701 GCA_049792675.1 Vulcanimicrobiaceae bacterium | reverse complement strand
CATCTACCTTCCGGGTACCGGTCAGCCGGTCTCGCCGCTCGCGAGACCGACCCCCACCCCGTTCTCGCCGCCGACCCCGCAGCTGTTCGGGGCGACGGCTGCGTTGCCGACGCCGGCCGCACCCGCGGGCGGAACGACGCAACCGGCAACTCCCGGCTCTCAGATCCTCGCGTTCAACGTCAACGGTCCGACGACGATCAGTCAGACGGTCACCGTCGGACCGAACGCCGGCGGCTGCGGACCGTCGTCGGGTGGAACGACGTGCCAACTCGCGCTCACACTTCCCGCCGGCATCTACACGGGCACCGTCGGCGCGTTCGCCTCGAGCGGCGCGCTCGCGCAGAACTCGCCCAACGGCGCGGCGGCGATCGCCTTTACGGTTGCGCCGAACGGGAGCAACGTGCTCAACCTCACGCTCGGCGGCGTGCCGAATCAGCTGGTCGTCGTTCCCGCATCCTTCATGAGCGCGCCGAACGCGCAAGGCGGAATCGATCTCTACGGCGCCGGGAAGCATCCGCTGCTCGTCGAGATGCTCGATGCGAATCAGAACGTCATCATCGGTTCGGCGACCGCGACGTTCGCGCTAACCCAAGCCGGCGGCGCGCTCGCGCTCGCGGTCACGCAGGCGCCGACAGCGCCAAACCTCTTCTACGTTACCGTGCCGGCGGGCAACGCCGGCTCGGCACTGCTGCGCGCAGGCGCGAGCTACCTCGGTTCGCCCAACCCGTGCGCGCAGGCGGCGGCCGTCTGCAACGGGACGACCCGCGTAAGCCTCCGGCAGGTCCTGGGCGTCGCGAACTCCAACGCCGCCAGCGTGACGCTCTACGTCAATGGCCAGAGCGCGCCGCTCGCGACGATACAAAGCGGCATCTCCAATCCGCAAGCGCTCGTCTTCGACGGAGCGGGAGACCTTTTCGTCGCCAATCAACCCGGCAGCGTCAACGTCTACGCGCCGCCCTACAGCCAATCTCCCGCGACGATCACGACCGGCGTGAACCATCCGCAAGCGCTGGCGCTCGACGGGCGCGGCAATCTCTTCGTCGCCAACGGCAACGGAAGCAACACCGTCACGATGTACGCGCCGCCCTACGGCGGCTCGCCGTCGGCGACGATCTCCACCGCGATGAACGACCCGGTCGGCCTCGCGCTCGATGCCAACGCCAACCTCTTTGTCGTCAACGCCGCGGCCAATACCGTGACCGAATACGCGCCGCCGTATACGGGCACGCCGACGACGATTTCCAAGGGGCTCAACGCGCCGAACTCACTCGCGCTCGACGGCCGCGGCAATCTCTTCGTCGCCAACCTGAACTCGACGCCGAACTCGGTCGTCGAGTTTACGCCGCCCTTCTCCGACCAGAGCACGCCGGTTGCGACGATCACCAACGGCGTGAACGAACAGGGCACGATCGGCATCTTCGGCTCGTCGTCGCTCTTCGTGCCCAACCAAGGCGCAAACTCGGTGACCGAATACGCCGCGCCGTACACGGCCGCGCCGACGACGATCGTCGGCGGACAGAGCCAGCCGGTCGCGCTGGCGATCGATATGCAAGGGAACCTCTATGTCGCCAACTATGGGAACAACACGGTGACGACGTACGCGCCGCCCTATTCCGGCGGCTCGTGGAGTACGATCTCGACCGGCGTCAGCGCACCGCAGGCGCTCGCGCTCTCGCCGCCGACGGGCGCCGGCCCAGCCCTGTTGCCTTAGGCTCTCCCCCGATTTAGGTCAGAGAGCTGAGCTAAATCAGGCGGCGCGAACGCGTAGAGCGTCGCCGTCGAGGGTTACGTCGGCTTCCGAGCCGTCGCGCAGTTCGCCGCGCAGCAGCGCGGTCGAGAGCGGCGTGGAGACGTAGTGCGAGACGGTGCGCTGCACGTACCGCGCGCCGCTACCGGCCGCCATCGAGACCTTCGCCAAGTAGAGCTTCGCTTCGTCGGAGAGACGGAGCGCGACGTTGCGTGCGCCGAGGCGCTGGGCCAGCGCCTCCACGTGGATCTCGACGATCGCTTCGATCTGCGGCAGCTCGAGCGGTTCGAAGGGAACGATCTCGTCGATGCGATCGAGGAGCTCGGAGCGCAGTGCCAGCGCCAAATCGTCGTCATCGAGATTGCTCGTCAGAATGATCAACGTGTGGCGAAAATCGACGACGCGACCTTTGGCGTCGGTGACGCGACCGTCGTCGAGAATCTGCAGTAAGAGCGCGGCGACGTCCGGGTGCGCCTTCTCGAGTTCGTCGAAGAGCACGACGCAGTAGGGACGGCGGCGCACCGGCTCGGTCAGCTGGCCCGCTTCGTCGTGGCCGGCGTATCCGGGCGGCGCGCCCAGCAAGCGCGAGACGGCGTGCTGCTCGGCGAACTCTGAAAGATCGATGCGCACCAGCGCCGCTTCGCTGCCGAAGAGCGCTTCGGCCAGCGTTTTGGCAAGCTCGGTCTTGCCGACGCCGCTCGGTCCGCGGAAGAGAAACGTACCCAACGGCTTGCGCGGGTCGTGCAATCCGGTTCGTGCGCGCCGGATCGCGCCGGAGACGGCGGCGATCGCGCGCTCTTGACCGATGACGCGCTTGGAGAGCGTCGTCTCGAGTTCGAGCAGGCGGCCGACCTGCGACTCGGTGAGCGAGGCCTGCGGAATGCCGGTCCAGCGCGTGACGACGGCGGCGACGTTTTCGGCGGTGACGTGCGGATGGTCGACCGCGCCCTTGTTGGAGAGCGCGACCGAAGCCGCGGCTTCGTCGACGAGATCGATTGCTTTATCGGGGAGAAAGCGATCGGCAATATAGCGCGCCGAGAGCTGGGCCGCAGCTTCCAACGCCTCCTCGTCGATCGTGACGTGGTGATGGCGCGCGTAGCGTTCGCGCAGGCCGCGAAGGATCTCGACCGTTTGCTCGATCGTCGGCTCTTCGACCATGACCGGCTGGAAGCGGCGCTCGAGCGCCGCATCCGATTCGATGTACTTGCGATACTCGTCGAAGGTCGTTGCGCCGATGCACTGCAGGTCGCCGCGCGCGAGCTCCGGCTTGATCATCGAGCTGAGATCGAGCGGGGCGCCTTCGGCGGAGCCGGCGCCCACCAGCGTGTGCATCTCGTCGATGAAGAGGATCACGTCGCGCGAGCTGCGCTTGACCTCGTCGAGAATCCGCTTGACGCGTCCCTCGAACTCGCCGCGATACTTGGTGCCGGCGACCAGCGGCCCGAGCGAGAGCGCCAGCACGCGCTTTCCGCGCAGGGCGACCGGCGCACTTCCTGAGATGATGCGGTGCGCTAAGCCTTCGACGATCGCCGTCTTCCCGACGCCGGGTTCGCCGACCAGACATGGGTTGTTCTTGCTGCGCCGCGCGAGAATCGAGACGACGCGTTCGATCTCTTCGTCGCGGCCGATGACGGGATCGAGCTTACCCTCGCGCGCGAGTTCGGTCAGGTCGCGCGAGTAGGCCGAGAGCGTCGGGGTCCCGCCGCGAAAGCGCTTGCCCAGCTCGTCGAGCGGCGATCCGCTTCCCTGCCCCTGCATCTTCTCCGCGAGCAGCGCGCTGCCGGCGATCAAACCGGCCGCCGCCAGCGCCGCGCCGACGAACGGCAGGGCGCCCGCGACCGTGCGCTTCTGCGCGCAGGCGGGACAGAGTTGGCGGCCTCCAATCGCGATCGCAGCGGGACGCTCGCCGCAGGTTTCACAGGCGCGGTTCACTGCCTACTCTACCGCCTTCCCCTGGGGAGGTTTCGTCATCGGCGAATCTTACGGTTCGGCCAGAAAGACGATGCTGACCGAGACGGTGACCGAGACGCTCGATTGGTCGAACTGGGTCGGTGGATTCGGCATCGCGGCGGCGCGCATCATGACCGGCGACGGAAGCTGTCCGCCGGCCATCAGGTCGACGCTCTTGATCCCGACGATGTGCAGCGCGGTCGCTCGCGCCAGCGCTTCGGCGCTGCTGCGCGCGTCGGCGACCGCTTTGGCCGTCGCTTCGGCGCGCGCGGCGCTCTGGTCGGCGAGGCCGAACGTCACGCCGTTGATCGCGGTCGCGCCCGAGCTCGTCAACGCGTCGCTCACGCGTCCGGCTTTGCCGATTTCGCGCACCTTGACCGCGAAACTGCGCGAGACGGTGTAGCCGTAACGCTCGCCGGTCGGAGTCGGAGGCATGACCGCCGGTCTCGGATTGTAGTTCACGTTATAATACGAGAGCGTCACGTCGCTGCGCGCGACGCCCAGCTTGCCGGCCGCGGCGACGATCCGTTCGTAGATCGCATTGTTCTGGGAGACTGCCTCCTCCGCGCTCGGAGCGTTCGTTTCGACGGCGGCGTTGACGATCGCGAGATCGGGAGGGAGCGAGACGCTGCCGCTTCCCGCGGCCGTGATCTCCGTACCGCCGGTTTGCGCGGCCGGCGCCGCGCCGCTCGCAAAGGCGAGCGCTGCGAGCAGGCAGATGAGAGTGCGCTTCATAACATTGTAAGCTCCGCCACCGGGTCGTTCTCTCCTGTTCTGCCGTTCGGCTCGGCGGTCAAGCAGTACGCGCTGCGAGCGCAAAACGAGGAGGATCGTACGTGGGGATACTTGCCTGGATCGTCTTTGGGCTGATCGTGGGCCTCGCCGCCCGCTGGATCGTGCCCGGCCAAGCACCCGGCGGCATCGTCACCGACGTCGTGGTCGGGATCCTCGGTGCGGTCGTCGGCGGTTGGCTTTACGGCCACTTCGGCCATCCCGGCGTCACCGGTTTCAATCTGCCAAGCATGGTCTGCGCCCTCATCGGCGCGATCGTGCTGCTCTGGCTCGTGCACTTGATTCGGCGCATGCCCGCCGCCTGAAGGGCGGTGCTCCCCGGCGGAGGAAGCTGATACTCATGGCCTACATCATCACCGAACCGTGCATCGGTACCAAGGACAAATCGTGCGTCGACGTCTGTCCGGTCGATTGCATTCACGGCAAGGATGAGGATGAGATGCTCTACATCGATCCGGAGGTCTGCATCGACTGCGGAGCCTGCGTTTCGGCGTGTCCGGTCGAGGCGATCTTTGCCGACTCGGACGTGCCTGAGAAGTGGCAGCAGTTTACCGCGATCAACGCGGAGTACTTCAAGAAGAGCACCGCGTGAATCCGCAACTCTCCAGCAGCACGCTCAACTCGTTCTTCGCGTGGGCGCCCCTGGTCGTGGGCCTCGCGATCTACCTCGCCTTTTACATCGCGAAGCGTCACGAAGGCGCCGAACCCGGCGCTCCGATCGGACAGACGTATGCGTGCGCGGCCTGCGGCCGGCGCGGCGCCCGCGACCAGATGGTACCACAACAACACGGCGGCGCGGTGAGCTGGTACTGCGGGTCGTGCGCAACCTCGCACGCGACCGCGCACTAAGAGTCCGCTAAACCTCGACGACCTCGGTTACCTCGGGCACGTCGCACGTCACGACGGCTTCGATCGCACCCTTGAGCGTCAGCGTGGATGCCGGGCAGCCGCCGCAGGCGCCGAGCATCTGCACGTAGGCGGTCGCGCCCTCGACTTTGATGAGCCAGACCTCGCCGCCGTCGGCGGCGATGGCGGGGCGCACTTTGTCGAGCGCGGCGTTGACGCGCTCTTCGACCGACGGCTGTTCGCTCATGTGAGAGAGGTTTGCGGCGATTATTGCTCTTGTGTGTAGGCGCCGAGCACCTCGTGGATGCGCGAAGCCATCGCAAGCGCTTGGTCCCACTTGCGCTGCCACATATTCCGCCCGAAGATCAGCCCGACGCAACCGGCCGCCATCGCGACGTGCGCCTTGTGGACGGTCGCCTCGTCGCCCATTTTGCTGCCGCCGGAGACCAGCACCAGGCAGCGTCCGGCCGATTTCACGACCTTGCGCAGCCCTTCGACGTCGTCGAAGGCGAGCGTGTTGTATGGCTTCGGCAGCTTCGCCGCGTCGTCGGGTTTCCACATCGGTTCGTTGAGCTTGATCACGTCGGCGCCGATCTCGCAGGCGACCCGAGCCGCGTAGTCCACCGCGTAGAGCGAGTCGATGCCCCCCTTGGCTTTGATGGCCGCGCCGCGTGGGTAGGCCCAGACGACGAGCGGCATGCCGTAACGGTCGCACTCGCGGCGAATCTCGTTACACTGCGCGATGTCGACTTCTTGCGCCGGACTTCCAACGTAGAGGGTGTAGCCGACCGCGTCGGCGCCGAGGCGGATCGCGTCTTCGACCGACGAGGTGAGCGGGCTGAACGCCTCGTCGTCAGCGGGAATGTTCGTCTTGCCGTTCACCTTGAGCAAGAGCGGGACGCGACCGGCGTACGCCCTCTGGTACTTCTCGGCCAGGCCGATGTGGAGCGCGATGCCCGAGAAGTTCCCCTCGACGGCCAGCCGGTAGATCCATGAGGTATCGAGCGCGTCGGGGTTATCGAAGAAATCGATCGGCCCGTGCTCGAGGCCCTGATCGATCGGGAGCATCATCAACGTCCCATTCGCCGGCCCGTGCTCGTACATCAAACGGTGCAACCGCGTGCGCTTTCCGGTCGAGAGGTTCATCTCGTCGAAGGTAGGACGGCGGATTGAGGGAGCGACGGCTGCACACATAGCGATTGCGGCTTCGCCGTGGGCGGGAAAGCCGCCTTGAGGTGCCCAAAGGGCCGCTCGTGATCGCACGGATCGGGTTTATCGGGATCGGCACCATGGGCGAGCCGATGGCCCGCTCCTTGCGCAACGCCGGATTCGCGGTAACGGCGAGCGCCCACCGCAAACGCGAGGCGTTGGAGCGGCTGCACGAAGCAGGCGTCACCGAGGCGCCCGATCCGGCCGCCGTCGCCGCGGCCTCGGAGGCGGTCGTGATCTGCGTCCCCGATGCGCCGCAAGTCGAGGAGGTTCTCTTCGGAGCGCGCGGTGTGGCGGCCGGCGCCGCACCGGGTCTGCTGGTGATCGATACGTCCACGATCTCGCCGGTCGCCTCGCGGCGCTTCGCCAAGCGCCTCGCCGAGCGGAGCATCGAGTTCGTCGACGCGCCGGTCAGCGGGGGGCCGGGGCGTGCGCGGAACGCGACCCTCACGATCATGGTCGGTGCATCACCCGAAGCCTTCACCCGGGCCGAGCCGGTCCTGCGCGCGATGGGGCGCCCCTACCACCTCGGATCGGTCGGTATGGGCGAAACGGTCAAGCTGGTTAATCAGATCATCATCGCGAACGTGATGATCGCCAACGCCGAGGGTCTGGTCTTCGCGCGTCGTGCGGGTGCCGATATCGAAGCCGTGCGAGCCGTCTTGGCGTCGGCGACGGCTTCAAACTATATTCTCCAGGAATGGTTGCCGAAGACGTGGTTGGCAGGTACGTTCGACGGCGGCTTCGCACTGGATCTGCTTAGGAAGGATCTCGCGGCGGCACTGGACGCGGCGCGTGCCGCAGACTATCCGATGCCGGCGACGGGTTTGGCGTACCAACTCTACACTACTCGCTCCGCAGAAGGGGACGGCGCGCTGGATTACAGCGCGATAGTGAAAGCGTATGAACGGAACGGCGGAGATGAAACCGGCGCGGGTCGCGCTGGCCAAGAGTCCGGACTCCAATAAGAAGATTCTCGTCGTCGACGACGAGTCGGCGATCCTCCAGACCCTGCGCTTCAACTTGGAGCGAAGCGGGTACTCGGTCGTGACCGCCGGTGACGGGCGCAGCGCAGTCGCGATGGCGCAACGCGAGCAGCCCGATCTGATCGTGCTCGACATCATGCTGCCGCTGCTCGACGGCGTCGAAGCGTGCAAGGAGATCCGCAAGTTCAGCCCGGTCCCGATCATCATGCTCACCGCGAAGGACCAGGAGATCGACAAGGTGCTCGCCCTGGAGCTGGGCGCCGACGACTACGTGACCAAACCGTTTGCCCTCCACGAATTCTTGGCGCGTGTGAAAGCGCGCCTGCGCCGGCAGAACTCGATTCACCCCGGTCACGACGAAGCGATCTCGCTGGGCGAGATCGTGCTCGACCCTTCGCGCCAGCAGCTCACCGTGCGCGGTAAAGACGTCTCGCTCGCACCCAAGGAGTTCGGACTGCTGCGCGTCTTGATGGAGAACCACGGACGGGTGGTGACGCGCCAGACGCTGCTCGACAAGGTTTGGGGATACGATTTCGAGGGCGAGCAGCAGACGGTTAGCGTCCACATTCGCTGGCTGCGCGAGAAGATCGAAGAAGACTCGCGCGCCCCGCGGCATATCTTGACGGTGCGCAGCCGCGGCTACATGTACAAAGCTTGACGTCGACCGCGTGGGAGCTCCTCGCCTTGGCCGTCGGACTCGCGGGCGGATTGGCGATTGCGCGATTCTTTCTATCGCGGCCGGCCGCACCGCCTCCAGCTTCGGCTCCGGCCGCGGCTCCCGCCTCGGCCGCCCCTGCCGCAACCGCGCCCCCGATCTCGACCGAAAGCGCCTTCTCGCGCCTGGTGCGCGCGCTTCCGATCGGTGTGATCCTCGTCAATCGCTCGCGTCACGTCGAGTTTGCAAACGCGGCCGCCGGAACGACCTTCGATTTCGATCCGGCGCGCGCGATCGATCTGCACATCATCGAAGTCATTCCCAACGTCGAGCTCGAGCGCCGCGTCGCCGATGCCCTGCTGGGCGAAGCTTCAGTGGCGCCGCTCATGCTGACCGGCGCGCCGGGCCAGCGAACCTATCGCGTCTCGATCTCGCCGCTCGCCGACGATAACGAGCGGCCGCCCCGCGTGGTCATCTTCTCCGACGATCAGACCGCGCTCGTGCGGCTCGACCGGGCACGCAAAGAGTTCCTTTCGAACGTCTCGCACGAGTTGCGCACGCCGCTCTCGTCGATTAAGTTGATGCTCGAAACCGTGCTCGAGGCTCCCGAAGAAGAGGCGCGCGATATGTTTTTGCCGCAAGCGCTCGCGCAGGTCGATCGCTTGAACGCGCTGGTCGCGCAGCTGCTCGATCAAGCGCGCGCCGAATCCGGGCAGCTAACGCTCTCGTTGCGTGACGTGGACTTGGAGGACGTCGCGCGGCCGATCGTCGCGTCGTTCGAGCAGCAGGCGTCGAACAAGGGGGTCTCGCTCGAGCTCGCGGCGCTGCGCCCGGTGCGCGTCGAAGCCGATCCCGACCGCTTGGCGCAAGTCTTCGTCAACCTCATCGACAACGCGCTGCGCCACACGTCGGGCGGCGGCCGCATTCGCATCGAGTTGGACGCGCGCGACAGCGACGCAGTTCTCCGCGTCCGCGATAGCGGCGAGGGCATTCCGTACCGCGACCTCCCCCACATCTTCGAACGCTTCTACGTCGTCGACCGATCCCGAACGCGCGGCAGCGGCGGCGCAGGCTTAGGCTTGGCGATCGTCAAGGGAATCGTCGACGCGCACGGCGGCGCGATCGCCGCCGAGTCGATGCTCGGCCGAGGCACCGCGTTTACGATTCGGCTGCCGATCATGCGCATCAAGCGCGAGCCCGTCTCTTGACGCTCCTTAAGGTTCTTAAACGCTGACGGGCATCGTGGGTGCAGGCGACGAAATGTCCGGCGAAATCATGCTCGCGGATACGACAGACCCGGCTCCGGTTTCGACGGAGGCGAAGCTCACCGTCGAGAAGCTCGACGTCTACTACGGCGCATTTCGCGCGATCAAGAACGCGTCGTTGCGCGTGCCGGCAAATCGCGTCATGGCGCTGATCGGTCCGTCGGGATGCGGCAAGTCGACATTTATCCGCGCGCTCAACCGCATGCACGACCTCACGCCCGGCACCCGCGTCGAAGGGCGCGTCCTGCTCGACCGTCAGGACATCTACGCGCCGGAGATCGATCCGGTGACGATCCGGTACCGCATCGGAATGGTCTTCCAGCGGCCCAATCCGTTCCCGAAGTCGATCTTCGATAACGTGGTCTACGGACCGCGCCTCCACGGCCAAAGCGGGCGCAGCGCGTTGATGGAAATTTGCGAACGCAGCCTCCGCCACGCGGCGCTCTGGGACGAGGTCAAGGATCGCCTCGACCGCTCGGCGCTGACGCTCTCGGGGGGACAGCAGCAGCGGCTCTGCATCGCGCGATGCCTGGCCGTCGACCCCGAGGTGATTCTGATGGACGAGCCGGCTTCGGCCCTCGATCCGATTGCGACCGGCAAGATCGAAGACCTCATCGAGGACCTCAAAAAGCTGTACACCGTCGTCATCGTGACGCACTCGATGCAGCAGGCCGCGCGCATCAGCGATAACACGGCGTTCTTCTTGCTGGGCGAGCTGCTCGAGACCGATTCGACCGCGACGATCTTCACCAAGCCCAAAGATAAGCGGACCGAGGATTACATCACCGGCCGATTCGGCTAGTCGTTACAAAAAAGAACTTTAGTCAACAAGTCTGCGTATCCGGATGAGGAGATTGCGCCGGTTGTTAAGAGCAACTTAATCGGCGCCCGCTAGACTAGTCTCAAGCTCCCTCGTCCTAATCAAGGAGAACCCACCTTGTTACTCTCACTCGCACGCCTTTGCGCCGTCGTGGGCGCGATCGTGCTGGCGAGTCCGTCTTTTGCATCGGCGGCAACAAAGGCAACACCGATCGCGCAGACGGGCTCGGCACCGGCGCCCAACTTTGGCAGCCCGCCGACGGGCCAGATTCCGATTCTCTATAACGACCAGCACGTCTATACGCGCCCGGACCTGCTCAAGCAGGGGCGGGTGCTGGCGGCGCTGGTCCACGACGGCACGATCCTGATCCCACTGCGCTCGATGTTCGAGCAGATGGGCGCGACGGTCTCGTACGATTCGTCGAGCAAGACCGCGACGGTTTCGAAATCGGGCGCCACGGTGGTGGTGACGGTCGGCAAACCGGAAGTCATCATCAACGGCGAGTCGCGTCCTCTGGACGTGCCGCCGATGATCTACCAGGGCGTCGTGGTCGTTCCGGTCCGGGTGATCTCGGAGTCGATGGGCGCCTACGTCCAGTGGGTGCCGGACCGCCGTTTGGTGGTGGTGCGGTACATCCCGGCAACGCCGCCGCCGACCGAGGCGCCGGCTCCGCCGCCTCCGCCGGCCGCGGCTCCGCCCCCGCCGCCGCCGGCAACGCCGAAGCCGCTGACGCTAGGCGGCTATCTGCGGTCGTACTACTTCACGCGTCAGAACGCGTCGAACAACCCCGGCGCGCAGTTCAACTTCACGCCGGGTGCCAAGTACAGCACCGCCGGCGTCAACCAGGCGTCGTGGAATAGCGCGATCGCGCTGCACGCGAACTGGAACTTCCCGGGCAGCGGCTGGAACGTCGGCGGGACGTATCTTTACGCCAACCCGATGAACGGGCCGTGCGTCGTAGCGGCCAACCACGCCAAGGGCGCGGTCTGCGTGACGCAAGTGCCGCCCAACACCAACCCCGACGATACGCTGCCGGCGTTTACGCTGAGCACGTTCTACGAAGCCTACGTCGCTTATAACGAGTACGGCTGGAACGGGAAAGCGGGCAATGTTCTCCTCACGACGCCGTGGGCCAACCCGTCGGATTCGCGCTTGAAGCCGGCGGCGTTCCAAGCGGCGGATCTCGGTTATACTTCACCGTCGGGCTGGACGGCCGAAGGCGCGTACGGCTGGGCGTTCGAGGGCCGCACGAGCTCGGCGTTCACGCCGCAGACGCTGCTGACCAGCTTCCCGGCCGGCAACAACGGCATGGGCTCGAACATCTACGTGCCCGGCGGCACCGGGATCAACACCAACGGCTTCTGGTACGGGCGGCTGGGTTACAACACCCCGGCGAGCAGCGGGCTTGCGGTCAATGGGTATTTCTACAACTTCGAAGATCTGGCTAACGCCTGGTGGTTCGACGGCAAATACACCTTCGATAACAAGCTGCAGCCCTACGTCGCGCTGCAGGGCGGCACCGAGAGCAACTCGGGCCTCTCGTACATCGGCAAGATCGATAGCCAGGTCTTCGGTGCGCAGCTCGGTGCGAACTTCACCAAGAACATCGCGTTCGCGGCCGGCTACGACTCGATCCCGTGGAAGACCGACTCGGTCTACCTGCCTACCGGCGTGACCTGCAACAACGCCAACAATCAGGTCTCGGCCAAAGGCGCGACGCTGGGTTACTTCCTGCCGCTCAACGCCGCGCAGTGCTTCACCAAGCCCAACGGGATGACGGACGTCTACTATGGTGGTTGGGCGAGTCCGTACACCGACAACTACGATAGCGATCCGCTCTTCACGACCAGCCCGACCCAAGGGCAAGCCGACCGGCGCGCGCCGGGCACGTCCTGGAAAGTCGCCGCCACGTTCACGTCGACCAACACCAAGTGGGTCTTCATCGCGAGCGACGCGTGGTACAACTACGGCAACGCGCTGGCGCCGGAGAACACCAACATCTGGGTGCTGGACGGGCGTTACCGGTTCAGCCACATGCCCGCACACGGCCCCTATCACGGCTTGTCGTTGCGCTACCGGTACATCGACCGGACGCTTTCGAACACGTTCTGCGGTGGCCCCGGCGCGACGTGTCCGCCCGGCTCGACGGTCGGCGCCTCCGAGTTCGGCGGCTTGCCGCTCTTTAAATACAACCGCGCGCAGCTCGAATACGACTTCTAGAGGGAGATCGATCGGATGAAGATGCTATCGAAAGCGGCGGTTGCCGTCGCGGCGCTGGCGTTGGTGCTCGGGAGCGGCCTCGCTGCCGTCGCCGCTCCACCGGCGGTGACGATTCTCAACGTATCCTACGACCCGACGCGAGAGCTCTACGACGATTACAACGTGGCGTTCGCGAAGTATTGGCAGGCGAAGACCGGCCAAAGCCTGACCGTCCAGCAGTCGAACGGCGGCTCCGGCAAACAGGCGCGGGCGGTCATCGACGGGCTGCAAGCCGACGTGGTGACGCTCGGGTTGGCGTACGACATCGATGCGATCGCCGATAAAGCGAAGCTGCTTCCCGAGAACTGGCAGACGCGGCTTCCCTACAACAGCACCCCGTACACCTCGACGATCGTGCTCTTAGTGCGCCAAGGCAATCCGAAAAAGATTCACGATTGGGGCGATCTCGTCAAGCCCGGCATCTCGGTCATTACCCCCAACCCGAAGACCTCGGGCGGAGCGCGCTGGAACTTCCTCGCGGCGTGGGCTTACGCACTCGCGCAGCCGGGCGGGAACGCCGCCTCGGCGCAAGCCTTCGTCGCCAAGCTCTACAAGAACGTCCCGGTGCTCGACTCGGGCGCGCGCGGCTCGACGACGACTTTCGTCGAGCGCGGCATCGGCGACGTCTTGATCGCCTGGGAGAACGACGCGCTGCTCGCCGTCAACAAGCTCGGGCGCGGACGCTTCGAAATTATCCGGCCGTCGCTGAGCGTTCTCGCGGAGCCGCCGGTCGCGGTCGTCGACGGAGTCGTCGCGAAGAAGAACACGCGCACGGTTGCCGAGGCGTATCTGCGCTATCTCTATACGCCGCAGGGGCAAGAGATCATCGCGCGCCATTACTTTCGGCCTCGGCTGGCCGCGGTCGCCAAGAAGTACGCCGCTCAGTTCCCGGCGATGAAGCTGGTCAACATCGACGCGTTCGGCGGTTGGAGGAAGGCCCAGCAGACCTACTTCGCGGACGGTGGCGTCTTCGATCAGATATATCAACCGAGCCAGTAAGCATGCCCCATTTTTTCCCAGCGCCGCGCCGGCGAAGCATCATACCGGGCTTCGGATTGACGCTGGGCTTCACGATATTCTATCTCTCGATCATCGTGCTGATTCCGCTCTCGGCGACCTTCATCGAAGCCTCCAAGGTCGGATGGCACGATTTCTGGCGGATCGTGACCACGCAGCGCGCCTTGGCTGCCTACGGCCTCAGCTTCGGCGCGTCGCTGATCGGCGCTGCGATCAACTTCGTTTTAGGTACGTTGGTCGCGTGGGTTTTGGTGCGCTACCGCTTTCCGGCCAAGCGCATCCTCGACTCGCTCGTCGATCTGCCGTTCGCGCTTCCGACGGCCGTCGCCGGCATCGCGCTCACAACGATCTACGCCCCGACCGGCTGGTTCGGAAAACCGCTGGCTGCGCTCGGCATTCACGTGGCGTTTACGCGGCTCGGAATCGTCGTCGCCCTGACCTTCATCGGCCTGCCGTTCGTCGTGCGCACGGTGCAGCCGATCCTGGAAGATCTCGATCGGGAGCTCGAAGAGGCGGCGGCGAGCCTTGGGGCCGGGCGCTGGCAGACCTTCGTCCGCGTGCTCTTTCCGGCGATCTTGCCGGCCGCGGTTACCGGTTTTGCGCTGGCCTTTGCCCGCGGCGTCGGCGAGTACGGTTCGGTCATCTTCATCGCCGGCAATATGCCGATGCGTACTGAGATCGCGCCGCTGCTCATCGTCACCAAACTGGAAGAGTACGATTACGCGGGGGCAACCTCGATCGCCGTCGTCATGCTGGTCTTGTCGTTTGCGATGTTGCTGGGGATCAACGCGCTGCAGAGATGGGCAAGCCGTACCGAGAGCGACGCGCGGGAAGCACCCGTAGCGGGAACGTTGGCCTTCGATGGTTAGCGCGATGCCCGCCGCCTCGCCGCCCGCGGTCGCCGAGTCGCCGATCGTGCAAAACGTGCTTATCGGCATCGCGGTGGTCTTTCTGGGCGTCTTTCTGCTGGCACCGCTGACGGTCGTCTTCGCGATTGCGTTCGGGCACGGCATTGCCGCCTTCTTTCACAGCTTCACGGACCCGGACAATCTTTCGGCGATTCGGCTGACGCTGCTGGCAGCCGCGATCGCGGTCCCCGCCAATCTCGTCTTCGGCGTCGCCGCGGCCTGGGCGATCGGTAAGTTCGAGTTCTTCGGCAAGAGCTTCTTGATCTCGCTCATCGACTTGCCGTTCTCGATATCCCCGGTCGTCGCCGGGTTGACGTTCGTCTTGCTTTTCGGCGCCCAGGGGTTGCTCGGGCCTTGGCTGATCTCGCACGGGATCCAGATTATCTTTGCCGTCCCCGGCATCGTCTTGGCGACGATCTTCGTAACCTTCCCGTTCGTCGCGCGAGAGTTGCTGCCGCTGATCGCGGTGCAGGGAAATGACGAAGAAGAAGCCGCGATCACGCTCGGCGCGAACGGCTGGCAGACCTTCTTCAAGGTCACGCTGCCGAACGTAAAATGGGCGCTGGTCTACGGTGTGATCCTCTGCAACGCCCGCGCGATGGGCGAGTTCGGCGCCGTCTCGGTCGTCTCGGGTCATATTCGCGGCCTAACCAACACCATGCCGCTGCAGATCGAAGTGCTCTACAACGACTACCAGTTCGTACCGGCGTTTGCGGTCGCATCGCTCCTGGCGATGCTGGCGCTCGCCACGCTGGTCGTCAAGAGCCTGGTCGAGTGGCGTACCGCAGGGTCGATGAAGGAGCCCGCATGAGTATCGCCGTCCGTAGCATCACCAAGCGGTTTGGAAGCTTCGTCGCGCTCGACGACGTCGATCTCGACATCCCGCGCGGGCAGCTCGTCGCGCTCCTCGGGCCATCGGGTTCGGGGAAGACGACGTTGCTGCGAATCATCGCCGGCCTGGAGGTCGCCGATTCGGGCAGCGTGCATTTCGACGGTGAAGATTTCAGTAATCGCACCGTGCGCGAACGGCGCGTCGGCTTCGTCTTTCAGCACTACGCGCTCTTCCGCCACATGACCGTCTTCGAGAACGTCGCTTTCGGTTTGCGGGTGCGGCCGCGGGCCGCGCGGCCCTCCCCAGAACGGATTCGCGCGCGGGTGGGGGAGCTGCTCGATCTGATCCAGCTGCGCAATCAAGCCGAGCGGTATCCGTCACAGCTCTCCGGCGGACAGCGCCAGCGCGTCGCACTCGCGCGCGCGCTCGCCGTCGAGCCGAGCGTCCTGCTTTTGGACGAGCCATTTGGAGCGCTCGACGCGAAGGTGCGTTTGGAGCTGCGGCGATGGCTGCGTCAGCTTCACGACGAGGTGGGCGTCACCAGCGTCTTCGTGACGCACGACCAAGACGAGGCACTCGAGGTGGCCGATCAGGTTGCCGTGATGAACCGCGGGCGGATCGAACAAGTCGGTACGCCGGACGAGGTTTACAACAATCCCGCGAGCTCGTTCGTCTACAATTTCCTCGGTAACGTCAATCTCTTCCACGGCCGCGTCGACAACGGCACGGCTCACATCCACGGCGAGGCGACCGGAGATCTGGTCTTCGTGCGCCCGCACGCGCTGGAGATCACGCGCCATCCGGGCGGGGCCAACCATTTCCGCGCCAAGACCAAGCATATCAACGCGGCCGGCCCGGTGGTGAAGGTCGAGGCGATCACCGAGTGGGGCGCTTCGGTTCACGTCGAGATGCCGCAGGAGCGCTTCCGCGATCTCGCGCTGAGCAAGGACGAGGAGATCTTCATCACGCCTCGAGATCTGGCGGTCTTTTCCAACGATCGGCGCTAGTCGACGCTAGGAGGAAGCTGCGGGGTTTCCCCGCGTCCGCGTGAAATATCGCGCCTCCATGGCTTCGTCGATGAAGGCGCTCGTCAAGCCGGGTTCGCAGCCCGGCTTTCTCTTGACGGACGTGCCGGTTCCGGAAATCGGACCGACCGACGTCATGGTCGAGGTCGAGAAAGCGGGTCTGTGCGGGACCGATCACCACATTTACCGTTGGGACAACTGGGCGCAGCAGCGCGTCAAGCCGCCGCTGGTCGTCGGACACGAGTTCATGGGAACCGTCGCCGCCGTCGGCCAGGCGGTTCGTGCCGTCCGCATCGGCGAGCGAGTCTCGGCGGAGGGTCACATCGCCGACCTCACCTGTTTGATGTGCCGTACCGGGCAGGCCCATCTTTGCGAGCACGTCGAGATCATCGGCGTCGATCGCGACGGTGCCTTCGCCGAGTACGTCGTCGTGCCCGAGCACAACATCTGGCGGCTCGACCCGGCAATCCCCGACGAGTCGGCCGCGATCTTCGATCCGCTTGGAAACGCGGTCCACACGGTGATGGCGGCCGGCGTCAGCGTCAAGAGCGTCGCGATTACCGGCGTCGGGTCGATCGGGCTGATGGCGATTCCGGTGGCTCGCGCGGCGGGGGCGCTTTCCGTCTACGCGATCGACGTCAACCCCCGTAAGCTCGAGCTCGCGTCGCAGCTCGGCGCAGACGCGACCTTCTTGGCAACGCAGCCCGACCTCGTGGGCGAGGTTCGCGGCCGGACGCGCGGGGACGGGGTCGACGTGCTCCTCGAGATGTCGGGGAACGCCACCTCCCTCGATCTCGGCCTGCAGCTCGTCCGCAACGGCGGCACGGCCGCGCTGCTCGGCATACCCGCCGACGACGTGACGCTCAACATCGCCGAGCGCATCATCTTCAAGGGCCTCACCGTCTTGGGCATCAATGGGCGGCGCATGTTCGAGACGTGGTACCAAATGGAAGCGCTCGTCAAGAGCGGCCGCGTCGACCCGCGCGCCATCATCACGCACGTTCTGCCGTACACCCAGTTCGACCGCGCCTTCGACCTGATGAGCCGGGGGGAGGCCGCGAAGATCGTCCTCGATTTCAAAGGAGATATCGCCAAGCCATGAATCAGGCGTTCGAAGAGAAGCTGCAGAGCGATCTCGCGGCGCTCAAAGCAGCCGGCACCTACAAGCGTCTCCGCCACCTCACGACGCCGATGGCGCCGGAGGTTCACATGGAAGAGGCCGGGGACGTCATCGTTCTTTCGAGCAACAACTATCTGGGGCTGGCCGATCTCCCCGAGGTCGTCGAGGCCGGCAAGCGCGGCCTCGACAAGTACGGCGCCGGCACCGCATCGGTGCGCTTCATTTGTGGAACGTTAGAAATCCACCGGACGCTCGAGAAACGCATCGCCGAGTTCCTCGGATTGGAGGCGGCGCTCTCATACGTTTCGTGCTGGAACGCAAACACCGGGCTCTTCCCAACGATCTGCGACGAAGGTTCCGCGATCGTCTCCGACGAGCTCAACCACGCCTCGATCATCGACGGCGTGCGGCTCGCATCGAAGGCGCGTCGCGAGCGCTTCAAGCACAGCGACATGGCCCAGCTGGAGGAGAAGCTCAAGAGCGTCCAGGGATGCTTTCCGATCGCGATCGTCACCGACGGCGTCTTCTCGATGGAAGGCGACCTCGCCAAGCTGCCCGAGATCGTCGCGCTCGCGAAACGCTACGGAGCGATCGCCGTCGTCGACGATTCGCACGGCACCGGCGTGATGGGCGAGACCGGCCGCGGGACGATCGAGCACTACGGGCTGACCGGCCAGGTTGACGTCATCACCGGGACGCTCGGAAAGGCGTTGGGCGGCGCCGCCGGGGGTTTCGTCGCCGGGAGCAACGCCTTGATCGACACGCTCATCCAGCGTTCGCGGCCGCAGCTCTTCTCCAACGCGCTGCCGGCGACGGTCGCGTGCAGCTCGCTCGAAGCGATCGAGTATCTCGACCTCCATCCGGAGCTGGTGCGACAGCTACGTGAGAATACGCACTACTTTCGCGAGGGGCTCGAGCGCATCGGCTACCGGCCGCTCGAGAGCGAGAGCGCGATCGTTCCGATCATCGTCGGCGAGACTGCCTTTGCGATCGCCTTGAGCGACAAGCTCCTGCGGGCCGGCGTCTTCGTAACCGGCTTTGGCTATCCGGTCGTGCCCGAGGGAACCGCGCGCATCCGCGTGCAGATCAGCGCGGCGCTGACCAAAGGCGAGATGGATCGCGCGCTCGCGGCCTTCGAGTCGGTCGGAAGAGAGGCCGGGCTCCTTACCTAACGGGGCCCAGCCAAAACCGTTTTGGCCCGGCCGGCATATACCGGGCATGAAAACGCTCTGTGGTCTGGCTCTGGCCGTCGCGCTGCTCGCCGCGCGCGCCGGCGCGACCTCTTCTGGAACCCCGGCCGTTTCGATCGCGAACGATGCCTTTGCGCCGGCGACGCTCACCATTGCGGCCGGGCAGACGGTCGTCTTCACCAACCGCGACGACGACGCGCATACGGTGACCGCAACCGATGGTTCGTTCGACTCAAAAGGTCTCGATACCAACGGCGTCTGGCGGCACACCTTTGGCGCGCCCGGCACCTACACGTACTTTTGCGAACTCCATCCCTTCATGAAGGGGACGATCGTCGTCAAAACGGTGACGCCGTGAAGCGCACCGCCTTTCTCGAACACGTGGCGTGGACCGGCGCCGGGATCGCTTATTCGCTCGGCTCCGGCGGGCTGATGATGGGCCGCGCGGTGGCGAGCGCGCCAAGCGACGCGATCGAGTTCGTGCAAATCAGCGACAGCCACATCGGCTTTGCGCAGGCGGCGAATCCCGACGTTGCCGGAACGCTGCGGATGGCGGTCGACGCGATCAATGCAATGGCGTCGCAGCCGGCCTTCGTCGTGCACACGGGCGATATCACGCATCTTTCGAAGCCCGAGCAGTTCGGCGACGCGCGCGCGATACTCTCGGGCCTGCGCGCGCCTCTTATCGCCCTGCCCGGCGAGCACGACGCGCTCGGCAACGACTTGCGACCGTACTTCACGACGTTCAAGATCCCGGAGGCGACGCCGGGCGGGTGGGCGTCGTGGGAGCGCAACGGGGTCCACTACGTCGCCCTGATCAACGTCTTCAACTTCGAGAAGATGGGCCTCCTCGGCACCGAGCAGCTCGACTGGCTGGCGAAGGACCTGGCGGGGGTCGGACGTGGGACGCCGGTCGTGGTCTTTACGCACGTGCCGCTCTACGCGCTCTATCCGCAGTGGGGCTGGACGACCGAGGACGGTACGAAGGCGCTCGCGCTCCTGCAGCCGTTCGACCGGGTGACCGTTTTGAACGGGCACATCCACCAGATCGTTACCCACCAGGAGGGCAACATTCGCTTTGCTAGTGCACAGGCGACGGCTTATCCGCAGCCAAAGCCGGGGAGCGCGCCGAAACCAGGCCCGGTGACGCTCCCTCGCAACGACCTGCTGCACGCCATCGGCTATCGCACCGTTGAGATCGATAGTAGCCGGGTCGGATTCGAGGATCGCCCGCTCGGGTAGCGTGCGCGACGAGGCGCTCGAGGACGGCTTTGCGCGCAGGCAGGCACCGGCTTACGAAGCCGCCTACCGCAGCTTCGGTGGACGGTTGCATGTCGCCGCGTTACGAGTTCTGCAAGACCAAGAGGCGGCGCACGAATGCGTGCACGACGTCTTCCTGCACCTCTGGCGCAGACGAAATGCCTACGTCGCGGCGCGCGGGAGCCTGGAGGCCTTTCTCGTGACGTGCGTCCGCAACGCCGCTTTGACGCAGGTCCGCCAACGCGGACGCCAACAGCAGACGGCGGCGCGCCTCCACGTCGAGCCGGCGTACGTGCTGGAAGACGATCCGATCGAGCGGGAACGGATCGAACGCGCGCTTGCGGCGTTGGCCCCGAGCCAAGCCGACGTCGTGCGCATGGCGTACTATCGCGGCGCGACGCTCGCGGAGGTCGCGTCGGATCTCTCGATTCCGATCGGAACCGTCAAAACGCGGCTCAGCGCGGCGCTTCGCGCGTTGCGGCGTTCGTTGATCCCGGAGGCAAGTAATGGAGCGTGATCGGCATCTCGGCGAGGCGGCGGAGCTCTATGCGATCGGGTCCCTCGACGCAGACGAACGCGCCGCCGTGGAACGCCACGCGGCCGATTGTCCGGCGTGCCTGCGCCTTCTCGGCGAAGCCGAAGAAGCGGTGCTCGCGCTCGAGCGCGGGAACCTTCCCATATCGCTGCCGTACCGCGGCGGGTTGCGCCTGCCGCTCGAGCGCCGCGACATCTCGGCGTGGTGGCTCGCGCCGGCCGTCGCTGCAGCGCTGGTCGTTGGCCTGCTGCTCTCGCGCCTGCAGCCACAATCCGATACCGCGACGCTCGCGATGGTGACGAGCCATTTCGCGCACGCGCAGTTCAGCGGCACGGGAGGGCCGCCGGCAAAGGTGCTCTACGCGCGCGACCGGTCGTGGTACTACATCGTCGTCGCCGGCACGTATCGCTACGAGGTCTACGGCGTTCGCGATGGGACGAGCACGCATCTTGGGAACATCGAGCCCAGCGGGAACACCAGCCGCCTCTTCACTCGAACCGCCGCGCCCTTCGATCGCCTCGAGTTGCGCGACGGAAGCACGCTGGTCGAATCAGCGGCGATCCGCTAGCAATCGACCCACGGTAGTGCCGACGCACTTCTAAAAGGCAAGCAACCGAGCAACGAGAATCTTTAAGCCATGCACGGGCGAGGCACCGCATGACGTCGCGCATGATCTTTCAGTCCTTGACGTGGCTCGCCGTGATGGGCGTTACGTTCGCCCTGTGGTTCGGCGTGCGATACGCTATAGAAGCCGTTCGCATTCGGCACGTGCAGCGCGCCCATGATAACGACTGGGATCGGATCATAGCATCGATCAAGCTTCGCTTGCCTCGTAACGCCGAGTTTGCCGTGCTGGAACATCAGATTTGGTTTTCCGATGACCGTAATCGTCAGGCTGCGAAGGCAATCTTTGTGCAAAATGGCTTTGATGCAAGCGAAGCCGAGACGTACGAAGAGGGAACGAAATACTGGCTTCTCGCATGGCGATCGGCCGTGTTCAGCAATGTCAGGACGGAAATCGGGAAAGTGGCCGGCTTTGCTCAGTCGTACGGCGGGCGCTATGCTGGATTAGGCCTTCGTGCGGAACCCGGCGAAACGCGAGCGGGCAAGAAATTAGAATAAGCAGGTCCGGAAACCAATCGGTTTCCGGACCTGCACTGGTTGCGGGGGGTGGATTTGAACCACCGACCTTCGGGTTATGAGCCCGACGAGCTACCGGACTGCTCCACCCCGCGGCGCGGACCAAGTGAATACGACGGCGCGGGTTTTGCCCCTGCAGGACCGA
>JBARBD010000243.1:0-31448 GCA_049792675.1 Vulcanimicrobiaceae bacterium | reverse complement strand
CTCTCGGCGTATGCGGCGACCGAGCGCCTCGTGCCGGGCAGCGCGACCGCGTCGGTCGGGAGCGCGACGCTCGGCACCGCGAGCTTCGGTTCGACCGCGTCGTCGCAGACCTTCACCGTGCCGGCATCGTCGCTGAAGGGCGATGCGGTCGTCGTGCGCAGCCGCGCGGGCACGGTCCATTACGTACTGCTCTACACGTATCCGGTCGCCCCCGGCGCGCCCGGCGAGCTCGCGGCGTTTCGGGTTCTGCGCCTACTTTCGGATCCGAGCGCGTCGGGCTCGGCGAAGACCACCGGGCCGCTGGCCACGATGGACCTGGCCGCCGTTCCAGCGGTTGACGTGACCGCGGGGCGCGTCTTTGACATCGGGGTGCGCGTGATCGTCGATCATCCCGTCGACCGGATCGTCATCGACGACCCGCTGCCGGCCGGATTCGAAGCCGTCGACACGACCTTCCGGACGACGCTTGCGGCGGTCGTGCCGCAGAGCGACAGCTGGGAGATCGACGCGCGCCAAATCTACCGCGACCGCGTCGTCGCGTACGCCGAGCATCTCGGGCCGGGCGTCTACGAAATGCATTACCTCGTGCGTTCCGTTACCCCGGGCAAGTTCGCGTGGCCGGGCGCCCATGCATACTTACGCGATGCGCCCGAGGAGTTCGGTCGCAGCGCGGCTACCACGTTACAGGTGAGTGAATAACATGCGATTCAACAGAGCGGCATTCTTAGTGGGTTCGGTGGCAGCGGCGACCGGCTTGTCGGTGGGTGCGCGGGCCACCGCGCCGGTGCCGACGACCGCTTCGACCGAAGAGCTCCTAGCGCGCTTGATGGCCGGGAACAAGCGGTTCGTTCACAATGATTTTCCGACGACCTTCAGGACCGCCGAAAAGCGCGCGCTCTTGGTCGAAGGGCAGGCGCCCTTCGCCGCGATCCTCGGCTGCGCCGATTCGCGCGTGATACCGGAGCTCGTCTTCGTGCAAGGCATCGGCGACCTATTCGTGGTGCGCGTCGCCGGAAACTATCCCGACGACATGGTCACCGGATCGCTCGAGTACGCGAACGAGCACCTGGGCACTCGGCTGATCATGGTGCTCGGCCACCAAGGCTGCGGCGCGGTGAAAGCCGTCTATGAGGCCCTCAAGGACAAAGCACCGGTGCCTAGACACCTCTCGACGATCGCGTCGTCGATCGCCCCCGGGATTGCGAGCATCGTTGCGAGCGACGGTGGCGTCGACGCCGCGGTCGAAGCAAACGTACGAGCCGCAGTCGCGAAACTGCGAGGAAGTCACCCGGTCCTCGCCGAGCACGTCGCCGACGGCAAGGTCAAAATCGTCGGCGGCGTCTACAAGCTGACCAGCGGCGAGGTCATGCTTGTTACATAGGAAGCGGGCTCGCCTGTGACGAGCCCGCTGTAGAACGACGCGAACGAAAGCGTTTGGCTAAGATGACGGTGGGCAGTAGAAATGCGCCGTCGCGTTGCCGGTGATACCGAGAGTCTGATTGGTGTTGTTGACCCAGTAGACCCAGGTGGTGCTGCCCGCTCCGCCGGTTTCGCTGATGTCGATCGCGAGCGGCGTTCCACCTTTACTGCTGTTCCAGACGTTGTTGACGAAGCAGCCGTGGAGCGTGGTCTTTTTGAACGCGCAAATGGCTCCGGGTTTGCAGTTCGTGACCTTGCCCGTCGGCTCGGCTTCGATATAGCCTTCGGTGGCGCCGGTTCCGGCATGGGGCATGACCGCCGGGTTGAGGGTAAGGGCGGCCAAGAGGAGTGACATCAGGATCATCGTTGTAGTGTACTCTCCTTACTTTCGGTAGACGGGTATAACGGATGGTATACGGATAGGATACCGGGAAGCGTTGCGGTAGCGCGCAAGCGGGCGGAGCCTTTTGCCCATTTTTTAATGCCCGGATGCGCTCGCTCTCGGACGCGAGGCCGATACGGTTGAAATATTATTTTTAATATTATATCATTTATCACTACGCCGGGACCCGCCGGCCGGGTACGATATTGGGCACTACGCCGAGGAGAGGTTGAATGAGTACCTACCGAGCGCCCCTTCGCGATATGCAGTTCGCGTTGCGCGAGCTTGCCGGGATCGAGGAAGTCGCCCGGCTCCCTGGTTGTGAGGAGACCCTCGACGTCCTCGACTCGGTGCTCGACGAGGCGGCCTCGTTTGCCGCCGGCGTGCTCGACCCGCTCAACCGCAGCGGCGACAAGGAAGGCTGCACGTGGAACGCCGGTGAGGTTAGCACCCCGCGCGGTTTCAAGGAGGCATACAAGAAGTTTGCCGAGGCGGGCTGGATCGGGCTGCCGGTGCCCGAGGAGTACGGCGGCCAAGGCCTCCCGCAGACCCTGCTCGGCCCAACCCTCGAGATGTGGAATGCCGCCAACATCGGCTTCGCCAACGGACCGTTGCTTAATCAGGGCGCGATCGAGGCGATCGAGTTGGTCGGATCCGACGAGCAGAAGAAGCGCTTCATTCCCAGTCTGGTTTCGGGAAAATGGACCGGAACGATGTGCCTCACCGAACCGCAGGCCGGCTCGGATCTCGCGCAAGTGCGCGCCCGCGCCGTTCTCGAGGGCGACCACTACCTCATCAGCGGCACGAAGATCTTCATCACGTTCGGCGAGCACGACATGGCTGAGAACATCATTCACCTCGTGCTCGCGCGACTTCCCGACGCGCCGGAGGGCACCAAGGGCATCTCGCTCTTCATCGTGCCGAAGTTCCTGGTCAACGCCGATGGATCGCTCGGCGATCGTAACGACGTCGTCTGCGCGAGCATCGAGCACAAGCTTGGGATCAACGCCAACCCGACCTGCACGCTCAACTATGGCGAGAAGGGGAAGGGGGCCGTCGGCTATCTGGTCGGCGAGCCGAATCGCGGGCTCGAGTACATGTTCATCATGATGAACGCGGCGCGCTTCTCGGTCGGCGTGCAGGGCATCGCCCTCGCCGACCGCGCCTATCAGAGCGCGCTCGAGTACGCGAAGGAGCGCGTGCAGGGGCGCGACCTCAAACCCGGCTCGCGCGCGCCGGAGCCGATCTTCAACCACCCCGACGTGCGGCGGATGCTGATGTGGCAGAAGGCGACGATCGAGGCGATGCGCGCCCTTGCATACGTAATCGCCGCCTCGCTCGATTTCTCGATGCGCCACCCCGACGAGAAGGTGCGCAAGGAACACAAAGCATTCGTCGAGCTGATGATTCCGGTCGTGAAAGGCTGGTGCACCGAGAGTGCCGTCGAGCTCTGCTCGGTCGCGCTTCAGGTTTTCGGAGGCATGGGTTACATCGAGGAGACGGGGATCGCCCAACAGTACCGTGACGTGCGGATCATCACGATCTACGAAGGAACGACCGGCATTCAGTCGCTCGATCTGGTCGGGCGCAAGCTGTTGCGCGATATGGGCGCGACGGCGCGCGCCGTCGGAAAGCAGATGGAAGCGGTCGCCAAAGCGTGCTCCGCCCACGCCGACAAGAGCGTCAAGCGGATCGGCGAAGCGCTAGGCCAGGCCCTCGAGACGCTCAACGAGACGTCGCAGTGGATCGGCATGAACGCGATGGGCGATCTGCACAGAGCCTTTGCGTGCTCGGTGCCCTACCTGCGACTGTGGGGTGCGGTTGCGGGCGGCTGGCAGATGGCCCGCGCCGCGCAGATCGCGGCGGCGAAGATCGCTGTGGGAGACGCCGAGAGCGAGTTCTATCGGGCCAAGCTGGCGACGGCTGCGTTCTACGCGTCGCACGTGCTCTCGCAGTGCGCGTGGTACAAGCGGCAGGTCGTCGAGGGCTCGGGCGACGTGATGGCGCTCTCCGAGGCACAGTTCGACCTCGATCGTAAGATGGCCGTCGGCGTCTCATGATTCCGCAAGAGCGGCGCGAGGACGTTCGCGTCATCACTCTCGACAATCCACCGGTCAACGCGCTCTCGTTTGCCTACTGCGCGACCCTGCTCGCGCAGATCGAAGCCGCTAGTAACGACGAGGCGGTCGAAACGATCGTCCTCACGGGTGCCAACGGCCTCTTCAGCGGCGGCGCCGACGTCAACGATTTCAACGCCGACATGCCGGCGGGCGCCGTGACGATCCGCGACGCGATCGCGGCGATCGAGCGGAGCTCGAAGCTGGTCATCGCGGCGATCGACGGCACCTGCCTGGGCGGCGGCCTCGAACTCGCGCTCGTCTGCGACCGCCGCATCGCGACGCCCGGATCGAAGCTGGGCCTGCCGGAGATCAAGCTCGGCTTGCTGCCGGGCGCCGGCGGCACGCAGCGGCTTCCGCGCTTGATCGGCGCGCGCGCCGCGCTCGAGTTCATGCTCAAAGGTTCGTCTGCGCCGGCGGTGCGCGCACTGGAGCTCGGCATCCTCGACGAGGTGGTCGAGGACGACGTCGTCGGGCGCGCGGTCGCGCTGGCGAGAACGAGGCCGCCGAAACGGCGCGCTTCGCAGCTGCCCGTGACGATCGCACCCGGCGTGCCCGCGCAAGCCGGCCCCTTCGTCGTAGCGCAGGCGCACGCGATGGTGTCGGCGGAGAGCAGCGGCGGATTCGCCGCGCACAAGTTGATCGACGCCGTCCAGGCCGCCGTCGAGCTGCCGTTTGCCTTCGGGCTCGCGCGCGAGACGCGGCTCTTCGACGAACTGGTGCGATCGCAGGCGTCGGCGGCGTTGCGGCACGTCTTCTTTGCCGAGCGCGAACTCTCCAAGGTGCCCGGCCTCGAGCCGGCCGACCCAATCCCGGTGGCGAAAGCCGGCGTCGTCGGCGCGGGCACGATGGGGAGCGGGATCGCGATCGCGTTCGCCCAGGCCGGCATTCCGGTCGTCGTCGTCGACACCAACGACGAGGCGGTAGAGAAAGCCCGGCAGACCGTCATGGGCATGTTCATGTATCAGGTGCAGCAAGGCCGGCTTACGCAAGAGCAAGCCTGGGAGCGCGCGCAGTCGATCGTTTTCACCGAAGATTGGAACGAGCTGGCCGCGTGCGATATCGTCGTCGAAGCGGTCTTCGAAAGCCTCGACGTCAAGCTGGGCGTCTTCGAGCGGCTGGACGCGACCGTCAAACCCGAGGCGCTGCTCGCCACCAATACGTCGACGCTGGACGTCGATGCGATCGCTGCAGCGACGAAGCGGCCGCAGAGCGTCTTCGGCCTGCACTTCTTCGTGCCGGCGAATATCATGCCGCTGCTCGAGATCGTCCGAGGAGGCCGGACGGCGGCGCGGGCGCTGGCGTCGGGCTTCGCTTTGGGGAAACGCCTGCACAAGAAAGCTGTCCTCTCCGGCAATGCGTTCGGCTTTATCGGCAATCGCATGGTCTTCGATTATCTGCGCGAAGCGTTCGCGCTCGCCGAAGACGGCGTCACGCCGGCGCGTGTCGACGGCGTGATGAAGGCCTTCGGCTTTCCGATGGGTCCGTTCGCGATGAGCGATCTCTCGGGTCTCGACATCGGCCTGCACGTGCAGCAGCTCCAGGGCGAGGCCGGGCGCGGACGCACCAACGTGCTCGAAGAGCTCGTCGGGCGCAAGCGGCTCGGGCAGAAGACGATGGCCGGCTTCCACAAGTACGACAAGGCGGTCGGCAAGGGGCGCGAGCCGATCGCAGATCCGGAAGTCGAGCATCTTTTTGCAGAAGCGGCGCGCGCGGCCGGCATCGCGCCGCGCGAAGTGGGAGAGTCGGAGATTCGCGACCGCCTGCTCTACGCGCTGGTCAATCGCGGCGCCTATCTGCTTGAGGAGGGCGTGGCGCTGCGGCCCGGCGACATCGATATCGTCTACGTGTACGGCTACGGGTTCCCACCGCATCACGGCGGACCGATGTGGTACGCGGATGAGGTCGGCGTCCCTCGCGTCTACGAGCGCATCCGCGAGTTCGAAGCGGCGTTCGGGCCGCAGTGGAAGCCTTCGGCGCTGCTGACGCGGATCGCCGAGCGCGGCGGAACCTTCGCTGCCTCCGACGCCGTGCGGGCTAAAGACGACGAGGCGCTCGCGCATGCGTGAGGCGGTGATCGTCTCGGCGGCGCGCACGCCGATCGGCCGCGCATTTCGCGGCGCCTACAATCAAACGCCCGGCGCGACGATGGCGGGCCACGCCGTCAAGCACGCGATCGAACGCGCGGCGGTTGCGCCGCGCGAGGTGCAGGACGTCGTCGTCGGCTGCGGCCTGCCCGAGGGTGCGACCGGCAATAACATCGGCCGGACCGCGGCGATGCGAGCCGGGTGTCCGGTCACGGTCCCCGGGCAGACGGTGAGCCGTTTCTGCGCCTCCGGTCTGGATGCGATCGCGAGCGCCGCAAAACGCGTCATCGCCGACGGCGCGAACGTCGTCGTTGCGGGGGGCGTCGAGTCGATCAGCATGGTGCAGAACGATCTCAACCTCCACTTCTTCGCCGAAGAGTGGCTGCTGCGTCACCAGCCCGATCTCTACACGCCGATGCTCTATACCGCCGACTTCGTCGCAAAGAAGTACGGCGTCTCGCGCGAGCGCCAGGATGCCTACGCATTACAGAGCCAACAGCGCACGGCGGCGGCCCAAGCCGCGGGACGCTTCGACGCGGAGATCGTTCCCATGGCCTCGTGGAAGTACGTCCAGGAGAAGGAGAGCGGCGCGGTACGCGAGGAGCGCGTCGAGCTGGGCAAGGACGAAGGAAACCGGCCGGATACGACCCTCGAAGGGCTTGCGTCGCTCAAAGGCGCGGTCCCCGGCGTTTCCGACACCACGGTTACCGCCGGCAACTCGTCGCAACTCTCCGACGGCGCCGCGGCCGTCGTCGTGATGGAGGCGCAAGCCGCGAAAGAGCGCGGGCTACAACCGCTCGGGTTCTACCGCGGCTACGTCGCTGCCGGCTGCGAGCCGGGCGAGATGGGGATCGCGCCGGTCTACGCGATTCCGATGCTGCTCGAACAGCACGGCCTCTCGATCGGCGACATCGGCCTGTGGGAACTCAATGAAGCCTTCGCCGTGCAGACCGTCTACTGCCGCGATACGCTCGGCCTTCCGAACGACCGCTTCAACGTCGACGGCGGCGCGATCGCGATCGGTCATCCCTACGGCATGAGCGGGGCGCGCATGACGATGCACGCGCTCATCGAGGGCAAGCGCCGCGGCGAGAAGTACGTCGTGGTCACGATGTGCGTGGCCGGCGGGATGGGCGCCGCCGCCTTATTCGAAATACCGTAGGCTCCCTTAGGAGCGGGCGGCTAGCTTTTCTTTGCAGCGAAGGCGGTGCACCAACCGTTGGGGCTGATCGCGCCGTCGACGATCTTGCAGGTTCCGTTCGCGGTCGACGAGCTACCCGCGATGAAGAACGTGCACTGCGAGCACTTGTGGCCGTCGTTCGGCTTAGCTTGGTACTTAAACTGGGCTTGCGTGCCTTTCGCTTGCGCCGCGGTCGTGCCGGCGAGCAACAGGCCGGCGAGGGCCGGGAGCACGATCGCGCCTTGGACGAAGGCGCGGCGCGAGACCGGATTTTTGGAATCTTCCATCGCGAGTTTCTACCTCCGAACCTGTGCCTTTGGCGCGCGCGTGCCGATCTCTTGCTTCGAGTAGCCGGCCAAGCGCGTTCGGCACCCTCTCATTCGAGCTTAATGGTACGCTAATCGTGAATCGATGCATTGCTTGGCCGATTCGGTTTCAATGGGTGGTGAGGGGAAAGATAACTAAAGATGACAAGCAAGTGGTTCACGAGCCTCGTTTCCGTAGCCGCGCTCGTCGGGATGACCCTGACGAACGCGCTGCCTGCCGCCGCCCAGGACACGGCCCCGGATCAGAACGGACCCGGGGTAGCTCGGATCAGCGTCCTGCACGGCTCGGCGACGGTCCAGCGCGGCGATAGCAACACGCAGGTCGCGGCGGCCCTCAACGCGCCGCTGCTTCCCGGCGATTACATCTCGACCGGATCGACGACTCGGGCGGAACTGCAATTCGACGGGTATACGGCCGTCCGGCTTGCCGGGAACGTCCAAGCGCGGATCACCTCGAACGATCCCAACGGCCGGCAGATGCAGCTGGCCGACGGAACGATCGAACTCGCGATGGTTCAGAATGCCGCGCAATTCCAGATCGACACCCCCTCGATAACGGTGCGCGCGCAAGCGGCCGGCGACTACCGAGTTACGATTTACCAGGACGGGTCTACGTGGGTAACCGCTCGGCGGGGCCAAGTTTCCGTCGTGACGCCCCAACAGACCTATACCCTGGACACAGGCCGGACGCTGGTCGCGCGGGGCTCGGCATCCGGGCCTTCGATCGCCTACCGCGCTGCGCTTGCCGACGACTCGTTCGACAATTTCAACGCCGAGCGGGACCAGGCGATGGTCACCGCAATGAACGCGAACTCGAATCTCAACCCCGGCATCGCCGGATATGACAATCTCGGGGCCTACGGGCAGTGGCAGGATGTCGCCGGCTACGGCCAGGTCTGGGTGCCGACGCAGTCGGCCGGTTGGGCACCGTATCGCAACGGATCGTGGACGTGGGCCGGCGGTTACGGCTGGACCTGGGTCGGTTCCGAACCGTGGGGCTGGGTTCCGTATCACTACGGCCGCTGGTTCTATGCCAACGGCCTCGGGTGGGCGTGGTATCCACCGGCTTACTCGGTGGCGCCCGTTTGGTCGCCCGCCCTGGTCGGGTTCTTCGGATTCGGCGCCGGCGGGCCGGGCTGGGGCGTCTCCGTCGGCTTCGGTTTCCCGAACATCGGGTGGTGCCCGCTCGCGCCGTTCGCACCGTTCTACCCCTGGTATCCGGGCTGGGCTTGGACCGGCTGGGGATGGGGCTGGCACCCGTACTGGGGCGGAACCCGCGTCGTCCACGTGACGAACATCACGAACATCTACAACAACTTCCATCACGGTGGCGGCAGCGGCACGCTGGTAGGAAACTTCCAGCACGGCAACTTCACGCACACCATCTCCGTCGATCCGAATCACGTCACCCATATCGGGACGATTCACGGGGCCGTGCCGGTCACGCCGACCTCAGGCAGCCTACGCTTCAACGGCAAATCGGCCGCGCCGGTAACCTTCTCCAAGGCCTTCGAGCAGCCGCGATTCGCGTCGAACCGGGCACTCGCCGCTCGGACGCCCTTTGAGGATCAGCAGCGGGCGGTCTCTCAAGTGATCCATGGCAGCACGAGCAACACAAACGCGCCGGTGAGTCACGATAACGCGCCGGCGACGACGCACGCGACGATCGGCGCGGGGCGCGACAGCTCCGGCACCATCCACGAGAGCACCAACGCGAGCGCGAGCTCGTTCCACGGGGAGAGCGCGAGCGCGTTCCACAGCAGCACCGGGAACGATCCATGGCAGCGCTTCAATCAGGATCGCGGCAGCAGCCAACTGCGCGGGATGGATTCGCGGCCGAGCGGCGGGCTCAGTGCGACCGGCGGCGCGTCGCACAACGACGCGATGCGCGGCAGCAACGCGCCCACGAGTTCGTGGAGCCGCTTCTCGAACCAGCGCGGCAACGTCGCGGCACCGGTTAGCAGCGGTCAGCATGGGACGGCGTACGGTCGCAATCCGTACGGCTCGTCGTCGCGGGGCGATTCGTCCTACCCATCGTACTCACGCGGCAGCAGTGCGTCGTACCCATCGTACGCGCATGGCGATCAGTACTCACACGGCGGCTCCTATCCATCGTACCCGCGCGGATCGTACGGTTCCTACGGTTCGAACGGCTCCTATCCGCGCGGCGGCGGGTATCCGTCGTCCTCACGCGGAGGCTATCCGTCGGCGCCGCATCCCTCGGGCGGCGGAGGCGGAGGCGGAGGCTCTCGCGGCGGCGGCGGACGGCCACCGCACTGACCAACAGCAGCTCGGTCACAGGGGAACGAAGGGCGGTGCCAAGGCACCGCCCTTGCGTTTGCAGAAGGTCGAGCGAAAGACAGCTTCGTTATTCCCCCGAGAAGGAGCAATCAGAACCGATGAAAACGGTACGCCTCGTGCTGGGGTTGGCAGCGCTTGCGCTCATCGCCGGCACGCCTTCGCTTGCGTTTGCGGATCCGACGCCCCCCGCGATGATGTCAGCGAAGCCACCGCACCTCGCAACCCCACATCCGATCAAGGTCAGCAACTGTCACGCGCAGCAGAACACCTACGCTGCGGCGGGATACACGCCGGCATTCTATCCGCGCGGCTACGGCCCGTATTGGGGCTGGCCTTCCGTCTACGGCCTCAACTACTATCAGTATCCCGTCGAAGGAGAACCGACGCTCGCGATCGACTACGTGAACGTCACGAACGTCGTGATGAAGGATATCGAGTTCGGGATGCTCGCTCACGGCAGCCTCGTCGCCGAAGTGCGCGACGTCGGAACGTTCTCGCCGGGTGCCGAGATCAAGCACAAGTTTGGAATCAGCAAGAACATCTTCCCGCTGCAGACCAGCCTCATCGAATGCGTACCGCTGAAGATCCACTTCGTTGACGGGTCGGTGTGGAAGAACCCGCACCTGCCGGCGCTGCGTCGTTCCATCTACGGGCCGCCGCCGCACTAAACTAGCTAAACTCGGGAAGTCCGGCCGTCAAGCCGGACTTCCCATGCCCGACGCGGTATAGAATTCCCATGGCTCAAGATCTTTCCGCCGTACAAGCGCGCGACAACGTCTGGGAGATGGCGCAGCATCAGCTCGACGAAGTCGGGATGCTGATCGGCTTGAACGAATCGCTCCACGGATACCTACGCCAACCCAAGCGAGTGCTCGAAGTCTCGGTTCCGGTGCGCATGGACGACGGGGCGTTCCGAATGTTTACCGGGTATCGCGTGCAGCACAACATGGCGCGCGGGCCGGGCAAAGGCGGCATACGTTTCCATCCCGACGTGACGCTCGACGAGGTCAAGGCGCTCGCGATGTGGATGACGTGGAAGTGCGCGCTGGTCAACATTCCATTCGGCGGAGCCAAAGGCGGCGTCATCTGCGATCCCAAGCATATGTCCATGCAGGAGCTCGAGAACCTGACGCGGCGCTTCACCAGCGAGATCTCGATCATTATCGGCCCCGAGAAAGACATTCCGGCGCCCGACGTCTACACGACGCCGCAGATCATGGCCTGGATCATGGACACGTTCTCGATGCAGCACGGGTACTCGATCCCGGGCGTCGTCACCGGCAAGCCGGTCGCCATCGGCGGATCCCTCGGGCGCGATAAAGCAACCGCGCGCGGTTGCATGTACGTCGTCGACGAGGCGATGGAGACGCTCGGGAAACCGGTCGAGGGCGCCCGAGTCGCGATACAGGGCTTCGGCAACGCCGGGATGTACGCCGCCTCGCTGATGGCCGAGCGCGGTTACACCGTCGTGGCGGTCTCCGACTCCCACGGCGGCGTCGCGAACGAGCGCGGCCTCGACGTGAAAGGCTTGATCGCGCATAAGTACGAGACGGGTTCGGTCGTCGGTTTCACCGGCGGCGAGCGTACCGACAACCGCGAAGTTCTCGAGTTCGATTGCGACGTGCTCGTGCCGGCCGCGCTGGAGAAAGTGATTACGCGTGAGAACGCGCCGCGCGTCCGTGCAAAGATCGTCGCCGAGGCCGCCAACGGTCCGACGATGCCCGACGCCGACGATATTCTCTACAGCCGCGGCATCATGGTCCTTCCCGATATCCTGGCCAACGCCGGCGGCGTGACGGTTTCCTATTTCGAATGGGTGCAAGACCTACAGGCGAACTTCTGGGAAGAAGACGAGATCAACGAGCGGCTCAAGCGCAAGATGACGCGCGCTTTCCGGGAGGCGCACGAGCAGGCGAAGCGCCACGGCGTCTCGATGCGAAAGGGCGCGTACTGCGTCGCCGTCTCGCGGGTCGCCGAGGCGACGAAGCTCCGCGGCCTCTATCCCTGACGCAACTCGGCCTCTTCGGTGCGGGGCGTCGCCGCCTCGTCGACGACGAGACCGGAACGATCACCTACGTTCCCGAATTCGTCGACGCGGAGACCACGCGCGGCTGGTTTGACCTGCTCCTGGCGCGCGTACCATGGCGCAGCGAGCGCCGCCGCATGTACGATCGCGATGTTGACGTACCGCGTCTGGTCGCAAGCTACCGCCTCGACGACGAGGCTCTGCTCGAACCGATAGCCGACGCAGCGCGCCGCGCCGGAAAAGCGGCCGGCGCGCCGTTCAACCGCGCGGGCTTGAACCTCTACCGTAACGGTCACGACAGCGTCGCGCCGCACAACGACCGGCTCTACGAGATCGTCCCGGGATATCCGATCGCGCTGATCTCCATCGGTGCGACGCGCCTCATGACGATCCGCAGCAAGGCCGGCTCGCGCAAGACCCGCCGCCGCACGCTCGATCTCGATTTGGAGAACGGCAGTTTGCTGTTGATGAGCTACGAGACGCAGCTTCACTACGACCACGGCATCCCCAAGACGCACGCTCCGGTCGGAGCTCGCATCAGCCTCGCCTTGCGCGTGCGGCCTGCGTAACATGCCATCGACGCGCGATGCCGACCCATGGGCGGCCGAACTCGAGGTCACTGCCACGCTCGCCGAGCGATCGATCGCGGCACAGTTCCCGCAACTCGCCCCCGCAACGGCGCGTCCGCTCGGTGAAGGCTGGGACAATGCCGCCTTCCTGGTCAACGGCGCCTACGTCTTTCGCTTCCCGCGCCGCGCCATCGCTGCCGAACTGATCGCGACGGAATGCCGCGTGCTGCCGCTGCTGGCGGGGCGGTTGCCGCTTGCCGTTCCGGACCCGTCCATGCCCGGCCGGCCGTCGGCCGCATATCCGTGGCCATTTGCGGGCTATCGGCTCCTCCCAGGCGTTCCGCTCTCGGCGTTGCGTCCGGCCGATGACGCCTACGAGGCGCTCGCGCGCCCGCTAGGCGCCTTCCTGCGCGCGCTGCACGGGCTCGACTGCAGGGCGCTGCGCAAGGCCGGCCTTCCCGGCGATGCGATCGGGCGTCTCGATCGCGAGCGCATGCTGCCCAAGATGCGCGCGCGACTAGAGGTGTTGGAAAACGCCGGATTTACCGGTGAGACGAACCTTGCGTCCGCGTACCTCGAGCGGCTCGGCCCGAGCCTCTCAGCCACGCCGCGCGCACTGGCGCACGGCGACCTCTACGCGCGCCATATTCTGGTGGCGGACGCGCTCGTTCCGACGGCGATCATCGATTGGGGCGACCTGCACTTCGGCGATCCGGCGGTCGATCTCTCGATCGCGTACGCCGTGCTGCCGCCGTCGGCGCGCGCGGCGTTCGTCGCAACGTATGGTGCGATCGACGCCCGAACTGCCGAACTCGCGCGATTTCGCGCGATCTACCACAGCACTATGGTCGCGCATTACGGCTATCGGATCGGCGACGGCGACCTCATCTACGCCGGTCTGCGGGGGGTGCGCCTGGCCGGTGCCGACGAGGGTGATTACATGCCCGAGGCGGGGGCCGAGGGCTCGGGCGTTGGGCCGTAGATCGCATCGGCGCCGGTGCAGATCGTCCGGCGGCCGAGCGTAAAGTCGACCAGCGGAGAACCTGAAAGCGTCGTCGCGTGCCCTTGTATTGCAACGCTCTCGCCGGCCGGAAGCGCGATCCGATTGTAGAGGAGATCGGTCTGGCGCGTCAGCGCGTCGACCGAGCGATCCGTGTTGAGATTATCAACGAACCATTTGCACGCGTCGACTTGGCCGGGCAGGCCGGTAAACGAGTAGAGAATCGTCTCTGCCGGGGCCGCGCCGCCGGCGAGGACGGCCACGAAGGCGAAGGCGACGGCCGCGATCGATCTGGGCTTCATCATTCCTCCTTACTACGCGCTTATCGGTCGCCCTGTTTCGCCGGCCGCCGCCGCCGCGATCAAGAGGCGCCGGACCTCGTCGTCGCTCGTCTGCTCGAAGTTTGCGTAGTAGAGGCCGACGGCGTGGAAGGGCTCGGGCGTGAACGGACAGACGACGCGATCGACGATGCTCTCGAGGCTCGCGCGCGTGCGAGCCGCCGCGACCGGAACGGCGACGACGATCGCTGCCGGATCGCGCCGTCGCAAGGCGGTCGCCGCGGCGCGCATCGTCGCGCCGGTCGCGAGGCCGTCGTCGACGACGATGACGATCTTCCCGGAGATATCGGGTTGCGGGCGGGCGTCGCGGTAAGCGCGCTCCCGGCGCCGCAGTTCCTCCATCTCGCGCCGCACGACCTCGCCCAAGGCCGCTTCGTCGATTCCGAGCGATTCGACGAGCTCACGATCGACGATGCACGTTCCGTCGCTCGCGACCGCTCCCATCGCCAGCTCTTCGTGGCCCGGTACGCCGAGCTTGCGCACTAAGTAGACGTCGAGGGGCGCGCGAAGCCGGCGCGCGATCTCGTATGCGACCGGCACGCCGCCGCGCGGGAGCGCCAGGACGATGACGTCGGCGTGATCCTCGTACGCCGCCAGCATCTCGCCCACGCGCTTCCCCGCCTCGGCGCGGTCGCGCATCATTCCGGAACGCCGCCGTCTTTCTCGATGATCTCTTGCGGCGTGGCCGAACCGGTGCAGGGCGTGACGTGGGCCGGCGACGGCGGATGGAAGGCGTTCGGCTGCTGGTTGAAGTCGAACATGTCGTCCATCGAGGTGGCCCCTGCGTCGCTCGTGCCGAGCGAGCCGAGCCCGAAGTTCTCCTCGAGGAACTTTAGGATGCTGCCGAAGTCGTACTGGGTGTGCGAGACGAAATGCGGCTTCACGAACGGTGAGATGACGACCATCGGAACGCGGAAGCCAAGGCTGGTATAGTCGATCTGCGGCGGTTTCGCGTTGTCGTAGAAGCCGCCCCAATCGTCCCAGAGCAGAACGATCGCGGTGCTGTTCCAGTATTTGCTCTTGCCGACCGCGTCGATAACCGACGAGACCCACTGCGGGCCATGGTTGCACCCGCTGGCCGGATGGTCTGAATCGAAGAGCGTCGGAATGACCCAGGAGACCGCCGGCAGCTTGCCGCCGCGCACGTCGCTCAGGACGTTGGTGTTCGGCTCGCTGATGTGCGTCTTCCAGTCGGCGCCGTACCGGACTTTCTTGATCGCGTCGAAGCCGTTCCAAACGGCGCCGGAGAAGTCGGCGTCCTTGCCCGAAAAGGCGCTCACGTAGTACTTCCAGCTGACGCTGGCCGCGTCGAGCAGGTCGGCCATCGTTCCGTACTGGGTGAAGCACGGAAAAGGTCCACCGAATTCGTCGACTTGGCCGTTGGTCTTGATGATCGCCGAAACGGTGCCGGGCGGCGCGTCGCATCCCCACGGCGTGTTGTCGGGCTGATCGGTCAGCGATTCGTTGGCGTTGAGCTGCGTCGTGCCGGCGATGATCTGCTGGTGCGCGATGAAGCTGCTCGCGGTCGCGGTGAAGAACATCTTATCGGCGATTGCGTACGAGCTCGCCAGGTCCCAGTACGGCTTGGTCTCGGAGCGCTCGATGAAGGCGTACGGGTAGAGCTTCGCCGGAGTCCCTTGACCGCCCGCGCCGAAACGGATCTTGTCGAAGCCGTCCATCTTACCGTTGTTGTACTCGACTTCGAAGGCCCGGTGGCTATGGTCGATGTCTTTGCCGAAGTTCGGGTTACCAGTGCTTTCGAGCGTGATCTGCTTGAGCGGAACCTTCTGACCGCCTTTACACCACGGCGCCGGGGCGCACGGCCCCGACGTGACGGTATCGGCGCCGGGAAAGCCCATGAAGAGATTGTCGAAGCTGCGGTTCTCTTGTACTAAAATGATGACGTGAGAGATCGAATGCAACGGTACCGGGGGCGTGGCTGGTGCGGCCGGCGTTGTGACCGTGCCGCTGCAGCCACCGGCCAGGACGATTGCAGCAAGAGATAGCAAAACGCGTGATCGACGCACAGTTTCCTCCTAAGCGATTCTGGCGCAGATCTTTTGCACCGCCGCGCCGCGCGCCTTCCTCGGCCGCCGGGCGCGTGCCGGCTTGGGATCGCGCTTACTCTGGTACGCCGCCGTCCAGCTCGATCAGCTCGCTTGCAGAGTGAAACTTCGGGCATGAGACGACCGGCGGATTCGGCTCGGGCTTGAACGGGCGCGGCAGCTGATAAAAGTCGAAGACGTCACCGATCGAGTTTGCGGTCGCGTCGCTCGTGCCGAGCGACCCCAAGCCGAAGTTCTCTTCGACGAACTTGAGCACGCTGCCGAAGTCGTACTGCGTGTGCGAGACGTCGTGCGGCTTGGCGTACGGCGAGATGACGATCATCGGCACGCGGAAACCGAGCCCGGTGTAGCTGGTTTGCGGCGGCGCCACGTTGTCGTACCAGCCGCCCCAATCGTCCCATAAGATAACGATTGCGGTGTCGCGCCAGTACTTGCTGCGGCCCACGGCGTTGACTACTTTGGTGACCCATTGCGGCCCGTGATTGCTGCCGCTGGCCGGGTGGTCGGAGGCGCAGAGCGTCGGTATCACCCAGGACACGGAGGGCAGCTTGCCGGCTGCGACGTCCTCGAGCACGTTGGTGTTCGGCTTGCTGATGTGCGACCAATCCGCTCCGCGGTTGCAGTAGTGAAAGCCGGCCTTGTAGTAGCCGGACGGGCACGCGACTTTCTTGATCGCATCGAAGCCGTTCCACACCGAGCCCGAGAAGTTGAAGTTCGCTCCGTACATCGGCGCGACGTAGTACTTCCACGAGACGCCGGCGGCGTCGAGCAGGTCGGCCATCGTCGCGTACTGCGTGAAGCACGGGAACGGGCCGTTTTGATGGACCCTCCCGGCTTTGTCGATGACCGGCGTAAACGTGACCTGCGAGCCGTGCTTGAACTCCGGCGCGTCGCAGCCCCACGGCATCTGGTTGGGCTGATCGGTGAGCGATTCGTTCTGGCCGATCTGGGTGGTGCCGGCGATGATCTGTTGGTGGGCGATGAAGCTGCTGGCGGTCGCGGTAAAGAACATGTGATCGGCGAGCGCGTACCGCTCCGCAAAATCCCAGTACGGCTTGGTCTCGTTCCGGTTGACGTACGAGTACGGATAGAGCCCAGCTGGGCCTTTGCTTCCGCTTTGACCGTAGCCGATCAGATCGAAGCCGTCCATCCGGCATGCGCCGGATCCGTCGCGCGCGCACTCGACCTCGAAGGCCTGATGGCTGTGGTCGATATCCTTGCCGCCCAAAGCGTGCGTGCTCTCGAGCGTGATCGGCTTGAGATTCACGCGCCCGCCGCGCGCTTTACACGCGGCGAGGCGGTCGTCGCACGTTCCCCACATCTGCGCGTCCGCGCCCGGAAAGCCTGCGAAGAGGTTGTTGAAGCTGCGGTTCTCCTGGAGCATGATGATCACGTGCTCGATCGCGTGCGGCGGCCCGGCAGCCTGCCGCACCGGAGGCGGGGTGCTGACGGAGCCGCTGCAGCCGGTTGCTAAAGCCAAGCCAAGCGCAACGAGCAACAGCCGCGGTCGTCTCACGAACACCTCCGATCGCTTCGTGGGTTCGACGGAGGAAAGCCGCAAGACTTGTCGCAGCTTGCTTGGTCACGAAAGGAGCGACTACAATGCGGCTTTCATTATATATTTCGGGAGCGCTGGCCCTCACCCTGACGGCGTGCAGCGGCCTCGGCTCGGTCCCCACGGGCGGCAACCCCGCGAGCGCTGGAACGGCGGCCCGTTCCGCGATCCATCCCACCGCTGCGCAGCTCGGCCTCTGGCCTCACTCCGGTCCCGCCGCGCGCGTCTGCGTCGCCGTGTCGGAGGGATACGCGCGCTGCCTGGCCTGGATTCGTACCGACGTCCACGGCATGGTTCGCCCGGATACGCCGAGCGGCTACGCACCCAGCGATCTGCAGACCGCCTACAACCTGACGCAGTACAGTGGGAGCAACGGGAGCGGACAGACGGTCGCGATCGTCGACGCCTACGACGACCCCAACGCCGAAGCGGATTTGGGGGTCTACCGCGCGCAGTACGGGCTTGCGGCTTGTACGACCGCCAACGGCTGCTTCAGCAAAGTGAAGCAGGGGAGCACCGCCAACACCGGCTGGGCCGAAGAGGAGTCGCTCGACGTCGATATGGTCTCCGCGATCTGCCCCAACTGTCATATCATCCTGGTCGAGGCCTCGTCTGCGTCGACCTCGGCGCTCTCGACCGCCGAACAGTACGCCACCGCGCACGCCAACTATGTGAGCAACAGTTGGAGCGGCAACGAAGGTTCGAAGAGCTACGATGCCTACTACAACGTCAGCGGCGTGGCGATCACCGCCGCGACGGGCGATAGCGGCCATAATCGCACCGCGCAGTGGCCCGCGATCCTTCCCTCGGTTACCGCGGTCGGCGGCACCAGCCTGACCAAGACGAACCCACGCACCGAATCGGCCTGGTCGGGCGCCGGAAGCGGCTGTAGCCGCGTCTACGCCAAGCCGAGTTTCCAGAGTGGCATCAGCACCGGATGCTCGCTGCGCGCACAAGCCGATGCCTCGGCCGATGCCAATCCGAACACCGGCGTCGCGGTCTACGACTCGTACGGTCAGAGCGGCTGGCTCGTCTTCGGCGGAACGTCGGTAGCGACGCCGATCCTCGCGTCGGTCTTCGCGCTTGCCGGCAATACAGCGTCGAACAACGACACCTATCTCTACTCACACGCGTCGAGCCTCAACGACGTGACGTCGGGCAGTAACGGCAGCTGCGGTGCGCCGCTCTGCAAGGCGGGCGTAGGTTGGGATGGCCCGACCGGATTGGGGACGCCGAACGGGATCGGCGCGTTCTAGCGCGATAACGCGGGCCGTTCGCAACAAAGGGCGCTCTGCGCCGAGTGCGAAGTCGCGCCCATGAAACGTTGGGGGGCCGTCGCGGCCGTCGCCGCGCTGATCGCCGCCTTGCCGCGCTCCGCGGCAGCGGTCGACACGGTCCCCTTCACGCAGACGGAGAACGGTTTGATCGAAGTCCAGGCTTCGGTCGACAACCAGCCGGCCGTTCCGATGCTGCTCGATCTCGGCGCCGGCGTCGACGTGCTCTCGACGGCGCTGGGACGACGATTGGTCAACGTCAACGGCAAGTACGTTAGCCTGCGGCTGACCGGCGAGCGCGCCGACATCCCGATCGGAACGGTCGTCGCCTTTGCGATCGGCGACGTGGGAATCGAGGCGCCGCACGTCGGCATTTGGAGCGGACTCGACGGGACGCCGTACGTGGGAATGATCTCGGCGACGGCGTTTCGCAACATCACCGCGACCTTCGACTACCGCAATAACAAGCTGACAATCGAGGACGCCCAGACCTTTCCGGCGCGCAAGCTGAACGCGGTGCGTGTCCCGCTCGTACTGCAGGACGACCTCGGCATTGCGCTGGGCGTCTTTGCACGTTTCGACTTCGGCAACGGGAAATCGGGGCTCTGTGAGATCGACACCGGCGCGCACGGCATCACGATCGACAAGGCGCTGGCACCGATGCTCGGCGTCAATCTGAACGCTCCCGGCGTCGAGCACGCGTCTGCGCCATCCGGCGATACCGTGCGGGCGAAGATCGCTTCGATCGGGCTGACCGGCGCACCGCAGACCACGATTCACGCGCCCACCGTGACGTTCGGCAACCTCATCTACGACTGCAACGTCGGCAACGAGTTCTGGACCGGGCGGAGTTTCACGCTCGATCTGCCGGACCGGGCGATCTTCATACCGGCGACCTAACGTGGCTCTGCCGCCGGGCGCGCCGCCGGCGCTGGCGCAGATCGCTCAGCGCTTTCAAGAGAGCAGCCGCGGCATCGTCAGTTTCAGCCTTCACCGCACGCTCGACGTGCACGCCGCGTTTCGCAGCCGTCACGAAGATCAGGTCTTGCAGGGCATCTATCAAGACGGCGCGGTCGTCAAGGTGCGCGTCGTTAGCGATGCGATTGACGGGAAGGCGGCCCCGGCTGCCGAGCAGACCGCGATCGAAGAACGATACGATCATCCCAGGCCCGGCGACGCATTCGAGCCGCCCTTCGATCCACGTTACGTCGATGCGTATCAGTACCAAGCCGGAAATCCGGGGACGGTGACCTTCACGTCGAGCCTGCGCGACGCGGCGCACGGCAGCGGAAGCTTCACCTACGATTCGGCCGGAAACGTCCTAGCGTACACGTATCAGCCGGGCACGCTCCCTCCCTACGCGACCTCGGCGACGGTCAGCGATCAGCGCGCGGAAGTGCTTCCGGGCTTGTGGGCGGTGACGCAAGAGACGCAGCAGTACAAGGGCAGCTACGGACCCTTCGCGGGCGCCGGAACGGTCTCGATCGCGTACTCCAACTTCAAGCGATTCTCCGACATCCAAAGTGCGCTCGACTCGATTCAACGGCCTCGCGCTAGCGTTCCCAGTCCCCTCGAAGCAACGCCGAGACCGCCGATTCGGTTGACCGAACATACGTTCGCATGGTAGAGTCGGGAACGTGAGCTGGCTTTCGCGACTGCGCTCCTCACTAGGCAAGGCGCGCGAGGCCTTTTCGGCCGTACAGCGCCTCGGCCGGCCCGAACGCCTCCTGACGCCTGATTTCTGGGAAGAGCTCGAAGAGACGCTCATTCTTGCCGATTTTGGGGTGCCCACGACGCAGAAGATCGTCACCGGTTTGCAGACCGTCGCGCGCCAGGAAGAATGGAAGACCGCCGATCGCGCCGTCGCGCGCTTTCGCAAAGACGTCGAGCGTTTTCTCGCGCTTCCAAACGCCGGGCTGAATCTCGCAGCGTCGCCGGCGGTGATGATGATCGTCGGCGTCAACGGCAGTGGCAAGACGACCACGATCGGCAAGCTCGCGATCCGCCTACAGCGCGAAGGCAAGCGCGTCTTGCTCGTCGCCGGCGATACGTTTCGCGCGGCCGCCGCCGAGCAGCTCGCGGTTTGGGCCGAGCGCAGCGGCAGCGCGCTGATTCGCGGCGCCGAGGGTGCCGATCCGGCGTCGGTCGTCTTTGACGGCGTGCGCGCCGCCAAGGCACGCGGCGCCGACGTCGTGCTCGTCGACACCGCCGGACGACTCCAGACGAAGACCAACCTGATGGAAGAGCTGAAGAAGATGCGCCGCGTGATCGAGCGCGAGCTCGGCGCGCCCCCGGCCGAGACGCTCTTGGTCGTCGACGGCACGAGCGGGCAGAACGCGATCTCGCAGGCGCGGCTCTTCAATGCCACGACCGAACTCACCGGCATCGTGATGACCAAGCTCGACTCGACCGCAAAAGGCGGCGTGCTCGTCGCGATCGTCGACGAACTCGAAGTTCCGATCAAGTTCGTCGGGTTGGGCGAGAGCGCCGAGGACCTGCGCCCATTCGCGGCCGCCGAGTTCATCGAGGCGCTCTTCGACGAAAGCGCCCCAACGACGGCCGCATCGTGATCGGCAAGATCCGGAATGCCATCCCCTTGGCACTCTGCCGTGAGAGCGTGATAGCAGCAAGCGAAAGGAACGAATATGGCAACTGAAGACGAACGGCAGCTCGCCCTCGCAAACGCGCTCACCCAGATCGAGCGTCAGTTTGGAAAAGGCTCGATCATGCGAATGGGCGACTTTCAAGAGCGCATGGCCTTCGACGTCATCCCGAGCGGCTCGATCGCGCTCGACTTGGCGCTCGGCGTCGGCGGCTTTCCGTGCGGGCGCGTCGTCGAGATCTACGGACCCGAGTCGAGCGGCAAGACGACCCTCGCGCTCCACGCGATCGCGGAAGCGCAGAAGACCGGCGGCACGGCCGCCTTCATCGACGTGGAGCACGCGCTCGATCCGAGCTATGCCGCTGCACTCGGCGTCGACCTCGACAATTTGCTCGTCTCACAGCCCGACACCGGAGAGCAGGCGCTGGAGATCGCCGAGATGCTGACCCGCAGCAACGCGGTCGACGTCGTCGTCGTCGACTCGGTCGCCGCGCTGGTAACGCGCGCCGAGCTGGAGGGCGACATGGGCGACGCCCACGTCGGGCTGCAGGCCCGTCTGATGTCGCAGGCCCTGCGCAAACTGACCGCGGCGATTTCGCGCAGCAAGACCGTGATGATCTTCATCAATCAGCTACGCGAAAAGGTCGGCGTCATGTTCGGCAACCCCGAAACGACCTCGGGCGGCCGCGCGCTGAAGTTCTACGCTTCGGTTCGCCTCGACGTTCGCAAGCTCGAGACGATCAAGATCGGCCAGGACGTCGTCGGCACGCGCACGCGCGTCAAAGTCGTGAAGAACAAGGTCGCGCCGCCGTTTCGCCAGGCCGAGTTCGACATCACCTACGGCCACGGCATTTCGAAGATGGGTTCGATCCTCGACGTCGCGCTCGATCAGAACATCATCGGGAAGAGCGGCTCGTGGTATACCTACGGCGAGCAGCGCATCGGTCAAGGGCGCGAGAACGCCAAGGTCTTCCTCGAAGAGCATCTGGATCTGGCAACCGAAATCGAAAGCAAGATTCGCGAAGTCCTGAGCAAAGCGACGTCGACCAACGGTAAAGCTCCGGCCGCCGTTACCGATTGATGACGAAGCGAGCCTATCCGACGGCGCTCGCGATGCTCGCGCGCGAGCGCCTCACGGAGGCTCGCCTTTGGCAGCGCCTCGAGCGGAAGGGCTTCGGCGAGGAGGCCGTTCGCGAAGCCGTGGAGCGCTGCAAGCGCGAAGGCTTCGTCGACGATCGCCTCTACGCCAGGCTCTACGTCGAACGCAAGCGCAGGGCGGTCGGGAACGAACGGCTCGTCGGAGAGCTCGTTCGAAAAGGGATTGACGGCGAGGCCGCCGCCGAGGCGGTCGCCGCCCTCGAGGACGACGAAGGGTCGCGCTGCGTTGCGGCCTTCGAGCGTTTGACCCTGAAGATTCCCGCGATCGGCTATCCGTCGGCGGCGCGGCGCCTCGAACGGCTGGGCTTCGCGGCACCGACGATCTATCGCGTCCTGCGCGACCACGCTTCGCGATTCGGCCCGCTCGCCGGAGTCGACCTCAGCGAGCTCGCGTAACGTCTCAGCCGTCGCTGCCGGCGGGCACTCGTTCCGGCATGCCGACGCAAACGATTCTCGTCGCCGAAGACGATCCGGCCATACGCGAACTCGTCACGCACCATCTCGAACGTGAAGGTTTTGCCGCCGTTGGCGTCGCCGACGGCCAGGCGGCGTTGCGCCGCGCCCGCGTCGCTGCCGACCTCGTGGTGCTCGATTTGGGCCTCCCCGGCGTCGACGGTTGCGACGTTGCGCGCACGTTGCGGCGCGAGCAGCGAACGATTCCGATCGTCATGGTGACCGCACGCTCCGACGAGATCGATCGCGTCCTGGGATTCGAACTTGGAGCCGACGACTATATCGCAAAGCCTTTCTCGCCGCGCGAGCTCGTCGGTCGCATCAAAGCGATCCTTCGTCGCAGCGGCAGAGCGCCGGCGGAGGCAGGATCGCTGCTCCGCTTCGGCCGGCTCGAGATCGACGAGCGGGCACGCGAGGCGCGCGTCGACGGCACCGACGTCAAGCTGAAGCCGCGCGAGTTCGCGTTGCTCGTCGAGCTGGCGGGGAATGCCGGGGTTGCGCTCTCCCGCGAGTGGCTGCTGCAGCGGGTCTGGGGCTTCGACTTCGACGGCGACGAGCGAACGATCGACGTGCACGTGCATCGTTTGCGGACCAAGATCGAGCAGCGCTGGCGGCTTCCCACGCTCTTGCGCACGGTCCATGGCTTCGGCTACAAGTTCGCGCGCCTCTAAGGCCGCCGGCGGGTGACGTCGGGGCCGCGCGACGCGCAGCTGTTGCGGGCGATGCTGGCAACCATCGGCCACGAGCTGCGGACGCCGCTCACCGCAATCCGCGGCTACATCGAAACGCTGCTCGAGGGCGAGTTCGACCGAACGACCGCGCGGCGGTTTCTCGAAACGGCGCGCCGTGAAACGATGCGGCTCGGCCGGCTGGTGGATGGGATGCTCGAGTTCTCGCTCCACGATTCCACGACGACGCGGTGCGAGGCCTCGTGCGACGTCGTCGAGCAGATTCGGGCAACGATCGAGATGGTTGCGCCGCTGGCCGCGGATCGCCGCGTGACGATTCGAACGCACCTGCCGCCGACGGCGCGGGCGCTCGTGGACGGCGACGCCTGCGTGCACGCGCTCGCGAACCTGCTGGAGAATGCCGTGAAGCACGGCAGCGATCGCGGGACGATCGAGATCGTCTGCACGCGCAGCGAGCGATTCGTGCAGATCGCCGTCGACGACGACGGACAAGGGATCGCGCCTGCAGCGTATCGCTCTATCTTCCTGATGGGGGCGCGCGGCGAGTCGGGGAAGTCGGGCCGTGGGATCGGTCTCGCCGTGGTCAAGGCGATCGCCGAGCGCGCCGGCGGGGACGTCGGGGTCGAGCCTTCGGCCCTTGGCGGCGCTCGCTTCGTCCTACGCTTTCCGGCGGGATGACGGGATGCTCACGTCGTAGGTAACAGTCCGTGGCAATGTCCCGGGCGCCTTTCGCGCATGCGAGTGAAGCGGAACTCGCTCGCCTCTTCGACTTCTATCGAATCCCCTGGCAGTACGAACCCCGTAGCTTCCCGATCGTTTGGAACGAGCACGGGCGCCCGGTCGAGTTCTTCACGCCGGATTTCTATCTCCCCGAGTACGACCTCTACATCGAGCTGACCGTCGCCAAGCCGATTCGCAATACGCGGAAGAACCGCAAAGTGCGGCTAATGCGTTCGCACCATCCGCGCGTGAACGTCAAGCTCTTCACGAAACGCGACGTCGAACGCGTCTTCTCCCGGGGGATGAAGCGCGCTTCATGATCGGGGAGCCGCTCTTCGACTCCCACTCGATTGCAAACCGCGTCGCCGCGATCGGCGCCGCAATCTCGCGCGACTACGAGGGAAAGACGCCGATCTTGATCGGCCTCTTGGCAGCCGCGGCGACGTTTCTCGCCGACCTCGTGCGGAGCGTGACGATCCCTTGCCAGCTCGACTTCATCGCGGTGAACGCCTATGGCGACGGGGAAGGGATCGCGTTTCAGAAGGACGTTGGGCTGCCGATCGGCGGCCGCCACGTGATTCTGGTGGACGACACGGTCGACACCGGGCTGACCCTCCAGTACGTCGTCAAGACCCTGCTTGCCCGGGGGCCCGCCTCGCTCGAGGTCTGCACGCTGCTGGACCGGCCCCATAGGAGGATTGCCGAGGTCGAAATCAAGTATAGGGGCTTCGAGATACCCGACGTCTTCGTTGTGGGGTATGGTCTGGACTATCTAGGACGCTATCGGGAGCTGCCGGCCTTGTACGCACACGGGACCTGGCCGACCTAGCGATGGGTCGCAACAGGGGGTTTCATGCCTTCATCGCGCTGCTTTGTGCGAGCGCGATGATTCTTTTCCCGATGCGCCTCTCGGCGCTCGAGCTTCGTTCAATCGAGCAGGCCGCTGCCCAGTATCGCAACCCCAACGAGCACCTCGAAGAGATGTTCCGTGCCGCGCTGCTCGATACGAGCAAGCTGGCCGAGTACGCCCCGGACGGAACGGCCTACATCAAAACCGGCGACATCCCCGCCGAGTGGTTGCGCGATGCGAGCGCGCAGGCGCGCCCGTACCTGTTCTTTGCCAAGGACGATCCGGACGTCCGCAGCCTCTTACGCGCCATCATCGCGCGCATGGTCAAGTACGTTCACATCGATCCCTACGCCAACGCCTACACCCTCGATTACCGGGTTTGGGAGCAGAAGTTCGAACTCGATTCGCTCGCCTATCCGACGGCGCTGGCGTGGAGCTATTGGAAGGCGACCGGCGACACGTCTATCTTCACGGGCGAGTTCTCTCAGATGCTCGACGACGTCTTGGCCACGATGCAGCGCGAGCAGAACCATCCACGCGACTCACGCTACACGCATAAGGAGCTCGCCGGCGACGGACGCGGCCGGCCGGTCGGCTATACCGGCATGATCTGGACGGGCTTCCGTCCCTCCGACGACGCCAGCTACTACAACTTCCTGATTCCGTCGGAGATGTTTGCCGTGGTCGCTCTCGGCGATATGGCCCAGATCGAGCTCGACGTCTATCACAACGTCGTAAAAGCGCGCGAGGCCAAGGCCCTGCGCGACGAGGTGCAGCGCGGGATTCAAACCTACGGCCTGGTGAACGTGCCTAAGTACGGTTACATCTACGCGTACGAGGTCGATGGCCTCGGCCACGCGATCCTGACCGACGACGCGAACATCCCGAGCCTGCTCGCGGCTCCCTACTTCGGCTACACGACGCCGGGCGACCGCTACTACGAGAATACGAGACGCTTCTTACTCTCGCAGGACAATCCGTCGTTCTATCAAGGCCACGTCGCGCGCGGCATCGGCAGCTATCACACGCCGGATCATTGGGTCTGGCCGCTCGCGCTGATCGTCGAAGGCATCACGGCGACGTCGGGGTCGGAGAAGCAGGACGTCTTGACGCAGCTGCTCGCAAGTGATCCGGGCGACCACCTCTTGCACGAGTCGTTCAATCCGGACGACCCGCGACAATACACGCGCCAGAACTTTGGCTGGCCAAACGCCTTGTTTTCCGAGTTCGTCATGACGCAGTTCGGCGGAACCGCCGAGATCCCGATGGGCGATACGAGCGACCTAGAGTTCAGAAGCGAATAGGGTGCCTTCAAAAGCCGACGTCATCGTCGGGCAGCAGTGGGGCGACGAGGGAAAAGGGCGGGTCGTCGACCTCCTCGCCAAGGATTACGATCTGGTCGCGCGCTTCGGCGGCGGCGACAACGCCGGCCACTCGATCGTCGTCGGCGATCGCGAACTGGCGTTGCGGATCGTTCCTTCGGGCGTCCTCCACTCGCACGTCGAGCTCTTCGTCGGCGGCGGAGCGGTCGTCCGGCTCGCGACGCTGCTCGAGGAGCTCGATGCGCTCGCGGCGCTCGGCATCGATTGCTCGCGCCTGAAGATATCCGATCGCGCTCACGTCGTCTTTCCATATCACGCGGTGCGCGAGCTCGCCGGGGAGCGGGCACGCGGTGGGCAAGCGATCGGGACCACGGGGCGCGGCATTGGGCCGGCCTACGTCGATCGGGTCGCGCGAAGCGGGATCCGCTTCGCGGATCTCGCCGACCCGCGGCTCGTCGCCGAAAAGATCCGCGCCAACCTTCAAAACGACGGCCCGAGTGCGCGAGAGCAGGCCGAGGCGACGATCGCCGAGACGCTCGCCGCCGCCGAGCGTCTCGTGCCGCACGTCGTCGACGGCGTCGGCTTCATACACCAGCGGCTCGAACGAGGTAAGCGCGTCCTGCTCGAGGGAGCCCAGGGGACGCTGCTCGACGTCGGCTACGGCACCTACCCGTACGTCACGAGCTCGCATACGATCGCGGGCGGCGCGTGTACGGGCCTCGGCATCGGACCGACCGCGATCGGGCACGTGATCGGCGTCTTCAAAGCTTACTGCACGCGCGTCGGGGCGGGACCACTTCCATCGGAGCTCCACGACGAACGCGGCGAGCGTCTGCGGCGCCAAGGCGGCGAGTTCGGAACGGTGACCGGGCGTCCGCGACGTTGCGGCTGGTTCGACGCGGTTGCCGCGACGTACGCGGTCGCGCTCAACGGGTTGACCAGCGCGGTGCTGACGAAACTCGACGTGCTGAGCGGCTTCGAACGCATCAGCGTCGTGACGGGGTACCGCGTCGGCGGCGAGCGCGCCGGCTTCTCTGCCGCCGGCGACCCGCGACTCGAGCTCGAGACCGAAGAGCTGCCGGGCTGGAGCGAGCCGATCGGCGACTGCCGCCGGATCGAGGATTTGCCCGGAGCCGCGCGCGCCTACGTCGCTCGCCTGCGCGAGCTTCTTGGGGTGCCGTTCGATCTCGTCTCGGTCGGCCGCGAGCGAAGCCAGTTGGCTCGGTGAGCGCGTCCCGGGGGAGCTCCTAAATTCATGCCGGAACGCTTCGAACTCCGCTTGCGACCGCTGCTCGACGTGCGCCGGCACGAGCGGGACGAGAAGCAACGGAACTACGCGAGCCGTCAGTCGGCCCTCGACGACGTGCTTCGGCGAGGCGAGCAGCTTGCAGCGCTCTTGCAGATGCGTACGAGCGCGCTCCGGAAGGCTGCCGGCGCGCCGTCGCCGTTGGCGATGCGCCTCTACGATGGCCACCTCACTTCGCTCCGCCGCGCGATGGGCGAGGGCGCGCACCTGGCCGCGGAACGCGAATCGGAACGCCGTCTTGCCGCGGCCGAGCTGATCGCCGCGAATCGCGCGTACCGCGTACTGGAAAAGCTCGAGGAGCGCCACCGGCGCGCCGCCGAAGCGCGTGCGCTGCGTCGCGAAACGCTCGAACTCGACGATGCAAACGCGTGCCGAAGCCGGGAGCCGCGACCGTGATCGAGCTGACGCGGACCAACGGTCAGCCGATTTTGGTAAACTGCGATCTGATCGAATCGATCGAGAGCAATGGCGAGACCATCGTGCTGCTCACCACTGGGAACGCGCTGGTCGTGCGCGACCGGCTCGACGAGATCGAGCGCAAGGTCGTCGCCTTCAGACGAAAGATCCTGGCGCCGCCCGAGAGCGGCTAAGGCAATGACGGCGAGCTTCTGGGCGGCGTACGCAGAGAAGATGATCGTCGCGGCGCTGGTGCTCTGCGCGGTCTACGTGCTGGCGCGCCGCCTACGGCAGGGCCGGCTCTTCGCGCCCGGCCGGCGATTGCGTGTTGTCGACTCAGCGATGCTTTCGCAGCACGCCGCGGTATGGCTGCTGCGCGCCGGCGGGCGCTACTTCTTAGTCGGCGGAGGCAGCGGCGGAATCTCGACGCTGGCCGAGCTCGCGCCGGCAGACGTCGAAGCGCCGCTCCAGGAGCTGCCGCGCGCTACGGCGTGAAGTAGCGGAACTGCGCGATCTTGTTGCCGGCCGTCTCGGTGAGATAGATCTCGTCGTCGGGGCCGAGCGTCATCGCCGTCGGCTGCGAGTTTGCGGTTGGAATCGAGTAGAGCTTGGTATTGTGCGACCGCACGAAGAACTGTCCGATCCTGTCCCCGGCCGTGTCGCTGAAGTAGAAGTTTCCGTCAACGCCTTGGAGCAGGGCGTCCGGCGTCATCGCCGCTCCGAGGGGATACTCGGCAATCACGACGCCTGTGACTGCCATGCGACCGATCTGCTTGGCCTTCTGTTCGGTGAACCAAAGCGAGTTGTCGGTGCCGGTCGCAATCCCGGTTGGCCCCGCGTTGCCGGTCGGCAGCGCATACTCGTTGAGCGGCCTTCCGGCGACCGGCAAGCGTCCGATGCTGTTCGTGCCCGGCTCGGTGAACCAGAGCGCGCCATCGGGCCCGTTGGTGATCCCCAGCGGCTGCGCGTTCGCGGTCAGGTGGAACTGCGCGAACTTCACGAACGGTCTCGTCTTGATCTGCCGGATTTGCCAGATGGAGTCCGTTCCGGGATCGGTGACCCACATATTCCCGTCGGCGCCCAGCGCAATGCCGACCGGCCGCGCGCCGGCGTCGGGCAGCGTGTACTGCGTGTACGGCGGACCCGTGATCGTGATCTGCGCGACCTTGCCGATGTTCGTCTCGGTGAACCACATGTTCAAGTTCGGTCCGGGACCTGAGGCGATCCCGTTCGGTCCGGCGTTCTTCTGCGGCGTGACGGCCTCGGAGATCTTCGCGGCGGTGTTGAGCTGGCCGATCTTACTCGTTGCAAACTCGGTGAACCAGATATTGCCGTCGCTCCCGAGCGCGATGCCCATCGGCCGGCTCGAGGCGGTCGGGATCGGATACTGACTGGTGACACTCGGCGGAAGCGTCGGAGAGGGCGTCGGGGTCCCGCTGGTGATAGGCGTGCCGCCGCCGCACGCCGCCAAGAAGGCGGCCGTTAAGGGCGCAAGCAAAAGGCGCGCCGTTCGCAACAATCTGTTCACCTCGAGTGGGAAGGGCGATGGAGTAGCCCTCCCATATTGGCAGACCGCTCCCGCTTTCCCCCAACGCCCTTCCCCGCACGGAAGAGCCTCTCGGTCTTCTAATCCTAAATCTTTAGTTGACAAGCCGGACCCGAGGCGCTATCATCCAACTAAAGATTTAGGAGGTCTAACGAACCACATGACTGAGAAGCCCGAATTCCCCCGCTGCGAACTTGCCCGCTCCGCCCGGATGCGCGTCCGGCTCCCCGATGCGATGGCCACCACCAGGCTCTTCCAGGGCTGGGGTCCGACCGTCTAGATGGCGAGACGACGCACGAATACGCTGACCGAAGCCGAGCTGCGCCTGATGGAGGTCGTCTGGGCGTTGGGGCAAGCGACCGTCGCCGAGGTGACGGCCGCGCTCCCGCCGCCGCCGATTGCCTACAACAGCGTGCTGACGACGATGCGGATTCTCGAGCGCAAGGGCTATGTCGAACACGAGGAGGCGGGACGCGCCTTCCTGTATCGCCCGCTGGTCGCGCGGGAAGACGCCGCGCAGCACGCCGTCGGGCACGTCCTTTCACGATTCTTTGACAACAGCGCCGGGACGCTCGCGCTACGCTTGATTCAGAACGAGCGCCCGTCCGATGAGGAGCTTTCGCGGCTCAAGGCGCTAATCGAACGGTACGAGGAACGAGGCGAATGAACGTGCTCCCACAAGGTTTCGTCACCTTTGCAACCGCCGTAGCGGCGATCGCGATCAACGCGTTGTGGCAGGACGCACTGCTCGTGCTGCTCGTCTGGCTGGTTCTGCGGGGCTTTCCGCGGATCAACGCGTCGACGCGCTATACGGTCTGGACGGCGACGCTCGCCGCCGCGATCGTCATTCCGGTCGCGACCACGCTGCCGTTCTTCACGGCGCCGCGGCCTGCGCCGGTCGCGCTTGCCGCGACGGCCGAACGATTGCCGGCCCAGGGCGCCATACACCAAACGCATCATCGCGCCGTCCAACTGCCCGCCGGCGGCGCGAGGGCGACGGCCGAGCTGCCCCAGCTGCCCGAACGGCTGCGCGTCACGCTGCCGGCGCCCGTCGCGCTCGCGGTCTTCATCGCCTGGCTCTTACTCGCCGGATTCGCGCTGGTGCGTCTGGCGATCGGTTTGGTGCGCCTCGAGCAACTCAAGCGCGACGCGCTCCCATTGTCCGTCGAGTACCGCGATGCCATGCCGCAGTGGACGCGCGCGAACAAGGGAACGCGCGACGTGCGGCTCTGCGTCAGCGACGAAACCGACGTGCCCGTCGCAGTCGGCCTCTTCGATGCGATGATTCTCATCCCGCATTCGCTGCTCGACCGTCTCTCTGAAGGAGAGGTCGACCAGATCTGCCTTCACGAGCTTGCCCACCTGCGCCGCGCCGACGACTGGACCAACGGTCTCCAACGCGTGATCAACGCGCTCTTGGCGTGGAATCCGGCCGCGCAGTTCGTCGGACAGCAGCTCGACCTCGAGCGCGAGGTCGCGTGCGACGACTGGGTCCTGTCGTTCGTCGGCACCGTGCGCCCCTACGCGCTCTGCCTGACCAAAATGGCGGAGAGCGCAGCGTGGCCGCGCAACCCGATTCCGGCGCCCGGCGTCTTCGCGACGCGCAAGCACATCTCGCTGCGCATCGAGCGTCTGCTGGGCGCGGGCCGCAACATCGCGACGAACCTCGCGGTCGGACCGGCCATCGCGGCGGTTGCGGCCGTCGCGGCGCTTGCGCTCGTGATCGCGGTGGTTGCGCCGTCGGTCGCTGCGCCGGAAGTTGGCGC
>JBARBD010000242.1:0-5483 GCA_049792675.1 Vulcanimicrobiaceae bacterium | reverse complement strand
CGACGGGCGTGCAGGTAAAATTGCCGCCGAGATCTTGCCAATCGGGCGTCCATTGATTCGCCGCCGCGTCGTACGTCTTGTGATAGACGCTATAGTCGACGCCCAGACCGAAGACGTCCAGGCGATCCGTCCCGAGCGTAACGCCGGCCGGCGCGCTCGTGAAAATGCCGCCCAGATTTTGCGGCGCATCGTGATCCGCCGCAAGCAGCGCCCACGTCGAGTAGTTCATCGCGAAGCTATTGTCGAGCCAAAGCGTGTCCATCCGGCTCCCGGGTACGATGACGATCCCCTGCACCTCTACCTCCCGTTCGTAGCGCGACCCAGTGGCTGCTAGTAAAATCGACCGTTTCCTGCGCCCACCGCATTGTCAGCGGCTTTTCGATAGGATAAGATTGAACGCGACGGCGGCGTATAGCCGGCCGTCGGTGTACTCATTTATTCAGGAGGCAGGGCAGATGAGAATTCCAGGCTTCAACCGCTACGCGCCGGCCCTTTACGTCGCCGTCGCAATGCTAGCTGGCTGCGGCGGCGGCACCCAGTCGCAACTGGCACCGGCGGGGCCCAGTCAGCTGCCCGACGGATTTGTGAACTTGCGTACGAGCGGCGCTGCGAGAAGCGACGTCGTAGCCGTTCATCCGAACCGCGCCCAATCGTGGATGGCTCCCGGCGCGGCGACGGGAGACCTGCTCTACATTACCGACCTTGCCGCCGACGACGTTCTCGTGTACTCGTATCCGGGGCTTAAGTTGGTGGGAACGCTGACTGGCTTTCTTAACCCGGACGGTGAGTGCACCGATAAGAAAGGCGACGTCTGGATCGTGAATAACCAGCTATCGCACGCCGCTGAGGACGCGGTTGAGTATAAGCACGGCGGCACGAAGCCGATCGCGACGCTGGAGGTCGGCGGCGGATTTGCCGTCTCGTGTTCCGTCGATCCAACCACCGGAGACATTGCCGTCACGGATTCCGAAACCTACGGCGGCGGAGAGGGTAACCTAGCGATCTTCGCTCACGGAAAGGGTACTCCGACGTTCTACGAGATCCCAAAATTTTTCTATCATTATTTCTGCGGCTACGACCCTAAAGGCAATCTGTACATCGATGGGGGATCGTACAACGACGTGTTCGAATTCGCGGAACTCCCCAAAGGTAGCAAGAAGTTTAAAAACATCACGCTTAAAGGCGCTGCGATCAACTTCGGCGGCAACGTTCAGTGGGACGGCAAATACGTCGCGGTTGGCGAGCAGGAGTATCAGGTCGTAGGATCGCCGCCCCATGACGATTCAGCCGTTTACCAAACAACCGGTGCCGGCGGGAAGATCGTCCACGTAACGCCGCTCGCGGGTTCCATGGACGTCAGTGGATATTGGATTGATGGAAAGACGGTCGTCGGGCCGAGTAGTCCGGCCTTTGGGTCAGGCGCGATCGTGGGTTTCTGGAATTACCCGGCCGGGGGCAAACTTACGAAAAAGCTCACGGGCTTCGAGCTAGCCTACGGCGCGGCGATCAGCCTAGCCAAGTAGTCGCCCTCGCCCGCACGGCAGAGTTACATCGGCATGTCGCAGTGGTCCATCTGATTGGAGGAGTGGTCGCGCTGCTGCGCCGCGAGCCACTGGTGAATCGCTGCGATTAAGTCTTGATCGGCGCTTGCAAACGTGATTGCGGCTCCGGTGGGAGTCTCGAAATAGCGAACCGACACGCCAGAAGCGGCAGCTTCCAGACGAGCCAGCCCTGGCATCGCATTCCCGTGGATGTACGCGGGGTCCGAGTAGTCGCCACGCGCGAACATTGCCGCCTCTCGGAGCAAATGCGATCGGACGAGAGCAATTTGTCCTGCGTCCAGGTCGTGAACGACGATTTCAACCACGCCACCAGTCGTGCTTGGCAAGAACATGTGCATGGCTTGTTTTTGGTCAAACGGCATAACCTGCGCGCCGTGTTCCATGACCATGTCGTGCGGACTGTCTGCCCGAACCGAGAATGGTACGGCTGCGAGCGCCAAAGCCATGATGGCTGTGTAGGTATTACGCGTCATTGAGCACCTCGGATAGAAGAGAGAGTGAATCCAGAAGGGCGTCGCGCTTGTGCGCGGGGATTGCATCGAAGACCTTGGCAAAACGCACTCGCCGCGACGCGGAGAGACGTTGCACAGCTTTGGATCCTGCCGCGGTCAGCCTTAGCCTCAGCAGCCGGGAATCGCCCTTATCTCTGCGGCGATCGAGCCAGCCGCGTTGTTCGAGCATCTTAGCCAGTCGGCTTACGGTGCTCTTTTCTAGGCGTAATCGCGCTGCGAGCTCATTTTGAGAAATGCCGGGATCGTTCGCGAGTTCGAAAAGTGCCTGAGCCTCTCCAACGGAGATCGGGGCGCCGCAAGGCGTCTGATCTGGTCGGTGCAATCCAAGCGAGCGGATCAGTGCCACGATCTGCTGCTCGAAGGCGACGGGTGAGGTTCCGGTAGTTCGACGGCTCAACCGTTGAAGTATACAACTATCCGAGCGCCCGCGTCAATCGGGAGTCTGCGTCAGGCGTACTGCGAATCGCAGTATGCGATTTTTCCATTAGGCGCGACGCTCGCCGTGATCGCGAGGGCGAAGCCATCCTTAAAGAGCACCCGATAGGTGTAGGTCACGTTGCCGTTCGTCTCGGCTTGCTTTCCTTTGTAAATCCATCGCAGCGGCGGCCCCACGCCGGCGAAATGGGCATGCATGAAGCGGAGGACCTGGGGAGTCAGGTTTTGGCTGAACGATTCGGTCAAGAGTGACCGGTCGAGCGTCCCCTGGTGAAGCTGAACCCAAACCGTCCGGATCCTCGCCGTCAGCGCGGGGTCCTCGCCGGAAACCGCGGCATTCTGCTTAGCCGCAAACTCGGGATCCAACTGCGCAACGATGCCCTTGGCAACCGCATCGGGCGACGCGTTCCCGTTATTCGTCAGGACGACGATACTCAATCCGAGCGTCGGGAACACGTCGTTAGTAGAGGTAAACCCGAGCATCCCGCCGCCGTGAGAAATCGTAGGAAGGCCGTCGCTTGCGTCCGTCTCCCAACCAAAGCCATAGTTCGTCGACTTGCCGTTGATGTGCGCGGGAGTCGTCGCCAGTTTGACGTCGGCGGCCGAGATAATCCGGCCCGAGAAGTAGGCGATATCCCATCGCGCGAGATCGCCTGCGGTGGAAACGATCGAGCCCGCCCCGCCCGACCATCCGTAGCCGATGTGCCCGGCGCGATCCAGCTTTCCCGACGGGGTAATGAGATATCCGGCGGCCATGTTCGCCAGGCAAGGCTCATCCTTGAGGAATGCGCTGCGAGTCATGTGCGCCGGCCCGAAGATATTCTTCGAAACGTACTCCGCAAACGGCATCTTAGAGACGCGCTCGACGATCGCGCTCAGCAAGAGGTAGTTGGTGTTGCTGTACTCCCACTGCGTTCCAGGCCTGAAGTGAAGCGGCATACTCTTGATGAGGGCCAGCGCCGCAGTGAGGCTGCCGGGCCTGGTGGTAATAATCGTGACGGCGTTCGGTGGGTCGTTGATGTGGTCGGGTATGCCGCTGGTCTGGTGCAGAAGCTGCTCGATGGTAATATCCCTGCCACGAGGGTACTCGGGCACGTACTGCCCGAGCCGATCCGAAAGCCTTAACTCGCCCCGTTCCTTCAGCTGAAGGACTGCCGCCGCCGTGAACTGTTTGGTTATCGACCCGATCTCAAAGATCGTCTCCGGGCCGACCGGCTTGCGGTGAGCGATCTCGCGTACCCCGTATGCTTTATCGAGGACGAGCTGACCGTTTCGGACGACGGCGACCGCCATCCCCGGGATACGCTGCCGAGCCAGCGCGGACGTCGCGACCTCCGTTGCCGCCGTCGTGACCGCAGAACTTCCAGACGCGCCCATGGCGACGGCCGCAAGAGCGATGGCGAACTTCATTGCGCCCCGGTCGGAGCAGAAGGCAGGTTCCATTTGCCGTAAATCGCGAGGACTCGCAGCAAGAAGCATAGCGCGACCGCGGCAAGGGCGATGCCGCCGGTTATTGCGAAGCCGGCGTAGTGCGCGATGAGGATCAACACGATCGCCGCAATCGCCGCACTAGCATAGAAGCCCGAGCTCAAAACGGCCGGCTTGCGGCCGGAGAGCAGGTCGCGCATGATGCCTCCGCCGATGCCGGTTACGAGCCCCAGCGTGCCGGCCATCACGGGATCGATCCCGTGGACAAGCGCGCGCTGCGTCCCATCGACAGCGAAAAATCCCAAGCCCGCGGCATCGAAGAGCAGTACGGCGTGATGAATTCGATCGACGAGCCGGCTTGCAAAGAACGCCAAGAGTGCCGCGCCCACGGTCAACGCCAGCACATGCCAACTCTGGAACGCCACGGGCGGGACCGCACCGATGATCAGATCCCGGACCACGCCGCCGGCGACCGCCGTAATGAAGGCCAAGACCATCACACCGAAGATATCCATGCGCCGTTGAACGGCGACCGTCGCGCCGCTGATGGCAAAGGCAAAGGTACCGGCCAAGTTCAGAACGTCCAGGAGATCGGTCATGGGCATGGGACCTATTTACGCCAAAGAGGCCGCGTACCGCTCTCTGGATACGCACCCCGCCAGGACGAGCGCTGACGCATCTCAACTGATGAAAAGAGCCCGGCTTAATGCCGGGCCCTTGTTCATCTCTGGAGGATTAACTCAGGCAGTCGTTGCGGCAGCCGTCGGAAGCCCCATGGACCGTGCAGGGTCGATGGGAATGTATTCATTCTTGCTGACATGTCCTAGGTTAGACTCAATAAAGTCTCGGACTTTTTCGACTGAAGGAGCTTCCCATAAGCAGATCGTCGTCGAGTGGTCGTTGCTGGTCACGGATTGTGACAGCGTGCACTCGGAAGGGAGCTTCTCAGTTGCGCTTGTGGCGATCGCCCAAAATGCCTCGGGATCGCTGATTCTATGAATCACGGAAATGAACATAACCCATCCTTTGCAGTTATAAGCGGACAGTTGCTGGCTCCATATGCGCCCTTAGCCGCGCTATCTCAACGGACCTGTACTGAGCTTGAACACGACGCCGCAGCCGGTGGCGCCTCCAGGGCCGCCATCGGCGCACTCCGTTTCCTTGCCGCCCGATCGCGTTGTCCCGTACAGTGCGCCACTTGCATCGGTAAGCAGATCGGTTTGTTCGGGCTCGGCGCCTTTGGCAGGCCGTGGGAAGTCGTAGAGCACGCGGAAGGAAAAACCTGAGCTCACCGGCGTTGCTTCGAAGACCGTTCCGCAGCCGATCCCGTGACAATTCTCGCCGCCAAGCGCAGCGGTACCGTAAATACTTCCGTCAGATTTAAGCAACGGCGTGCCCTCGGGTAAGAAGCCGTCGGCTTTGCCGGTAAAGCTGTGGAGAACGGTATCGGTATAGGTCGAGCCACTGCGCGTGAGCTTGAAAAGGGTTCCAACCTCTTTTGTACCGCCCCAATACGTCGTGCCGTACACTGCACCGGTTCGATCGT
>JBARBD010000241.1:0-4595 GCA_049792675.1 Vulcanimicrobiaceae bacterium | reverse complement strand
ACGGGATCGTCCAGGTTCAACTTCTTCTCGCCGGCAAGCTGCAGCAATACGGTAATGGTAAAGGTCTTGGTGTTGCTGCCGATGCGAAAGTAAAGGTCGCGGCGCATCGGGCTCTTGGTCGCTGCGTCGGCGTAGCCACGCGCGACGACGTAGCGCCCGCGTCCAGGCGCCCAGATGCCGAGCACGACGCCCGGCGCCCCGGAAGCGGCGAGCCATTTTGTGACGGCTGCATCGAGTTGGGCGCGCACGGCCGGCGTGAACATCGCCGGCAGCATCGCCGCGGGGGACGCGGCCGGCGCCGCCGCAGGCACGCTTCCAAGAAGCAGCGCTCCCAGCACCAAGAGCGGCCACGAGCGCAACGGCGGGTGACTCATCTATCCTCCTACTCGCCGGGCGGGTGAAAGTCTATCTTCATCCTCGACGCCTTGTCGACTTCTTCGGGGTCGATCAGCACGGTCGACCGCGTCCGTATCGAACCGGAGGCGCTCACCGCAAGACCAACGGCCGAGGCGGCGACTTGATCGGGGAGGTCGATGATCAGGATCGCGTCTTCATCCCCAAATGTGAAATAGAAAGTCTCGAGTTTGCCGCCCAGCTGCGCGAGCAGCGTTTCGACGGCTTTGCGGCGCGCGGTGCCCCCGCTCTTGAGCAGGCCCTTCGCGCCCGACGCGGTGTACGTGGCGTGGATCAGATACTTCGGCATGGGAACCTCCTGGTCCGGACCTGGGGGGCCTCACTCATTCACGTTGCGCCGTAGACGACCTCCGTCATCATGCCGTCGGTCATGTGAATCTCGTTGTGACAGTGCAGCAACCAGCGCCCCGCCGGCGAGTCGGCCGTAAACTGCCAAGTGGAGGTCCCCTTATTTGCCGGGACGAGCGAGACATCTTTGAGCAACGGGCGCGCGAGCCACGTGCCGCCGGTTTCGAGCAGCGCGAACGTGTGGCCGTGCAAGTGCATCGGGTGCTCCATATCGCTCTGGTTGACGAACCGGACGGTCACGAGATCGCCGCGGCGCACGACGAGCTTCTCGGTATGCGGCCAGCTCTTGCCGTTGATGGTCCACCGCGGGTTCGCCCACGCTCCGCCGGCGAGCGCGAGCTCGAAGGCCGGTCCGTGCTTAGGCGCGGGCGAGCTCGTCGCGGTTCCGCCTGCGGCTTCATAACTGAAGACGCGCACGCCGTCGAGCGTGTCGCCATCGCGCAGCGGCGTCGCATGCTCCATGCCCTCGGTGTAGACGACCGCCGCCTGTTGGCCTGCGAGCGCATCGCTCGAGATGCCTTGCAGCAGGAACGCGCCAGGGTTGCGCACCTCGAAAACGGCATCGTAGCGTTCGCCGCCGCCGATTCGCAGCGCTTGAACGCTCACCGGCCGCGCGAGCGGATTGCCGTCGGCATGGGTCACGGTCAGCTCGTGCCCTGCGAGGCGGACGTAGCGAGTCTGGGTAGGATTGGCGTTGAGCAGGCGCAAGCGCACGCGATCGCCGACCTTGACGGCGAGCTCGTGCGTCTTAGGGTAGCTCGCGCCGTTGATGCAGCGGGCGAGGTACGCAACCTCGTCGTTCATCTTACCGCCGCCCATCATCTCGGTCATCTCGCGCGATCCCATCGGGTCGTCCATCGGCGCATTGCTGACGCCGCGCACCGCCGCCTCAACCGAGCTCCAATCCGGCACGTCGTGAAAGACCAGCGCGAACTCGTTGTTTACCCGTTCGTCGCGCGGATCCTCGACGACGAAGATACCGAAAAGCCCTCTGATCATCGTCAGCGCAAAGGCATGGTCGTGATACCATCGCGTCCCCGGTGGACCCGGCGCGAACTCGTAGATAAACTCGTGCCCTCGCTCGACCGCCGGCTGCGTCACGCCGGCGGCTCCATCCATTGCGTTGGGGAGAATCATGCCGTGCCAGTGAACGCTCGTGGGTGGCACGACGCGGCTGCGGTATCGAATCCGAACGCGCTGGCCGTGCACGACGCGCAGGATGGGACCGGGAATCGTGCCGTTATAAGCCAGGCCGGCAAAGCGAAGGCCGGCCAACGGCGCGAAGTTCAGCGGCGCCGCGGTAAGCGTGTACTCGACGACCTCCGCCGCCGCCGCGCAAAGCGGGAGCGGCGGGAGCGCCGCGACCGTCATGGCGCCGGCACCGGCGCGAAGAAATGCTTTACGCCGCATGCGATTTGCTTAGCCCCCGATTCAGCGCTTCGTACAGACCGTGGTCGTGGCGGGCAGCGGACGCCCGTTCTTATCGCGGCCCGCGAAGACGTCTTTCGTCTGCGTCTCGCTCACTTTGGTGAAGACGTCGGTTCCGGTCGACCCGTCGGGCGTTGCGACCGCGGTCCAAGTCATGGTGTTCCCGCGCCAGCCCGGCGCGGTCGAGGTGCCGTAGCCGCCGAAGTTGTCGACCTCGGTCTGAACCCACACGCGCACGATGGGATTGAAGCTGATCCAGCTATCCGAGACGATCGGCCGCGTGCGATAACGGTCGAACGGCGGTGCGACGTCGTGCGAGCGCATCCAGTGACCGTCGTAATCCATCGTAAACGTCGTCGTGTCGGGGCGCGGCGATCCCCTCGCCACCGAATGACACGCCCAGGTTCCTAGTAAGAACGAGAGGCTGCTCAGGTCGGGCTTGGCATCGGGAACCGGGGTCGGTTGCGCCGCGCGCGCGACGCCGGCGGTCAGTATTGCAATCGCAGCAAGCGCGACAGCCGGTGAGACTCTTCTCATTTCTTTGGTATGCCTCCGGCATCCATTCTAACAAAGTTGGTCAAGGATGGGCCGACGTTTGTCGTCGAACGTCGCGGCAATCCGACGGAAGGATGGTACGCCTTAGGTGGCGCTGATGGGCGCGCTCGCCGTCTCGTCACTCTTGCTCTTTCCGGCGTCGGCAATTCGGTTCGTTTCGCTTCTGGCGTCGCAGGCATCGGTGGCGGCGTCTATGCGATTGCGGTCGGCGTGATTCTCGCGCTCGCCTTCAGCTTGCTCAACTCTTGGGTGCTGCTGGTCGAGATCTTGCGCTAAGTGCGCGGCGCCGGGGCGGGGTGAATCGCGCCGTCGCTCGTTCCTAGCGGCAGTCCGCTGCCGTGGTGATGCACGGCGATCAACTCGGAAAGGATCGAGAGGGCGGTCTCGGCGGCCGTCGCGCCGCCGATGTCGAGCCCGGCGGGCCCGTGAATGCGCGCGATCGCTTCGTCACCGACACCCTCTTCGCGCAACGCCTCGCGTCGCGCGGCTTGCGCGCGCCGGCTCCCCAAGAGACCGACGTAGGGCGCGGGCGAATCGAGCGCGCAGCGCAGGGCCGGTATGTCGAGCTTGGGATCGTGCGAGAGCGCGACGACGGAGGTGTGCGGGCCGAGCGCGCCCGGTAGGTACTCGTCGGGCCACGCGATCGCGATCTCGTCGGCATCCGGAACGCGTTCGCGCGTCGCGAAAGCCGGACGCGGATCAACGACGACGACTTTGAAATCGAGGCGCCTGGCGATCGCGGCGATCTCGGCGGCGAGCGATGTGGCACCGACGACGATGAGGGCGTCGCGTGCGGGAAAGACGTGTTCGAACGCGCGCGGCGATCCGCCGCGCTCGTAGCGCAACTTCAACGCGACGTCGCGCTCGCCGCCGGCAATCGCGCGGGCGTCGCCCACGAACCCGGCGTGCGGCCGCCAGACGACCAGCTCCATCATCGCACCGCATGCGGTGCCGCCGAGCAACGCGTCGTCTTCGGTGAGGTTGATTGCGAGGGCACGCGTTCGACCGTCGGCCGCCGTGAGCCGAGCGGCTTCGACGATCTCGCCTTCGTAGCAGCCGGCGCCGATGTTGCCGACGATGCGACCGCTCGCGTCGACCGCGAGCGTCGTGCCGAGCGGCGCGGTGCGCGCCTCGCGCAGTTCGACGAGGGTCGCCAAGGCGAAGCTCCGTCTTTCCTCGAGCCAGCGCGCGGTCTGGGCGAAAACGTCACGCAAGGGCGCGCAACCCCTGCGGCGAGACGAGCCGACTGATGTAAGGCAGCGCCGCTTTCATTCCCGCGGCGCGCGGCGCGAAATCCGGGTCGCCCGCATGCGGGTTGATCCACGCAACCGCGGCGCTGCGCCGCGCGATCTCGCGCATCGAGGTGCGCAGGCGCACGACGTCGCCGGTGTCGAGGCCGTCGCTGAAGATCATGACGTAGGTGCGCTCGCCGAGCAGCGTGCCGCGTTCGCGGAGGAACGACTTCAAGCTCGCACCGATGCGCGTGCCGCCGCCCCAAGCCTCGCCGAGCCCCTCGAGCACCGGTTGATCCGCATCGCGCTCGCGCAACGCGCGCGTGATCTCCCGTAGCTGCGTGCTAAAGACGAAGGCGCGCGCGCGACGCGTGCGGCGGCAGAGCGCCCGCGCGAACTGCAGCGCCTTTTCGGCATCCTCGGCCATCGAACGGCTGCCGTCGATCAGCACCACGAAACGCGGATCCCGCAGCGGGTGGCCGAGCGCGTGGAGCTCGATCGGCTCGCCGCCGGTGTGCAGGGTCGCGCGCAGCGTTGCGCGCACGTCCACGCGGCGGCCGCGCGCCATCGGCTTCCATCGGCGCGTGCGCGCAAGGCGCAGTCGCGCGATCAGACGCC
>JBARBD010000240.1:0-1929 GCA_049792675.1 Vulcanimicrobiaceae bacterium | reverse complement strand
GCAAACAGTGCACGACCTGCGCGTACAAGTACGTGAACCCGGCGCAGATCAAGCCGTACTGGGCGATGGCCAAGAGCTACGTGCTCGCCGACAACATGTTCCCGACCGAGAACAGCGGGGACTTCAGTTCGCACCAGGATCTGATTCGCGGCAGCTCGTCGATCGACGGCACGCAGAGCCTGATCGACTTTCCGACCCACGGTCCTTGGGGATGCGACGCCCAAAAGGGCACCACGACCCCGGTGATCACCAACCAAAACAAGTACATTCAGAAAGGGCCGGCTCCGTGCATGTCGTACGCGACGTTGCGCGACCTGCTCGACGCCAAACAGCTGTCTTGGAAATACTATGCGCCGTCGCTCTTCAACGGCGGTCTTGCCGGCTCGTACTGGGATCCGTTCGACGCGATCAGCGCGGTGCGTAACGGCCCCGAGTGGGCGACCAACATCTCGTCGCCCGAGACGAACTTCTTCACGGATGTCTCGAAAGGCACGCTGCCGGCCGTCTCGTGGGTCTCGCCCAGCGACCAAAACTCGGACCACTCTGGCTTCGCCAAATCCGATACCGGACCGGCATGGGTTGCGAAGGTCGTCAACGCGGTCGGTAAGAGCCAGTACTGGAAGAACACGGCGATCGTCGTGGTCTGGGAAGATTGGGGCGGATGGTACGATCACGTTCCGCCGCCGCAGCTCGACTACGCCGGCCTGGGCATGCGCGTGCCGATGATCGTGATCTCACCGTACGCGAAGGCATCCTACGTCTCGCACACGCAGTACGAGTTCGGCAGCATCATCCGCTTCGTCGAAGACGTCTGGTCGCTCGGACGGCTGGGCACGACCGACACGCGCGCGAACTCGATGGACGACACCTTCGACTTCACCCAGAAGCCGCGGAAGTTCGTTCAAATCCCCTCGAAGTAAAATAGCAGCGGCTCCGCCAGGCGGAGCCGCTGCATCTCCCACTACCCATGGAAGGGCTGTTCCGAGCGCCTAGTGCAGGGCTAGGTAGTTCGCTCCGTTTAGGGTCGTGGAGGGGCCTTGGATCGAGCGAATCGGCGTCGCGCTGCCGTTGGCGTTCTTGGCGAACTCGTCGATCGCGTTGCCGCTGAAGTCGGCCGCCCAGATGTGATCCTGCTTGTCGGCGATGACGCCGGCCGGATAGTCGAGGCCGGTGATCTTCTGAACCGGCGCGACGTTGCCGCTGGCGCCTTTGGCGAAGACGAGGACGCCCGCACCCTCATCGGCTACGAGCAGTCGCCCGTGCGAATCGAAGGCGATGGCAAACGGCTTGGAGAGGCCGGTATTGCTGCCCGCGATCGTCATGACCGGCGTTGCGTTGCCGCTCGCGCCTTTCGAGAAGACGAGGATCGACGAGGCGCTGCCGTTGGCGACGTAGAGACGGCCAGTGGAGCTCATCGCCATCCCGAACGGCAGGTCGAGCTGCGTGTTGGAGCCGCCGATCGTGTCGATCGGCGACACGTTACCGTTAGCGCCCGCGGCGTACTCGGTAATCACGTCGCCCGAGTAGTTGCTGACCCAGAGATTGCCTGACGGATCGACCATGATCCCTTCGGTCGGCCCGAGATTCGAGTTCGGGCCGCCGATGGTCCGCTTCGGCTTGGCGTTGCCGTTGGCGCCGGCCGCGAAGACCTCGACGCTCGTGCCGCTGTCGTTGGCCGTGTAGATGTTGCCCTTTGCGTCGAGGGCGAGCGAATCGGGGGAGTCCAGCCCGGTCTTCGGGCCGGCGATGCTGGTGACCGGCGCGACGTTTCCGTCGGCGCTCGTCTTGAAGGCCAGGACGCCGGCGTTGTCGCGATTGGCGGTGAAGATGCGCACGCCGCCGTCGGGCTGAGCCGTGTCGCCCTGGGCCGTCTTGGCAAACGGGAGCTGCATGGGGGGAGCGCTCTGCGGGACGAAGCTGCCGCCGGCG
>JBARBD010000239.1:0-4963 GCA_049792675.1 Vulcanimicrobiaceae bacterium | reverse complement strand
CCACCAACTTGCAGCGAGAACGACCGTGCATCGCCAGGAGAAGCCGGACACGCGCATCGTCACCCCCTATTTCAAGCTCACCGTCACGCCGACGGGTTCTTTGAGTTTACGGCTGATCGTTTTTGTCGACGAACCACCGCTCGGATAGCTAAAATAAAGGACGTGCGGCGCGCAGTCGTTACCGGCGATAACACGATGGCTCTGAATCCAGAACTGCAAAACGTCGCATGAATTCGAGAGCGGGGTGCTCCCTACGAGCGTCCCCGTGGTTCCGCTCATCGAAAACTCGTAGATTTTCGAAGGGCCGTAAATCGAGACTTGGTCGCCGACCGCGAGATGCTGTCCGTCCCATTGAATCGCGCCGGGTAGAACGATGCTTTGATTGAGCGTGACCGCTTCGAAGGCTGTGCCTCCCGACGGCAGCTCGGAAATTTCGAACGCGACGTGCATGTCGGTGCCGTCAACGAACAGATCCCCTTGGCCATCGTAGCCGATAAAGTAGACGCGGAAGACGTTGGGCGTCGTGTATTCGTGCGGCTTGCCGCGGGCGTGACGGTAAATCGAAATGCCGCCTGGGGCAGACGACGCCGGGTCGTGCAGCACCGCCAGGTTCCCGGTGGTTGGATCAATCGAACAGCCATGGGTAAATCCCGGCTCGTGATAAATTCTTATCGGCGCCGTGCCCCCATGCGCATACTCAAGCAGCTCGTTGGCGCCGCCGTTGGCGATAAAGACATTCCCGGCGGCGTCGACGCACTCGTAGTGCACCGCCGAGAAACCCTCGAGCACGCCTTTCAGGCTTCCGCCCGGGTACGAGTACACGTTCACGTCATCCGTGCCGAGATCCGCAACGTAAACCAGGTCCTGGCTCTTAGCGTCGTCCGCCATCCACGAACCGTGGTGGCCGGCGGCGGCTCGCGCGGCCGACGGCAGTTGCGAAGACGGCAGGCCTGGCCCGCCGCGACCACACGCGGCCAGCAACCCAACGGCCGAGACGAGCACCAAACGCGGGAGCGCCGAGTTTAGGATCTGCATACGCGTCGGTATTTTGTGATCGCAATACTTAACCTGCAACCACGGTGCCATGCTGCGTTCCCTTGAGGCCGCTTTGAAGTCTTAGCCGCCCGTGTTGGCGAAGAGAGCGAAGTCATGCATTTCAACGAACAGATCGACGAGTCGACCCTTAACGGCCTGGAGCAAATTGCGGAATCGGATCAGTTCGCAATCTATGCCGTGGGTAACCAAACGTATCTGCTGGTGCAACGGCATCAAGGAACGCCTTGGATGGCGCTGCGTCTCTCGGGTGACGGCCTGTTCCGAATCTCCGCGCTGCTCAGCGACGCGATGCGACATCTTTATCGAGAAGTCTCGTCGCGTCTTTCTCCCAATAACGCGACCGAAGAAGGCGCCTAAAAAGCTTCATCCGGCATTCGTTCGGGGAAAGACGAGCTTTGGGGGCATTCGTTGGCATTTTGCCGCGAAGGCGCCGCTTTGCGAGCGAAACGGCGCACCGCTAAAAGAATTCAAACCACCTGCTTGCGACCGATTTAAAATGAGTTATGCAACTTTGGCTGGCTTTTGAGGTTAGCCATTAGTAGGAAAAGAAACTTAAGTGAAAGTTGATTATTCAATATGATGGATTTAACCAAGACCATGCCGCGTAGCGTCAGCGAAATGATGCTCGGGATCGTGCAGCTCGCGCGGACGACCGACAAAGCAAAGGCTTTAGCGGATGGTAGCATTGGCGATTACAAGTACGATTCTCCGATGGACAAAGGTCTCTTCGACTACCTCGGCATGGATCCGAAGGCTTTCCTCAACGTCGTGAAAGAAGCCAAGAGCGACTCTGAGATCGAAGCGTACGCGAAGACGTTCGTCGGCAGGAAAGACCCGCGAAATATCGAGGCCTTCAACAAGAAGTGGCTCTCTGCCGTGCCGACCGGCGAATCGTTAAAGCATTTCGAAGAACAGCGTAGCAAGATCGCGCCGAGCCGGACCGACGTCGTGACGTGGTCGGACCTACTCGACTTGGAAGAAGGTCGGACCGTTCCGCATCGCGAGGCCGTTCACGCCTAACAAGAGGCAAGACCCGCAGATTGAAGGGAGCGCGATGAGATCGCGCTCCCCGCAATGAACCCAATGGAGCGCGTGTGGACGCGCATGAAGATAAGCGCAGTCAAATCTGCGGACCACAAGACCGTCATTAACATGCGAGAGTCGCAAGAGACGGTGCTGAAGCTCTGCCGTCAAGAAAAGGCCGAGACCCCGCCGCGAGATGCGCTGCAGTTTCTGGCCAAAGAACTCGTCCGCCTCACGCGAGAGGCGCAAGTTCCAGGGTAGTCCTAACGGCCTCCGCGCCCGCGCGCCTAATGCGCCTGGACGTGCTCGATGGGCGGAAGCTTGAGAACCTCGAAGTCGCCGATGTGAATCTTCGATAGGTTCGAAAGATCGGAAGAATCCCACGGATTGCTTCCATCTGCGGCGTTGGCGAAGTACAGCGCATTGTCACTGGGCGCGGTGTCCGCAAGATATATTCCGTAGGTTTTCATCGCCGTCGCAACCATTTGCGACTGAGGTCCCCATCCAGCCGTGCTGAAGGATGCCTTGAGCCGCAAGCGAGCTCCGTACGGCAACTCGTACGCGCTCTTACCGTAGAAGGGCAGCCTGTCGGTATCGCTCGCCGGACGCACGAAGTCGTAGGCAGCGACCGTGTGGGCGATGGCCGCCCAGTTGAGGGCATGCGTAATCCCCCCAGATTCATAGTCTTCCCATCGCACCATTCCGGCGAAAAGCGAAAGGCCGGATGCCATGGCCGAGGGTTGCCCCGGCGTCAGCGGCACAAACGCCTTCCGCAGGTCCCAGTTGGCGCCGCTATAGGCACTCAATGCGCCGCCCTCATAGGTCGTTTTGTACGCCTCGTACAGATGACAGCTCTGCGTTTGCACGACCATGGCGTGCCGATCGGAGCTCGGCTCGATGAAAAAATGTGCCGCCCACGGATATTGCACCGGAAAGTGATGGTACGGTGATTTCGGCTTTACCGTGCGTAACGGAGTGTTATCGTCTGCGAGGTTCACCTTCTCCAGGTTGGTCGATGCGGAGAATGGAGCGGTGTCGCCGGCCTCGCGGACCGAAGCGATGTAGGCTGCGCTGTTCGGGTCGACCCTCTCGCTGGTCACCGGCGAGTTGTAGTAGCCATGTGCGCGAAAGACGGGACAGCCGTAGTAGAGCGATTGACCTTGCAAGGCGATCGGCGCGGCGTCCGCCGCAGCTGCGGACGTGTCGGACAGGGGCAGCGCCTGATTGCCCGAGCAGCCTGCCAAGCTTGCTATCGCCGACCAAAGCATCCAATAGGAATGTTGCTTATTCTTCAAAGCGCTTCCGGTTTCTTAACACGTCACCGATAACGATTCCTTTTGCTGTCGGCAATCCCTCGGCTTACGGAATCGTCGTGGTGTAGCCGTTCATGAGACCGGCGCCGACGTAGACGCCGATGACGGTTGCAGTTCCTGCGGTCCAGTTGCGAATCGGCAGGAAAAAAATCGAGATCGCTACGATCGATGCCCACGCACACGCGGAGTAAAACGGGAAACTCGTCGGGACTCCACACATTCAGAGAGAGGCGCGCTATGGGGCCTTTCCAGTAGTGTAGCAGAACCCAAACGAATCGGCGCCTTTCCGAGCGAGGTGAGGGGTTCGGCGCTTGCGGATTTCAGAGATCCCTTACATTATAAGGGCATGGGTAAAACGAGCTGAATAAGGGCATGGGTAAAACGAGCTGAGCTTCGGGGAGGTCCGCGATGTTTCTACGGGTCAACCTGGTCGCAGCGGCCGTAACGCTGTTCGTCCTGTCCGCGTGCGCCCAGGGCCAACAGGCGTCTCAAGGCGGCTCCGCCGTCCCGCAGGCAAACGGCGCGAGCCTTTCATCGTCGGTAATGCCGGATAAAGATTGCGGCGGGATGGGCGGGGTGAAGGTTACGCCTTGTCCCGTACGGTTAACGAAACACACGAAGCGGGGCGCCGTCGTGACCGTGAGCGGTCCGGGCGTGGTTAACTCCTACCTAGGCAAGATCAACGGATGCTTCAATGGGTACGTTTGCTACAATGCCGAGCGCGAAGGCAGCAGCGAGACTCAGTGGCGGATCACCTCGGGACAGTCCTGCGGTGCGGCCGACGTCGAGTTCGACGGAATCAACGCGAGCGGCGGAACCGTCGGATACTTTTTCCTAAAGGTCGCCAATAAGTATTGCGGTTGAGGTAGGCATTCGTACTCCTGCGCTGATCGCCGGTGGAATCCTTGCGACGATGGTGCTCGCCATCGTCGCTGGAGACGTGGTTATCGCGGCAGGCGTCGTCAAGAATCCGGACGCCTTTCAAACGCCGGCCAAAATCGTATTCTTCACGCTCTTCGTCGCGTTCGGATTCTCGCTCATTCCGCTGATGGTCAAATTGGTGCTCGGCTTTCAGGTGCTCATCGGCAACGACAAGCTCCCACCGGTCAGGGCGGCGATCGATCGTTCGGCCTGGATCGTTGGTGCTCTGTGGGCTCTCATGGCGACGGGCCTCGCAGTCGCTCTGCCCGCGGCAATTCGAGCAGGCTTTTTCAGTAACGATTCGTCGCCGCCGTCCTCCGCCTCCGATCGCCGAGCTGCCGAAGCGATCGCGAAGATGCCGCTTCAAGGAACGCTCGTGGCGGCTCCCGGTATGCAAACCCGTAGGATGGTTGAGGAGTCTACGCTCAAGATCCGCTCGGGTGCTGCATCACCGCTGTTTAGCGGGGCGCAGTTCGGAGGTGCCGCAATCTTCGACTACCGCGTCGCAGGCACGGCAACGACGTTCCACCGCTGTCGCTACTATTACATAACGACGTACGCACGAAGCCCGCGTCGCATAGAAGCGATCAACGTGGGAATCTCGGCGGAGAAACTTACGCACGGTGATCTGAAGGACGCGGAGCGGTTCG
>JBARBD010000238.1:0-15117 GCA_049792675.1 Vulcanimicrobiaceae bacterium | reverse complement strand
GTGCCGGGGAGCGCAACCAGTCGCGCCGGCGGGCCGACCGGCGCCGTGCTATAAACGAAAAGGCCGTCGGCCACCGGACGTTCGATTCCATCCGACGGCGAGTTGGTAACCTCGGAATCGCTCTCTCCCAACTGCCGGGCGACCAGCGTCGAAGACCCGCCGCCGTCGAGAGCGAGCCCTTCGGTCGCGCCGAGCGAACGCATCAGCGCGGCGAACTCCGGGCGCTTCAACCCGACGCTGATATCCGCTTGGCGTCCGTCCACCTCGATCAGGAAGAGCCGGCCGTTCGGCGCGATTGCGACGCCCGACGCGGGAATTCGTTTTGCGAACTCCCGGCCGTTCGGACCGTCGTTATCGTCGTACCACGCGCCGTTGTGGAGAATGAGCGGCCCGCCGCCGATCGCCGCGGCGATCGAAGCGAGCGGAACTGGGGACAGATCGCCGGTTGCGGTGACGATCGCATTGGCTTCCGGGACGTTGATGACGCCGTAATCGTTCGGTCCGATCGCCGCGTAGTACCCCGGCGGCTGCGTCGAGAGATTGTCGGCGACGCCGGTTACGCGATACCGCGCGAGCGGCGGCGTGCCGTCGAGCGGCGCAAGCGATACGAGCGTAACGTTCTCCTGCGGGCGTACCCGCCCGTACTCGGGCGTCAGCAGCGAGAGGCCGCCATTGGGCGGCGGCATCTGGTCGATGCCGTCCAGCTGCATCGTGCGCTGGTCGATCACGAGCTCGCCGGAGAACGTGAATTCGGCAATGTGCGGGATGCCGTCGCGCGTGATCGCGATCGCGTAGCGCTTGTAGGGCAGCGAAAGGAGCGTGCCGCCGCTCACGACGATGTTCTCCGGCCGATTCGTATTGCCGATGTCGAAGTAGTCGCCGTTGATACCGGCCACCGCGCCGGTTCGGCGCGCCATCGAACCGATCGTCTCGCCCCGAGAGACGAGCGAACCCTGCGCCAGCACGCTGCCGACGCGCACGTCGGTGCGGCGGGGCTCGACCGCGACGACGTGGACCGAGAGCGGGCCGGCGTCGGTGACGAGCTGATACTCGCCGTACTCGATCCCCGGCGCGATGCTCTCGACCGTCGGCGCCTCTTGGAGGACGTGTGGAAACGGCGGGCTCGGATCGATGCGAACCGGCAGCAAGAGCGCGAGCAGGGTCGCGAAAAACAACGTCACTGCGGATGCCAAATCGCAACCGCCAGCGGATAGCTCCCGGTTGCGAACGGCGCGCCCGCGATCCGCCGCAGCGTCTGCGTGTCGAACGCGTCGATTTGATTGGCGCCCGCGCACGGTACGTAGAGCCGGCCGTCCGCCGTGTCGAGCAAGGGCTTCCAGGGTATGCGGCACGTCAGCAGCGGCGCGTGCTTCGCGCGCAGCGTGCGCGCGTCGAGCACGTCGACCCGATCGAGCTGCTCGTCGGTAACGAAGAGCGTCGCGGTCGAGGGATCGAGCGCGGCGCCGAGTGGAAAGGCCAGATCGGCGCTGCGCGCGACCACGCGTGGCGTGCCCCGAAGCGAGATCGCGACGGCCGCACCTGGGGCGGCAAACGGCGAGCCGGCACTCTGATTCGAGATGCCGTAGAGCAACGTGCCGTCGGGCGAGAGCGCGAGCGAGAAGATGCGCGCGACGGCCGGAAAGCGCCGGACGATCTGCATCGAACGCGCGTCTACGGCCGCGACCGTACCGTCGTTGACGTTGGCGACGTAGACGATCTGCCGCTGCTCGTCGACGGCCAACCCTTCGGCCGTCTGGCCGGTCACGACCCGCGCGACATCACCGCTCGTGCCGACGCGCGTCAGCGCGCCCTTGCCGTTTGAGTCGCGGTTGGTAACGAAAATCGCGTGGGTCGTCTCGTCGATCGCAATCTCGTCGCCGAGCAGCACCCCTTCGACCCGCGCAACGCTCCAGGGCGTCAGCGCGGCGAGCAACAGCGCGGAGCCCTGCGTGTCGGTTGCCGCGATTCGTCCGAGGCGGTCGATCGCGGCGTCGCTCGGCGCGCCGCCGGTTGCGAGGACGCCGATGACCGAGTAATCGCGCGCGTCGTGAAAGATCAAGCCGTCGTCGTACGAGGCGACGACCAGGAAGGAGCGTTTCGCGTCGGGCGGCGCGGCGATCGGTAAGGTGCGCGCGGCGAGCCCGGCCGCGTTACCGGCCACCAGGAGCGCGCTCCCAGCCGGTGCCTCTTGCGGTATGACGTACGTTCCGTCGGGCAAGAGCCGGCCTGGCCCTAAGAGCGCGGCATGATAGGGCGGAGCGAAGCCGTCGATGCGCAGCGGAAGCAGGCTTCCCGGCAAGTACGGCCAGTTGGTCGCAGCGATCTTTCCGGTTGCGATCCGCACGTGCGGCGCGCGCGCGGCGCTTGCGCTCAGAACCGTCCAAGCCAGTGCCAGAACGGCGAATCTCCAGAGATTCGACACGCGCGGCGCTATCGGCTCTGGACGAGGCCGACGACGAAGAGGATCAGGCCGATCGCGCTCAGCGCCGAGCCGAGCGGGAAAAGGATGCGGGTCGCCGTCAGCGCCGAGATCGAAAGCACGACGATCGCAATCTGAAAGAAGGTCGTCGCGAACTGAAGCAGCTCGTACGACCGCATCACGACCTCCGATCGCGCGTCGTCCTTCCCGGCTTGCGCCTCCAAGGCTTGCGCCTTCTCGAGAACGCCCGGCGACGACGACTCTTCGCGCTCGGCGACCGATTCCAAGCGCGCGCGTGTCTCCGCGCTGCGCACCAGTTCGGTGGCGAGCAAGGCGCGATAGATATTCGCGCGGATCTGTTTCGCCTCGTAAGCGTTGTACGAGTCGGTCGCTCGCGCTTGGGCTAAGATTGCCTGATTCTTCGCCGAGAGCGCGGAGATCGAGCGATGGTGCGCAAAGAGCGTGCCCAGCGCCGCCAAGACCGCCATGATCGCGGTGGCCAACGCGAGCCGCTTGTTGCCGCCAACGACCGGCTCCGCGTGGTTCACGAGGCGATCACGGCCTCGACGCGTTCCAGGCCTTCGCCGATATCTGTCCCCGGTGCGACTGCGGTCTCGGCGCTCTTGCGCGGATCGAACGTAAAGCTTGCGAGACGATAGCCGTCGAAGGTGCCGGCGACGACCGTGCCGTCGGGATCGACGGCGAACGCGCGGCCGGCGGCGCGATCGAAGACGATCAGATAGAGCCGCAGCTCCAGGGCGCGTGCGCGCGCGAGTCGTTGCGACCACGGCGGCCCGATCTCGGTCGTCCAACAGATGAGCGCGTAGCCGGCGCGGCGGTACGAGACCAGCGCCGCGGGGTCGAGCACCACCGCGTCGTCTACGACCGCCGTTGGGATTGCGCGTCCGAGCGCCGCCAGGCGCTCGTCGTCCCCCGGCGCGACCGCATACTGGTCGTCGAGCAGTACCAGTCGCTCGTCGACGTCGTCGGGAAGCGGCTCGAACGAGAAGGCGATGCGCGCCGGCGGGGCGGATGCCGGTACGCGCGACGAGAGACCGGCGCGAGCCGAACGGCGCGGTCGCGACGCCCCGAGTTCGACGCTCGCGTTCAATGTTTCGGCCTCGCGCTCGCTCGCAATCGCGACGATCTCGCCGTGCCGGTCGACGATCTGGCTCTTCCCGCAATAGGCGACCATGCCGAGCTCGGCCCCGCACTTGTTGGCCGCGATGAACGGCACGCCGTTTTCGTAGGCTCGAACGCGCGCGAGCAGATCGGCCTGAACGTTCTCCAGCGCATGCGGATCGCGGCCGCTCGTCACCCATGCCGTGGGCATTACGAGCGCAACGGCGCCACGATCGACGAGCGCACCGGCAATCGTGGGGAGCCGCCCATCGGCACAGACGAGTACGCCCAGCGTGCCGAGGCTGGTCTCGATCGGCGCGATGCGCTCTCCGCTGCTAAACCAGCGACGGTCGAAGTGCCAGAGAAAGACTTTGTCCGCACGGCCTGCGATGCGGCCGTCGGCATCGATCGCGATCGCGCCGTTCTTCAGCGTGGAGCCCTCGGCGATTGCCGCGCCAGCAACGATCACCGTGCGCGTCGCAACCGCGACTTCGCGCAGACGTTCGAGCGCGGAGGCAACTGCAACGGCATCGAGCGGCGCAGCGCCGAGCACGTATGCGGGGAAGGTTCCTTCCGGCAGCACGAGCAGATCGGCACGGCGTGCCGCATCGTCCACGCGCGCGACGATCTCGTCGAGCCTCAGCGCAAAATCGGTGCGGTCGTGCGCGAGAAGCTGCACGGCTGCGACGCGGATGGAGCGGTTCATCCGACGATTGCTTCGCGCCGCCAAACGACGTGCCCCTCACGGCGCTTAAGAGAAGAAGGCCGCGAGGGCATAGCCGGGAAAGAGGCACTCCCCAATGGGTGCGGCGCACGCGAGCTGCGCCCGAAGGGAGATTCCTAAAACGTGAGACGCACGATACCAACGTTGTCGCTGGCAGTTGCGATCGCAAGCACCGCAACGCTGCTCGCAACGCCCCTGCCCTCCTGGCCGGCAACGCCCACACCTTCCCCCGCCGCCAGCCCGTCGAAGAGCCCAACCAAGGACCCGTGCGAGGCAAAGAAGAGCAAATGGGCTCACGCTCAATGCGAAGAGTTCAACAGCTCGGCGCCTGGAGACGAGTACTTTGGGCGCATGAAGATGAGCTATCTCGGCATCGACAACACCTATAAGGACGGCGCCGTGAGCGCCGGCGATTACACGACCGACCCGCACCTCATCTCAAAGCTCGATTATGCGACCGAAGCGCTACGCCGTTGGGCCGCCAAGTATCCGAGCGACCCCGAGCTGGCGCGCTCCTACTACCTCGGCGTCATCGTCTTGCGAAAGGTGTACACGCAGGCCGAGCAAGACACCACCTGGCAGTTCATGCAGATCCTCGTCAAAAAATACCCGAACACGTACTTCGGCAAGACGACGAAGGCATCGCTTTCCAATTTCACCGAGCACGTCATGGGAACTGCCGAGCCGTGTCCGACGCCCGTGCCTCGCGGCGCCAAAGCCGAACCGACGCCGGAAGCGACGCCGACGCAGGCGCCACCGCCCGGGCATCCGCCGGTCGAGACGGTCGAACCGCCGTGCGTGCAGCCGTCCGCGACCAGCCCATAGCGAACGGAACCGAAAGCATAGAGAAAGCCCCCGGCAGCGTGCCGGGGGCTTTTCGTTTTGGTACAGCGGCTAGAAGCTTAGAACTTCAGACCGATACCTGCGTACGGGCCGGTCTCCGAGAAGCCGATCGGAGCCGCGTCTTGATTCCATCCGCGGCTGCCGAGGAATCCGGCCTCGACGAAGAACGGTTGTCCCGGGAACGAGTACACCACGCCGAGGTCAAACTTCAGGATGTCGTAACCGACCCTGTAGTTGCACGGAGCGGCAACGGTGCAGCTTCCGTTGGGGAACTGCGAGTTCACGACGCCTGACGTGCTCAGGTAGTTGCCGTTTACTCCGAAGAAGTAGTAGGCGCTACCGTAGAACGAGAAGGCGTGTTCGAGGTTCGGGAGGGCCTCCAGGCCGACGCCCGCACCTTCTTGGTTCGGATATCCGTAGTTGTTTCCGCGCCACATGTACGCACCGGCGAGGTAGATATGCGGATTTAGTATCCGAATGCCGAGGCGTGCATCGAAGTCGAACGTGCGTCCGTTGAAGGCTGGGACGTTGGTCTGGAAGAGTCCGCCGATTGCGGTCACCCAGCCGGCGTCGTGCTGCCAGTTGATCTGGCGATAGTCAACGGCAACCATGAACGGGATGTTGCCGATCGGGAACTCACCCGCGCCGTGAAGCCGGTACGAGAACCCGCCGTTGTTGTTGTCGCTGTTCGAGCCTGGAACGAACTCGTTATAGACGCGTGGCGAGATGATGTAGTCGCCGGCCGCATACCGCACGAAGTACGGTTTCGGTACCGGCGTCGGCGTCGGAGTGGGCGGCGGGGGCGGCGGCGGAGGCGCGGGCGGTGGCGGCGTTGCCACGATATACCGCACGACCACGATGCGCCGGTCCGGTACCCACAGGACGTAAGCGCCCATGCCTTCCGAGATTACCCGGACGGGCACGAGGATGGTGCCTTGGTAGATTATTGGCGGCACGTCCAGAGGACGCGACTCACCGTTGATAACGACTTCCGGCTTACCGACGGTCACCTTGATCTCGGCTCCGGGTTTGCTGACCGTCACAGTCTTGCTGGCCGCGTCGTACGATACAGTCGGGTTACCCATTTGCTCGAACATCGAGCGTAGCGGGATGAGGATCGTCCCGCCTCGCACGAGCGCAGCGAGCACACGACCCTTCTTTAGGATATCGGGCCTGGCATAGACGTGGTGGTCATTGAAGAGAATCGGATACTGGCCCGACGGGGGGGAACCGAAGTTCGCCGGCGGAGCAGCACCCGTCGCACCCTGGTCCTGCGCTATCGCGTTGGTTCCAATGTTGCCATGCGATGCGCCGGGCTGGGCTGCGACCGCGTTGAGTCCAAAGCCGGCTACGATCAGCGCGGCTAGGACCCCAGTGCTCAGTCGCTTCAATGTGTCCTCCTAGCTTGAAAATGAGACTCAGGCTGCCTTCGGCCCGGCCCCCTTGGGGGGACCTGGTTGGTCCGGCACGCCTTTGGCGCCATCTTCGGGGACAGCCGATTGCCTCCCCTGCAGTGGGAGCCTAGTCAGGCAAGCTTTTCTCGCAGCTTTGCCTGGAACTTGGCCTTCTCGATGATGTAGCGTTCGTGGGTCCCTTCCGCGACCGCTTCCTGCTCGTCGAAGACCTGAACGGCGAAGCTGACGCGCGGCCCGTCGAGCATCACGACCTCGACTTCGGTGCGCACGATGAAGCCGACCGGCACTGGTTTTTTATGCTCGAGGTCGACGTGCGTCCCGAGGGTGATCTGGCCCGGCCCCAAGATCGGCTCGACGCAGTGGATCGCGGCGCTCTCGACCAATTGCACCAGCATGGACGTAGAGAGGACGTCTACGCCCTTGTTGCCGGCCTTTTCGGCGGTCATCCACTCCTCGACACGGCTCTGAAGGCTATACGAGCGACCGATGCCGAGTTTAGCGCTCATGCCCCGGGGAGATACGCCCTGCAGCCGATGAGGTCATGCCGAGGTTCCTACGATAGGGTCCGCTCGGCTCTGAATCAAAAGGCGTCGGGCGCCGTATATCTCACCATGAAGGACCGGGTTAGGACAGAGATGCAGAATCGACTCCCTTCGGCTGCCCGCCGGGTCACCCCGCCGGTGCTGGCCGCGCTGGTCGTGACGGTCGCGTTGGCTGCGTGCGGCAAGAAGCCGGCCATGGGGCCGCCGCCGCTCAACGTGGACGCCGCGGCCGCGACGCGCCAGAACATCGCGACGTATCTGACCCTCGACGGGCAGATCGCTCCGCTCGAGCAGTCGACGCTCGCCTTTCAGCAGAGCGGCACGATCACGCACATCAACGTCAATATCGGCGACATGGTCCGCAAGGGCGTCTTACTCGCAACGATCGATCCTTCGACGCTCCAGGCGCAGCTGTCGCAAGCGCAAGCGCAGGCGTCCCAGTACTCCGCGGCCGCGCAGGGTGCGGTCGTCGGTTATCCGGTGCAAACGCAGAATAACGAGGCGGCCGTACAGACCGCAAAGGCCTCGCTGCAAAACGCCAAGCTCGTCTACGATCAAAACCTTCAGCTATACAAGCAGGGCTACGTTTCCGAGACGACGCTGCAGCAATCCCAGGCAAACTACGTTTCCGCCCAGCAGACGTACAACAACGCGGTGGTCGGGCTGCGCAACAATCAAGTCAGCTATCAGAACGTGAAATCGCAGCAAGCCCAAGCGCAGTCGGCTGCGGCGCAAGCACACGTCCTGAGCACGCAGCTCTCGCAGACCTACCTCTACGCGCCCTACGATGCCGTGATCGCGAACCGGCTGGTCGACCCCGGGGCATTCGCCTCGCCCTCGCAACCGGTGCTGCAGGTCGCGCGCATCGACAAGGTGTGGATCAACGTCAACGTGCCGGACGAGGACCTCGGGTTCGTTCGTCCGGGCATGATGGTGACGTTCAAGTCGACGTCGCTGCCGGGGCGAACCTTCCAGGGGCCGATCCAAACGGTGAACGCGGTCCCGACCTCCGGCACGCTCTCCTATCTTGCGCGTCTCCAACTGGTCAATCCCAGTTACGTGTTGCGCGGCGGGATGCTCGTGACGGTGGTCGTCACCAAGCAGCAGGCCAGCGGCGCGATCGTGGTTCCGCGCAGCGCCGTTGCCGAGACGCCGAACGGCGACCTCGTCTACGTGGTCGCCAACAACAAGGCGCAGGCCGTTCCGGTGAAGGTCGGCGTGCAAACCGATACGCTCTCGCAGGTGAGCAGCCCGAAAATCCAGCCGGGCACCATGGTCATCACGACGCGACCCGACGCGCTCAAAGACGGGAGCGACGTTGCGGTCGCGGGCGCGAACTCGACGTCGAGTTCCGGCAGCGGTTCGGCGCATTAATCGATGAAAAGACTGGAACTTTCCGCGCGAACGCTCCTCTCCGCGCTCGCGCTGGGGGCCCTTGCCACCGGCGCGGCGCTCGCCCAGAACGCACCCCCGACGGTGATCAAGGAGCCGGGGCTTCCCCCGATCCAAATGCCCTCGCCCGCCCCACAGCCGACGATCAGCGGGACGCCCCTGCCCTACCCCGCCTACGGTACGCCGGCGCCCGACGTCGCGCGGCTTGCGCCCAAGAAGGGCGTGCCCGTCTCGGTCGGCCTAACCGACTCGGTCAAGATAGCCGTCGCGCTCTCGCCGACCTTCGCGACGCAGAATGCCCAGTGGGCCGAGATCCACGCGAAGTACACCTCGTCGGTGCAGGCGCTGTTCCCCGGCATAAGCGGCACCGCGACCGCCGGCAAGGCGTATAGCAACGGGACGTCGGCGGCCTCGCCGAGCGGCGTGATTAGCGGCACCTATACGCAGAGCACGGTAACCAACGAGTCGGTCGGGATCGCGGTTACGCAGCTGATCTTCGACGGCGGGCGAACCATCGCCAACATTCGTTCCTCGAAGGAAGCCGACATCGCCGGACGGGCGACCTTGCTGCGACAGCTGCAAACGCTCGCACTCAACGTCGCCAACGCCTACTATAACGTGCTCGAGGATCAAGCGACGGTTGCCGCCGACGCGCAGCTGGTACGCGAATTCGAAGTCAACGAAGCCTCGACCGCGGCGCAGATTCGCAACGGTGCGGCGGCGCGTTCGGATATCGCGGCGGCGCAGTTCCAAACCGCGCAAGCCCGCGGCAACTTGGTAACGGCGCAAGGCGTGGCGATCGGCGCGCAGGCCACCTTTGCCACGACGCTGGGTCTCGACGCCGACGCCGAGATCGTTCCGAAGCAAGTCGGGCCGCAGCCGGCAGCAGCGAACCCGACCTATCAGGCCTCGTTGCGGCGGGCGCTGATCATGCGGCCCGATTACATCTCGGCCGCATACACCGTGCAGTCGGATCAAGAGAACGTTCGCTATGCCAAACTCGCCCGGTTCCCGATTCTTAGCGCGGCGGCCAGCGACAATATCGGCCGCACGTTCGTCAACTGCTTCGTTGGTCCCAACAATGCGGGCATCGAGGTTTCGAGCTGTCCGGGCCCGCAGGGCTTTGCCAACAACAAAGCGCTCGGGCTCAACCTCACGATTCCGATCTACGACCAGGGCGTGACCAACTACAACGTTGCGATCGCGGCCGCGCAGTTGGACCAGGCCAATGCGAACCTCAACTTGACCAGGCTGACGGTCGAATCCGACGTGCGTTCGGCACTGGCAACGTTGATCTCGGCCCGATCGTCGCTCGTCCAGGCGCGCTCCGAGCTTACCGCAGCGCAGGTATCGCTCGACGCGACGCAGGCGCAGTATCGGGTCGGCTCGACTACCATCCTCAACCTCGTCACCGCCGAAGCGAACCTCACGACCGCACAATCGTCGTACATCACGGCGCTTTACGGCGTGCGGACGGCGGAGCAGAACTACCTGTACGCGACGGGTGTGACCGACGTCCAACTCTAGAGCCGAGTTGGGCTCTAGTCCACCGGTCATCCCCGTCACTGTCTCCGATCCGGTCAACGCGGCGATCTTAGCGGTATCCGAGGATCGCCTGGCCGGATTTCAAACCGATCCGTTCGGCGAGATCGCAGCGCGCTGCGGCGTCGCCGTCGAGACCGTGATGGAACGCATCGCAGCGATGCTGCGGGCGGGCACGATCCGGCGCGTCCGTCAGACATTGCTCGCCACTAGCTTGGCCAACGGCGCGCTATGCGCGTGGGAGGTCGCGCCCGAGCGGCTCGACCAGGCCTTCGATTATATGTTCGCAGAGGATCCGTTCTCGGGCCACGTCGTCATCCGCACCACCGACGCCGTCTCGGCCGGCAGCGGCTACCGGCTCTGGACGACGCTCAAAGTGCCGCAGGGATACTCGCTGCGCAAGCACGCGGCATGGCTTGGCAGTCGCGTCGGCGCGCGGCGCTTCCGCCTAATGCCGGCCAAGAAGCTCTTCGCGCTCGGCGTCGGACACGTCCGGCGGCGCGGTCTCGAGCCGGGCGCGCGGGCCGGCGAACCAGCGCGTCCCATCGAGACGTCGATCGTCGCGCTTTCGGAGCTGGAGTGGCGCGTGCTGGTTGCGCTCAAGCGCGAGTTCGCGCCGAACGAGATCGTCCGGGATCTCTGGACGGCGCGGGCCCGCGAAGCCGAACTCGACCTCGAGACGTTTGCCGGCGTCGCTCGCTCGCTCGACGAGCGAAAGGTGATCGGACGCTTCTCGACGTTTCTCGAGCACGTCAAGCCGACCGGCGGCAACGAACGCGTCACGCGCTACAACGCGCTGTTTCACTGGGCGGTCCCGCCCGGACGCGAAATCGAGGCCGGATGCGAGGTCGGACGCCATTACGTCATCACCCACGCGTACTGGCGCGAGGGCGGCCCGGAGTTCCACGACGTCAACGTGATGGCCGTCGCACACGGGATGGAGAAGGGTGCCGTGCTGGCGCACAAGGCAGCCATCGACGAGCATCTGCGGGAAGCCGGCATCGGCTTTTCGTATACCAACGTCTTCTGGGGCGGCCGCAGCGAGATCAAACCGTCCGAGATCGCGCCGAGCGCGTACCGAGCGTTCTGCATCGAACGCGGTATCGACCCCGACGCGATGCGCGCCGATGAAGGCGAGGGAGGAGCTTCGGCCTGAAGGGTAATGCACGTAGAACGGGCGCGGTCGCGCTTGTCTTAGCGATCGCCGTTGCGGGCTGCACCAAGGTCTCCAACGGGGGGGGCGGCGGCACCGGCGGCGGCGGGCACCATCCGTGGACGATCCCGGGAACCTTGCGCTTCACCGAGTTCGCCGATCCGAAGAATCTCAATCCGGCCCTGAACTCGGCCTCGCCGACGCTGGACATCTCGATGTTCGTCTTCTCGTGGACGGTGCGCTACGATGCAAACGCGCATCCGGTTCCCGATGCCGTCAGCGAGATTCCCACGGTTGCAAACGGCGACGTGAGTACGGACGGCCTGACGCTGAAGTATAAGCTGCGTCACAACATCAAGTGGCAAGACGGCCCGCCGCTGACGTGCAAGGATCTCAAGTTTACCTGGCAGCTCGTGATGAATCCGCACAACAACGTGACCACGACCGACGGGTACAAGGATATCGGGAGCATCGACTGCAGCGACCCGTACGTCGCGGTCGTCCATATGAAGCGGCTCTACGCGCCGTTCTTGCAGCAGCTCTGGAGCGAGAACAGCAACGCGCCGATCTTTCCCGAGCATCTACTGGCGAAATACAACGACGATAAGGGCTCGCTCAACTCGGCGCCGTACAACTCGCTTCCGGTCGGAAGCGGTCCGTTCAAGGTCGTCGCGTGGAACCGCGGGCAGGACGTCCGTCTGGTCGCCAATCCCGACTTCTACCTCGGCAAGCCGAAGCTCAAGGAAGTCATTTATAAGATTCTTCCCGACGAGAACACCGCGGTAACCGAGCTGCAGACCCACGAGCTCGACATGCTCGCCCAGGGCACCGGGCTGAAGTGGCCAGAGTACGAGGCGCTCGCGGCCGATCCGCGCAACGGGCTGCGCGCGATACGTAACGACGCCTTCGCTTGGGCGCACGTCGATTTCAATCTCAAACGCCCGATCGTCAGCGACGTCAACGTGCGGCGCGCGCTCGCCTATGCGACCGATAAGGGCGAGATCATCGACAAGGTGCAGCACGGCTCGGCGATCGCCGCCGATACCGACCAGCAGCCGCACTACTCCTGGGCCTACACCGACGACATCGCGCACTATCCGTACGACCCGGCCAAGGCAAAGGCGATTTTGGACGCCGACGGCTGGAAGGTCGGCTCCGACGGCGTACGCGTCAAGGACGGCCGGCGGCTCGAGTTCACGCTGAGCACGCAGACCGAGTCCTCGAGCGGCAAGGCGAACGAGACGGTGCTGCAGCGCGAGTGGCGCGAGGTCGGAGCGCAGGCCGACGTCAAAAACTATCCGACGCCGCAGTTCTTCGACAACTCGTCAAACGGCGTGTTACAGGGCGGGAACTACGACGTCGCGCTTTTCAGCTGGATCGGCGCGGCCGACCCCGACGACAGCGCAATCTATTCCGGACATAACATGGCGCCGCACGGGCAGAACGCCATGTTTTGGAACGACCCGGTCGCGACCGCGGGGATGACCGACGCGCTCAAGACGATCGATCAGAACCGCCGCAAGCGCGATTACGTGGCGGTTCAGCAGCGGCTCGCGCTCGACGTGCCGACGATCATCCTCTACTTTCAACGTTTTCCTTACGTCTACAACACGGACTTGAAGGGCTTCGATCCCTCGCCGGTCGTCTCGCCATTCTGGGATCCCTGGAACTACTCGATGTAGGCGTCCCAAGCCGGGACGCGAAGGAGCTTGAACGATGAACGTTCGGTATCTGATCGCCGCCGCGGGCGTCGCCGCAGCCGTCGGTTTGGGCGCATGCACGAAGACCGGAGCCGGCGGCGCGGTCGGCGGCCGTGCGAATGCCTGGACCCATCCTCACGTCTTGACCTTCGCCGACGCCGGCGACGTCAACACGCTCAACCCCCACCTGGGACAGTTTGCCGATATCGGCTACCTCTCGTCGATGACGATGGCCTATCTCGTCAAGTGGGACGAGCACAACAATCCATATCCAGAGCTCGCCACCTCGATTCCAACTCAGTCGAACGGCGGCGTGAGCAAGGACGGCCTCACGATCACCTACCACTTGCGCAAGGGCGTGCATTGGTCGGACGGCGCTCCGTTCGATGCCGACGACGTCGTCTTCTCGACGCGCGTCGTCCTCAATCCGAACAACAACGAAGTCGGTCGCCTCGGCTGGGACCAGATCACCAGAATCGACGAGCCCGACAAGTTCACGGTCGTCTATCACCTGAAGAAGCCGTACTCGCCGTTCATCGAGACGTTCTTTTCAACCGCGGGCGCTAACCCGTGCATTCTCCCCAAGCACCTCTTGGCGCAGTATCCCAACATCAATCACGTCGCGTACAACTCGCTGCCGATCGGCATCGGGCCGTTCAAGTACGAGCGCTGGGACCGCGCGCAAGATATCGTGCTCGTGCCCAACCCGATCTACTGGCGTGGCCGCCCGAAACTCCAGCAGGTAATCTACAAGATCGTTCCCGACCGCAACACCGTGCTCTCCCAGCTCGAGTCGCACGAGCTCGACCTCTGGGATCTCGTGCCGGGAGCCTATCTGGCCCGCGTCCAAGCGCTGCCCGGACTCGAGATCCGGCGCCAGCCGAGCTACTTCTTCAACCATCTCGACTTCAACACGCAGCGGCCGGGCGTCTCGGATCCGATCGTCCGCGAAGCGCTGAGGTACGCCCTCGATCGCCGAACGGTGATCGATAAGATCGGGCGCGGGGTCGGCATCCTGCAAGACGTCACGACGCCCAAGAACGCACCGTATGCCGTGACCTCGATACCGCCGACGCCGTTCGATCTCGCGAAGGCCAACGCGCTCCTCGACCAGGGCGGCTGGAAACGCGGCCCGGACGGGATCCGGCAGAAGAACGGCGTGCGGCTCTCGCTCGAGTTTGCGACGACCGCCGGCGCACCCGACACCGACGAACAGATCGAGCTGATCCGCGCTTGGTGGAAGCAGGTCGGCGTCGACATGACCGTCCGCCACTATCCGCCGGCGTTGATGTTCGCGCCGATCCAGCAAGGCGGCATCGTCTACTCGACCAAGTGGGACGTCATCGTCTTCGCCTGGCTCAACGACGCGATCGGCGACATGTCGCCCTTGTATTCGTGCCGCTCGTTCCCGCCCAACGGCCAGAACAACCTGCGTTGGTGCAGCCATCGAGCGCAAGCAGCCATGGACGCACTCTTCGCGCACTACGACCAGGCGCAGCGCAATCAGGACGTGCTCGTCGTTCAGCAGGAGCTGGTCAAGGACGTCCCGACCGTCGTGACGTCGCTGCGCGAAGACATCTTCGGATACAACAAAGACTTGAAGAACTTCAACCCCAACGCGATCACGCCGTTCGACAACATGCTGAATGTCGATATATAGCGTACGCCAAGAGGGCGCAACCTAAGAGCGAGAGGGCGCGCAGGGCCGCCCAAGCGGGCTGCGCCGCCATCAATCCCGTCGCGCGCTGCTCGGCCAGCCAGACCTCGGCCGCCGTCGCCCCCGGGAACGCGTGAAACGGGCCGAGCGCGTCGGGCCAAACCGGGGCCGGATGTATCGCAGCGGCCCACGCCGCGATCGCGAGCAAGGCCCCGAGCGGGATCGCCGCGACGAGCGTTCCTCTTGCATCGTGCTCGGTGCCGAGCGCGGCGAATGCGGCGAGCGCCGCGAGCGCGAGCAGGCAACTCTGCGCGATGCCGGTGGGCCGTTGTGCGAGGCCGAGCCAGTCGATCGAGACCAGCAGCGTTCCCGCAAGGGCGGCATAGCGCGCGCCCGAGCGCGCTCGCAGCGCGCACCAGCCGGCGGCTGCGTACGCCACCAGGAGATCGTGCTCGTGGAAGAAGCCCGCGACGAATGGCGCGAGCGCGGCGAATGCCGCGAAGCGCGCGAACGAATCGCGCACGCGAATTGCGAGCGCGATCGCGGCCGCGACGGCGAGGCAAGCGAACGCGACCGCGACGGCGTGCGCGGCTAACGGCGTCGCGCCG
>JBARBD010000237.1:0-9159 GCA_049792675.1 Vulcanimicrobiaceae bacterium | reverse complement strand
GATCCGCCCCGCTGGAGATCGAGCGCTTTCCACCGCATCCCGGCATCGGACGCGAGGTCGGCCGGCGCGCGATCACGCTCGTGCGCGGCGTGCCGCACGCGGATCCGGTCGCCTCGATCGCGCTCTCGTTCGGCGGCGGAGATAGGTTGCTCGCGCACGAGGCGCCGGCGCTCGAGGATATCTCGGCGTCAATCGATCCCGATCGGCAAGAGGTCGATGCGATTTTCGCGACCCTCCGGCAGAGCGAGCGGCGTCCGATCCTGCTGACGCGGCGCGCCCATCTCCATCCCGCGCAGGCCGGCGCAATCGACGAGATCGTCGATCGCTATCCCGACGCGCTCGTCGTCTCCCTTCTCGAACCGTTCGATCTCCCGCTTTTCGCCCGCGCGCGCCACGTGCTCGCTTCGTACGGAGACGATCTCGCCTCAATCGGTGGGCTTGCCGACGTGCTCTTCGGCGGCAGCATGCCGGAGGGACGGCTGCCGGTGCATGCCTGATCCGCGCTTCGAGCGCGTCCAGGCGACGCTGCGCGAGGCGTCCGGCGTCGAGTTTACGGCAGCCGTCGCTCGCATCGAGCACCGCGGCCGGCTCGTCTTCGAGCGCGCTTACGGTTCGACGCGTACCGATGCGCGGATGCGCCCCGTCTATTGCGACACCCGCTTCGATCTCGCATCGCTAACGAAGCTCTTCGTCTCGACCCTGGCTTTGCAGGCCGTCGCAAGCGGGAATCTCTCGCTCGACGAGCCGCTTGGGCGCCTCTTGCCGGAGTGGAGCCGCGGACGACGGCGAGAGGTGACCGCGCGAATGCTCCTGGCCCACAACTCCGGAATGAACTCCGGCGCTGACTACCGCGCGATCCGCAACGAAAACGTCGAACAGTTCGCGCTGCGTTCGAGAACGATCGCGCACCCCGGCGAGCGCGTCCTCTACAGCGATCTCGGCTTCATCGCGCTCGGGGTCGCGCTCGAACGCGCCGAGGCCCGATCGCTGGCAGCGCTCGCGGGCCGAACCTTCTCGGGTTCGCTCGGCTTTCGCCCGCGCGCCGCCGCGCGGCGCGAGATACCGGCAACCGAAGAAGACGGCTGGCGCGGACGCGTGCAGGGATTCGTGCACGACGAAAAGGCATTTTTGATGGGAGGCGTTGCGGGGCATGCCGGCCTCTTCGGGACTGCCGCCGACGTTGCGGCGCTGACCGAGGCGTACCTCGGCCCCTTGCACGGACGCCACGCAAAGCTCTTGCCGGAACGCCTCGTTCGCGAAGCGATCTCCGAACAAGCCGGCGATCCCGTGCTGCGCCGTGGCCTTGGCTGGGCGCTGCGAACGAGCGATGCAAACTCGTGCGGCCGCTACGTCAGCCACGACTCCTTCGGACATACCGGTTTTGTCGGAACGTGCGTTTGGGCCGATCCGGCTCGCGACGTCCAAGGCGTCTTGCTTACCAACGCGCTCTACTTCGGACGCAATCCTCCGCCGAATGCGGGGCCGGCACTTCGCACCAGCTTCTACGAGGCGATGATCGAGGATCTAGGCGCATAATGCTCGCGATTGGCTTGATGAGCGGCACGTCGCTCGACGGCGTCGACGCGGCGTTGGTGCGGATCGTCCCGCGCGGACCGACCTACGCGATCGAGCTGCTCGGCTTCGAGTCGCAGCCGTTCGCGCCCGACCTCCGCGCTGCGTTGATCGAGTCGCTCCCGCCGCGCGACGGAAGCGTGGCCGGCGTCGCCCGGCTCCATCACGCGCTCGGCGGCGCCTACGCTGGGATCGCGCGGATCGTCGCCCGCGGCTCGACGGTCGACTTCGCGGCATCGCATGGCCAAACGCTGTGGCACGATGGCCCGCACCGGGTCACGCTCCAGGTGGGCGATGCGTTCGTCATTCGCGAGGCGCTCGACGCGACGGTCTGCTACGATTTCCGAAGCGCCGATTGTGCCGCCGGCGGTCAGGGTGCACCGCTCGTCGCTCTCGTTGATGCGCTGATCCTCGGCGGCGCCGGCGAAGATCGGGTCGCGCTCAACCTGGGCGGGATCGCGAACGTGACTCTGATGCGCAAGGGCGCTCCGCCGGAGGAAGCGATCGGCTTCGATACCGGTCCTGCGAACATGCTGCTCGATGCATTTGTGAGCCAGCGCACGCGCGGCGAGCATGCCTTCGATCCGGGTGGCGCTTTTGCTGCGGCGGGGCGTGCCGATCGCGCGCTGTTGGCGGCGTTGCTCGATGACGAATACTTTGCCGCGCCGGCGCCCAAAACGAGCGGACGAGAACGTTTTGGCCGGCACTATCTCGAGCGTCACGGCGATGCGCTCGCCCGAATCTCGCTCGAGGACGGCGCCGCAACGCTCGCGGCCTTGACCGCCGAGACGGTAGCGCAGGCGATCGAGCGCGAGGGGTTCTCCGGGGCGCACGTCATCGTCAGCGGCGGCGGCGCCCGCAACGACGCGCTGCTGGCGCGCATCGCCGAACGGCTCGCGCCGGCGCGCGTCGAAACATCCGACGCAATGGGAATACCGTCCAAGGCAAAGGAGGCGATCGCTTTTGCGGTCCTCGGATACGAGACGCTGCGCGGGCGCCCCGGCAACGTGCCGGCCGTAACCGGAGCGGCGCACCCGGCCGTGCTTGGCGCGATCGCGCCGCACCGGCTGGCCGAGCTGCTGACTGCAATCGAGCGCGAATGCACGGCGTCGTAGGCGTCGACGCGGGCGCGAGCCACACCGTCGCTGCGATCGCGGTCGGCACCGCCGGTGCCGGCACGCCGGAGATGCAGCAGGCGATGGCCGCAGCGTTAGCGGGTCGCTTTCCCGGCACGCGCATCGTGGTGACCGACGACGCGTCAATCGCCTTGCGGGCGGCGATTCCGCATGGCGACGGCTTCCTGCTGATTGCGGGGACGGGCTCGATCGCGTTTGCGGAGATCCAGGGCGTCGCGCGGCGTGCCGGAGGTTACGGTTACTTGCTCGGCGACGAGGGATCCGGATTTGCCATCGGCGCCGCAGCGTTGGCGCTCATGCTGCGCGTTTTCGAGGGTCGCGCGCGGCGCGAACCCATGGCGGCGGCGCTGGCAAAACGGATCGACGCCCAAAACCCGCGCGACGCGATCGCTCGCATCTACCAGAGTCCCGCGCCGGTCGCCGCGATCGCCGCCTGCGCACCGCTGGTATTGGAGCACGCAGCACGCGGGGAGCCCGGCGCGCGCAAGATCGTGCAGCGCGCTGCGCTAGAGCTCTTCGAGCTCCTTAGCGGCATTGCCAAGGGTCTCGAAGACGACTCGCTGCCGCTGGCGTTCTCGGGCGGCTTGCTCCGATCGAACAACCTGCTTACCTATCTGTTGGAGACGCGGATCGCAAACGAGTTTCCGAATCTCTGCGTCGTCAAGAGCGCGGCGGAGCCGTACCTCGGGGCGTTGGTCCGAGCGCGCGGATTGCTGGCGAACGCGTGAGCTCTGCGCTTCCGCCGACCGAGGCGCTCAATCCGCGCAGCAGCGGCCTCGATCTCTTGGAGACGCCGGCGCTGGTCGAGCTGCTCGTCGCCGAACAGGCCTATGCCATCGACGCCACGCTTGCCGCAGCGGATCCGATCGCTCGTGCGGTCGATGAGATCGTCGCGCGGCTCGCGCGCGGCGGCACGCTGCACTACGTCGGCGCCGGAAGCAGCGGTCGCCTCGGCGCGCTCGATGCCGCCGAGATGCCGCCGACCTTTGGAACGCCGGCCTCGCTCGTGCACGCCCATCTCGCGGGAGGCGAAGCCGCATTGTCGCATTCGGTCGAGGGCGCCGAAGACGACGCCGATGCCGGCGATCGGCTCGCGCGAGCGAGCTTCGCGCCGGGCGATGCGGTCGTCGGTATATCGGCGAGCGGCTCGGCGGCGTTCGTCGTCGCCGCAATCGAACGTGCGCGCAGCCTCGGCGCCTGCACCGTGGCCCTGACCGGCGTCGACGGCTCGCCGCTGGCCTGCGCCGCCGAGATCGCGATCGCGATCGATACCGGTGCCGAGGCGCTCGCCGGCTCGACGCGCATGAAGGCCGGAACGGCACAGAAGGTCGCACTCAACGCCATCTCGACGGCGGTCATGGTCCGTCTGGGGCGCGTCTACGATAATCTGATGGTCGACGTCGTCGCGACCAACCGCAAGTTACGCGCGCGCGCGCTGCGCCTGATCGGAACGATTGCCAAGGTCGGCGAGGCGCGTGCCCGCGAGCTCCTCGACGCGGCCAACGGAAGTGTAAAGGTCGCGATCGTCATCGAGCGACGCGGAGTTACTTCAGTGCAAGCCCGCGCGCTGCTCGAACGCGAGCGGGGATCGCTGCGCGCGCTGCTGTGATCGCCGCTCTCTGCGCGCTCGTTTTTTCGGCGATCGCCTTTCTGCCGATGGACGATCGGCCCGTGACCTCACAGATTCCGATCATGCTCGGGCGGATCGCAGGGGTGCCGGTGACCGAGCCGCCGCCGGCGTTGCGAGGACGCTTCTTACAGCCTGGGCACTCCGATAGGATGATCGCGTGGCTGAATCGCGAGGCGGCGAAGCCGCAAACCGATGCGTTCGTCGTCTCCACCGACATGCTCGCCTATGGCGGGTTAATTGCGTCGCGCGTGCCCGGCCCGTCGTACGCCGACGCATATACGCGTTTGATGGCGCTCGCGCACTTGCGCGGCGAGCATCCGCGCGCGTGGATCGGCGCCTTTGGTACCGTCATGCGCCTGGCGCCGACCGGCATCCCCGCGGGAACGCCGTTCTTTGCCGCGTACCCGGCGTGGTCGTACCTCCAAGCCTACGCAAATCTTCACGATCCGCCGCTGCCGGCCGAGCTAGAACGGGCGCAGACGTTGCGCGACCTCATCGGCGCGCCGGCGCTCGACGCGTATCTGGCGACGCGAGCTCGGAATCTCGCGATCGATCGCCTTCTCTTGAAGCTGACGGCGAACGGGACGATCGATCGGCTCGTCCTCGGCCAGGACGATGCCGGCCCGGTCGGATTGCACGTACGCGAAGTGCGCCTGCTGCAAGACGAAGCCGCAGCGGCGCAACTCGGCGAACGAGCCTCGATCGAGCCCGGCGCCGACGAGCTCGGCACGGCGCTGATCGCGCACGCAATCGCGCGCACCGCCAAGTGGACGCCGCGCGTCGCCGTACGTTACTCGACCCCTGGCGGCGCCGCGTACCAAGATCCGATCGAATTCGCCCCGATCTCGAACGCGATCGACGCCTTGATCGGCGTCGCCGGCGGAGTTCGCGACGAGGGCCGTCCGGAGATCGTGCTCTACGTACGCGTGCCCAAGACGAGCGCAGCCCAAGACGACGCGACGATCGCCGCCATGAACGCGGATATCGAGGCGGGACGATCGGTGGTTCTGGCCGATCTTTCGTATCTCGCGTCGTACAGCGATCAGGCCGCGTTTGCCCGGCGTATCCTGGCGTCGGGCCTAGCGTCTCAACTGGACGCGTACTCCTCGTGGAACACCAACGCGAACACCGTCGGCACGGCGCTCGCCGAAGGAATCGCGGCTGGCGCGGGCCGGCGCATGGGCACCTACGACGCGCTCGCCCACCGCACGCTCACGTTCACGCGCTTTCTCGACGACTACGCGTACCACGACGAGGTTCGCCCGGACCTCAACGCGACGCTTGCCGCGCAGGGCGTTAGCGACCATACGCTGCTCGCGCCGGATCTCGCCGCCGCGATCGCGGAGCGCGACCGGGCGCTGCTCTGGGGCTATGCCGAAACGATTCTGGCGCAACTCGATCCGGGATATCACATTGCGGCGATGGAGATCGGGCTTCCCTGGAGCCGCACGTTCGAGACCTCGATCGACGCCGGCATCGCCCCAAACCTATAAAAAAGGCGGGATGCCGGCGAACCGGCCATCCCGCCCGGGTTACTTCCCTTTAGGGAAGAGTGCTGAGGCTACTGCGTGGAACGCGGGTTGAAGGCGGCTCCCTCAACGTCATCGCTCGGGCTGAAGCCGTTGTTGAAGCTATACGAGTAGCTCAGGGACGTCGGCGAGTAGTTGTACACGTCGACTTGACCGAACTCGAAGTCGCCTGTCGCGAGCGTCATGGACTGCTTGCTCAGGTGGCCGAATACCGATTCACCTTCGAGCGGGAACGGACCGCCAACGAGCGAGCACGACGGGTTGCATCCGCTGTAGACCCAGACCGAGCCCGTGCCGCTGCCGATGAGGTCGATTGAGACGAGGTTGCCGGCTTTGTCGATGTCGAGACCGCCATAGAACACGTTGTCGAAGCCGGTCGCGACCTGTCCGCCGCCGCTGCAGCCTTGGAAGTACGTGAGGGTCGGGAAGCCGCTGGAGTCGATGGCCGAAGCCCAGCAGTCGCCGTTGTTCGCTTGCGCGACGCCTGCGACTTCATACATTGCCGGGTTCGTGAGGTAGGCCGTGCAACCGGCCGAGATCGAGCAGAGCGAGATGCCTCCCGCGCCGCTGGTGCCGAAGATGTTGCCGACGACGATGGTGCCGTTTGCCGCGTCCATGCTGGCCGCGTCAGACGGTTGGCCGTAGCCATCGGAGATCGATCCGATTTCGGATCCGCACATGCCGGGGCCCTGGTAGACGATGACATCGCGGGTTCCGCCGTCGGGATCGATCAGGTTGCCCTTGCCGTCAACGGCAACACTGTTGGGATAGCTTGCGCCGAGCGTGCAGGTCGGCCCGTTGTTGCCCTGGTTCCTGTGCTGCCATCCACCGATGAACGCAGCGTAGAACTGGCTACCGTAAATGCCGCCCGAGCCCGCGCCCTTCTTGCCGCCGTGACCGTGCAACGGCATGGGGCCGTTGTGCGGACGGAGCTGGTCGGGAACGAGGGAGGCGAACTTACGGAACTGTGGCAGGAAGCGTCCGTGATGCGCGCTGGATTGCGCGCCACCAACGCTTGGCACAGTCGATGTCGGCGAAGACATGTTGCCGCCTGAGCAACCTGCGAGAAGCCCCAAAGCGACCGTCGTGCACATCGCTGACGATAGCAATCGCATATAGATACTCTCCTTAGCGTGTAGAGGGACCGTAATAGCCGGATTACCGGAATAGGGCTGGGAGTTCGGCGTCGGATGGCCGCCTCCCGTGCCAGGCTGGCGGTTTGTCGAACTGGGAGGCAAGCACCTCCCAGGCCATCTACTAAGCTATTAGTTGACGGCCCACAGCCGGAAAGGCCCTGGCCGGCCCGGGCTGCGCTCGAGTATGCGCTCTGGGTGAGAAGATCGTGCGAAGTTTGCTTCCCCGCTCCTTCAATCCAACCTGTTACGCTGCGCGCCATGAACAGCTTGCTTAGAAACCTCACGATGACCGCGGCGATCGCGGGTCTGATTGCGCCGGCACCGCCGGCGTTCGCGCATCCCAGCGTCGACGTCGTCGCTTCGAACTGGAAGTTTACGCCCAATACGATCGAGCTGCACGTCGGCGAGACGACGACGCTGCGCTTGACGTCGAGCGAAGGCGTCCACGGGCTGCAGTCGGACGATCTCGGAATTCCGATGACGACGATCATGCCCGGCTCGTTCGTGAGCGTGAACGTCACGCCAAAGAAGGCCGGAAAGTATCTCCTGCACTGCGCGGTCATGTGCGGCGCCGGTCATGCCGACATGGTCCTGACCGTCAACGTCGTCCCATGACGCTTCGACCGGCCGCGGTTCTTCTCGCCTCCGCTGCAGCGACGTTCGTCGTCTGCGCGGCGCGACCGGTTTCCGCTATGCCGGTCTTCGCGCAAGCGTACGGCGTCAAATGCAGCGTCTGCCACACGCAGGTCCCGGCACTCAACACCTACGGCCGGTACGTGCAACGCACCGGCTACGCATCGCTCGATCCTCACGTGCTGCGTAGGGCGCTCCCCGTTTGGTGGGATCAGAGCGTCAACTACGACAGCGAGAACGCGCCCCCGCAGACGCAGTTCGGCAACATGGCGATTCACGCGGTCGGATATCTGGGCAACGACGTCACCTACCACTTTCAGCAGTGGATTCTTGAGGACAATCAGGCCGGCGATCTCGATACCTTCTGGGTGACGTACAACAACCTGCTCCACCGGGACGGGCATCTCTTCTTGGGCCTCGTCGAAGCGCCGGGCCCCTCGCCGTACAGTCAATGGATGGACCTTGCCGGCTTCACGACCCCCGAGATCGCGGTCGGCGAGCACGTCTACCAGTTGGACGCAAACCGCTGGGGGACGAAGTTCAACTACATCAAGGGCGACCTCGATCTGGAGGCCAGTTGGCTCTACGCCAGCGGCGGCTGGAGCGCGAGCAGCAACTTTGCCGACACCGACAAGACCTTCCAATATAAGGCCGCGTACGCCAATCCCCAGTATCCGATCGAGGCCGGCGTTTACGGGTCGCGCGGCTCCTGGCCGCTGAGCGAAGGCGGCTTCGATCAATACTGGTCACTCGCTCCCTACGTCCAGCGGGATCCGGCCAAGGGCGTTCCCGGCATACTCGCCATCTATCAGATGGCGTTGGACGGAAACCCGGGTTACACGACGCTCGCCAACGGGTCGCTCGCGCCGCTCGGTTCGGCCGGGAGCACGGCTGCCACCTTAGAGCTCTATCAGCCGATCTTCAACCAGGGACTGCTTTCGGTCCGCAAGGAGTGGACGAACGACGGGCTTGGGACGCTCGGGCAGACCGGCAACGTCGACTTCAACTACCCGATCGCCCGCTACTTGCGCGCGTACGTCGAAGAGTACTTCGGCTCGCACATGACGCCGGGCTGGCGCTATATGATTTGGTGGACGACACCATTCACGAACGTGAAATGATCCGCAGCGCCGCGCCGACGTCGAACGGAACCGGTATCGCGCCGTCGGCGATGCATTGCACGTTCCCGGCCCATTGCGGCTCGCGTTCGGCCTCCGGCGGCGGGCGCACCGCAAATCGCGCGCGCCCGAGTTCGCGCGCGAAACGCATCGTGTAGAGCGCACCGCCCCCGATCTCGCTGCAGACGAGCAGCACCGCGCGCGCGTGCTCGGCTTGCAGCCGGTCGCGTTCGATGCGGGATGCCGGCGAGTCGGGCCTTCCCGGCGCGAGTAGGGAGGCGACGGCGCCGCCGGCGGCGACGATCGCTTCCTCGAGTGCGACGTGCTCGGACGGCGAGGTGCACCCGAAGCCGTAACCGACGAACGCGATCGTCGGCGCCCCGCCCGCGAGCGCGCCGCGATGGG
>JBARBD010000236.1:0-8158 GCA_049792675.1 Vulcanimicrobiaceae bacterium | reverse complement strand
GGTCGAGACGATGCGCGCACTCTCGGCCCGCTGCACGACGGCATAGACGACGTCGGCGCGCTCCTCGGTTACGATCTCGGCGGCGCTGCAGACGAACGCGCCGGCAGCACCCGTAATGCGCTCGACGACCGTCAGCCGCGCGCCGCGTTCGGCCAGGACGACGCCGTACGGAAAAATCGCCGCGCCCGGCGGCGCGTCGTACGTCACGACGATGGGTTGGGCGCATGCGTGGTCGGCCGGAACCCAGATGAAGTAGCCGAGGTGCGCGAACGCCGTGGCGAGCGCGCCGAACTTCGACGCAGGCAGCTCGGTTGTGCCGAACGCGCGGGCGAGGAGTTGCGGGTGCTCGCGCGCGGCCCGCTGCAGATCGCACGCAATCGCGCGCGCGTCGTTGTTTTCGATGCGAAGCCGCTCCGGGCTAAGGTCGATCGCCGCGGCCTGCGGCGCGAACGTCTCGAAGTCGAACCGCCAGAAGCGCCCCGGCTTCTCGCGGCCGCTCGGCGTCGAGAAGAAACGGTCGAGCGCGCGCGTACGCTCGTCGCGCCCGATCGGCGGCGCGTCCACTGCGCTGAGGGCCCCGTAGAGTTCGTGACGCGCCGCGACTGCGGGACTAGACAACGGCTCCCGTCTCCTCGCGAATCGTGTCGTACCCTTCGGCCTCGATACGGTGAGCGAGGTCGTGGCCGCCGGTCTTGACGATCCGTCCGTCGATCATCACGTGCACGACGTCGGGAGTGACGTACTGCAGGATGCGCGGATAGTGGGTGATGATCAGGAAGCCGGTATTACGTCCTTCCTCGCTCGCGCGCAGCGCCGCGATCGAGTCGCCGACGTCTTTGAGCGCGTCGATGTCGAGTCCCGAGTCGGTCTCGTCGAGAACGGCGTACTTCGGCGCGAGCACCGCGAGCTGCAGCATCTCGAGCCGCTTCTTTTCGCCCCCGGAGAAGCCGTCGTTGAGGTAGCGCCCCATGAACGACGGATCGATCCCGAGCTGCTCCATCTTTTCGAGGAGCAGCGCGCGGAACTTGGCCGGCGGAAGGTCGCCGGGGCGCTCCGCCTGGCGGGCCGCGTGGAGAAAGTTGGCGACTTTGACGCCCGGAATCGCCGCCGGATACTGAAAGGAGAGGAAGAGGCCGGCGCGGGCGCGTTTGTCGGGGGCCAAGGCGAGCAGCTCCTCGCCGTCGAGCAGCACGCTTCCGGTGACCTCGTACTGGGGATGCCCGGTTAGCGAGAAGGCGAGCGTTGACTTGCCGCTGCCGTTCGGTCCCATGAGCGCGTGGACGCGCCCGCGCTCGACCGTCAGGTCGATCCCCTTGAGGATCTCTTTTCCGGCGACGCTCGCGCGAAGGTTTATGATGCGAAGAGCTTGGTCGGACATGCGCTTTATCGTAGCCGAGCCTCTCTTAGAAAGTCAAGGAAAAACTTTACTATCTCCCCGCCGCTGTGCTAGGATAACGCCGAAGATGCACGCTGATCGGTTCTTTCAGTCCACCCGAGGAAAGATCGTGAGCGAGCTGCGCCGCCGCGGTTCGGCTTCGGCCGCCGATTTGGCCCGGTCGTTCGGGCTCTCGCCCAACGCCGTTCGCCAGCAGCTGGTGGTCCTCGAGCGTGACGGCCTGGTGGCGGAAACGCCGATCCGGCGCGGACCGACCAAGCCGACCTTCGAGTTCTCGCTGACGACCGAGGCGGATAAGCTTTTTCCGCAGGCCTACGACAAGATGCTCACCGCCGTGCTCCGCGAGCTGCGCGAGCAGTTCGGGACGGCGGCGGTCGAGCAGATATTCGCCGGCCTTTCGCGTCGCGCGATCGAGCGCGCGCGCAATAACGTGACCGCCGAGGATCCGGAGCAGCGGGTCGCGCAGCTCACCGAGATGCTGCGCAAGAGCGGCGTGGTCGCCGAGTACAGCTTGATCGACGGCGGCTTTGCGCTCCACGAGCACAGCTGTCCCTACTCGAGCGCCGCAAAGGAGCACCCCGAGGTCTGCCAAGTGATCCACGACGTCATAGACGAAACGCTCGGCGGCGAGCACGCCCAGACCGAGTCGCTGGCCCACGGCGGCCGAGAGTGCCGGTTCGAACTTCACCCCCAAGAGTCGCCCCTCCAGGGAGTCAAATAGACAACGCATGGATTTTCCGAAGTTTCAACGGCTCGTCGAAGAGCGCACCGGCTTTCGCACGATGGAGAACCCGACCGCAAGCGGCGAGTACTTCAGCGACTCGTGCGGAGACATGTATAATTTCTTCTTGCGCGTCGGGCCGGGCGCCGTCATCGAGGACATCTCGTACTTCACGACCGGCTGCGGTTTCGGAACCGCGACGTGCAGCTTAGTCGTCGAATTGGCGAAGGAGAAGACGATCGACGAAGCCGCCGCGATCACGCCGGCCGAGATCGAGGCCCAGCTCGGCGGGTACCCCGAGAAGAAGAAGGATTACCCCGAGCGCGCGCTCGAGGCGCTTCAGGTCGCGATCGGCGATTATCGCTCGAAGGTCGCCTCCGGCGCGATCCCCGACTACGGTACGTTAGGGCGTCCGCAACGCCCAACCGCCGCCGCGCCCGCGACGCCCGCGCAAACCGCTGCGACCAACGGCGGACCCGAAAAACTCCTCATCAGGCTCCGTTAAGGACGCCCGAATAGACCTTAGATAGACATCTCCGGGAGCATTGCGATTGCGCCGAGCGGGGCGGATTTCGCGATCCGATAAGCAGACGTGTCGCTCTGCGGATCGAAGATCGATTCGAAGAGCGTCAGGCGCTCGACCGGAACGACGATTGGTTCGAACGCGATCGGCGGGAGCGGGCGCCCCGGCTCCTTGACGCGCGCGACCGTGACGTGGGCGACGGCGTCGTCCTCGAAGGTGAAGTCGAGGTCGCGATAGGCGGCACGCACGCGCTCGGCGAGTGCGCGGAACGCAGCGCCTTGGCGGCGCGCGCCGGCATAGACGACGCGCGGCTTGCGCTCGTGCGGGAACCCCCCGACCTTGTCGAAGGCGATCGAGAATCTCTCGGAGCGGGCCGCGGTCGCGAGCAGCGCGGCCGTGATCGCATCGTAGCGGCGATCGTCGACGTTACCGAGGAAGGCGAGGGTGATGTGAAGCTTCTCGGGCGCTTCGTAGCGAGCGGCAAAACCGGCGGCGCGCAAACGTTCGGCGACCGCTGCGCACGCCGACCGCGTCGTCTGGTCCAAGCCGAGTCCAACGAAGAAGCGCCGGGTCGGCGCGCTGCGCTCAGGCATGGAGGTACGGATTCGAGCGTCGTTCGATGCCGATCGTCGTCGAGGGTCCGTGACCGGGAATCACAGGCGTGACGTCGTCGTACGGAAGCAGCTTCGTCCGAATCGAGTCGACGATATCTTCCATTGAGGTGCCCCCCAGGTCCCAGCGGCCGATCGATCCGGCAAAGAGCGTGTCCCCGGTGAGCAAGAGCCTCTCGTCGCCGCCTTGGACCGAGATGCAGATACTGCCGGGCGTATGTCCGGGCGTGTGCAGAACCTCGAACTCCACGCCGCCGGCGCGCAGAAGGTCGCCATCGAGAAGCTCGCCATCGAGTGCGACGACCGGGGGGGCCCGCATCAGGCCGAGCCAGCCCGCCTGGAGTTCGAGCGTGCGGTAGAGCGGGAGATCCGCCGGATGTAGGAGGCCGCGGCCGCCGGTGAGCTCGCGCAATCGTCCGAGATCGCCGATGTGATCGATGTGCGCGTGGGTGTGAACGAGCGATGCGGCGCGCCATCCACGTTGTTCGAGATACGCGGCGACCTCATCGACGCCGTCGCCGCCGTCGACGACGACGGCCTCGCCGCTCGCCTCATCGGCAACGATCGTGCAGTTGCACGCGAGCGGTCCGACCGGAAACGTCGTGACGATCATGCGACGCCTCCTAATCGACCACGATGCCGAAGTCGTGGAACCCGCCGTTGAAGTATCCCAGCGGAGAACCCGGGCGCGCGTTGCAGGAGAGGACGCGCCCGACGATGATCGAGTGCGAGCCGACTTGGTACTCCTGCGCCACCTCGCAATCGAAGTGCGCGATCGCGTCCCGCAAGACCGGAGCGCCTGTCACATCGACCGCATAACCGATCTCGGCAAACTGGCGTTCGCGCACTTTGCCGGAAAAGTGTTCGGCCAGAGCGCGTTGCTCGCCGGCTAGGACGTTGACGCAGAAGACTCGCGAGCTCGAGATGAAGAGATAGCTGCGCGCTTCGCGATTGATGCAGATCAGCAGCGAGGGCGGCTCGAGTGAGACGCTCGCAAACGAGTTGACCGTGATCCCGCGCGGCTCGCCCTCGCGCAGGCTGGTAACCACCGTGACGCCGGTCGGCACGTGACGCATCGCATGCTTGAACCCCGACGCGTTCGTCATAGCCGCCGCGCACCGATCCCGACGCCGCCTCCGAACGGCAGGACGGTCGCGTCCAGAGCCGGATGGGCGAGGAAGTACTCGTTGAAACCGCCCGTCGCCGGGACGTCGGTCAGGCAGTCGTTGACGATTGCGACCCCCGAGAGCTTGAGCATCGGGATCGCGAGATCGAGGTAGGCGCGGTACGCGCTCTTCCCCGAGGCGATGAAGACGACGTCGAGGTTGCGATGCGGAAAGTTCTCCAGCAGTTCGAGTGGCGGAGTGTTGAAGACTTCGATATAGTCGTCCTCCCCCGCTCGTTGGAAGAACGAGCGAGCAACCTCGGTGCGGCGCGCGTCGGGGTCGACCGTCCAGATTTTTCCCACGCGCGGTTGCGCCAATGCCATCCAAAGCGTTGCGTAGCCGTACGCCGTGCCGACCTCCAGGATGCGATTTGCCTGCATCGCGGTGACGATCGTCGACAGGAAACGGCCGGTTTCGCGCGCGACGCTGGCTTCGTCGTCGTCGCGGCCGTAGGCTTCGAGCTCGACCAACAAAGGATGTGGCGGCGGATGCGCCTCCTCGAGGTAGCGTTGGATCACGACCGGCGACTTTCTACGACGCGTTCGCGCGTTCCGCCGCTTTGACGACGTTGCGCAGAAGAGCGACGTTGGTCACGGGGCCGACGCCGCCGGGAACGGGCGTGATCGCGCCGGCGACCTCGACGGCGCTCTCGAAATCGACGTCGCCCCGCAGCACGCCACCGACGAGCGTGGTGCCGACGTCGATGACGGTCGCGCCCGGCATCAAATCCTCGCCGCGTATCAAACCGGGCACGCCGGCTGCGACGACGACGACGTCGGCCATCTTGACGTATGGCTGCAAGCTTGTCGACCGCCTGTGTAAGACGGTCACGGTCGCGTCTTGCGCGAGCATCAGCATCGCCACCGGAGCGCCGACGACGATCGAGCGCCCGACAATCGCAGCGCGCCGGCCGCGCAGCGGCCAGTGCGGGCTGCGTTCGAGGAGCAGCATGACGGCGGCCGGCGTCGCCGGCACGTACTCGGTTCCGCTGCCGAATGCCAGATGGCCCTGGTTCATTGGATGGGCGCCGTCGACGTCTTTGTGCGGTGGAATCGCGTCGGCAATCTCGCGAATCGCGAGGTGCGGCGGGAGCGGCTGCTGCAGGATCACGCCGTGCGTTCCCGAGTCGTGGCGCAGGCGATCGAGGCTGGCGCGGACCTCGGTCGCCGACGCGTCGCCGGCCAGCCGATCGACCGAAACGCCGATGCCGACCCGCTCGCCGGTCCGAACGAGGTTACGCACGTAGGCGTCGCTCGATTCGTCTTCCCCGACGAAGACGATCGTGAGCCTGGGATGAGTCCCGCGCTCGCGCAGCGCACTCGTACGGGCGATGAGTTCGGTGCGCAGATCGGCGGCGAGACTTCTACCGTCTAGAATCGAGGCAGGCACGCCGTCGCCGTTTCGGCCGGCGAAGGAAGGGGACCTACGCTGAAGAGCGGGGGCATCAACAAGTATCTCGTCTGGCTCGTCGGCGCGCTGGCGCTCGCGATTGCCGTCGCGATCTTCGAACCTTTCTTCGTTCCGCAATCGGCCGGAACCAGCGGTCCGGCTGCGCTCGCCGGCCGTAGCGCGCCGGTCTTCCCGCTGTTCGACGATCGCGGACGCCCGGTCTCGCTGGTTCAATATCGCGGGCGCGTCGTCATGATGAACCTGTGGGCGACCTGGTGCCCGCCGTGCCGCGCCGAGATGCCCGACTTGCAGCGCCTGGCGACGCGCTATGCGGGCGCCGGCCTTTCGATCGTCGGCGTCAACCAGGGCGAATCGCCGGAGCGCGCGCGTGCCTTCGCCGACTCGCTGCGCATTGGGTTTCCGATCTGGATCGACGCCGATCAACGCTATGGCCGTGCGTACGGCGCGCTCGGCCTTCCGACGACGGTCGTCCTCGATCGTCGCGGCGTCGTCGTGCGCGGATTCGACGGCGCGCTGACTTTCGAGCAGATGCGTTCCGCGGTCGATCCGATGGTGCGATCGCCGTGAGGGGCTTGCTCGCAGTTGCGATCGCCGTCACCGTTGCGGTCGTCGCCGAGGTCGTTTTTCCGGGACGCGATTTCTATCACGCCGGTTGGTGGAACGTCGCGCTCGCGGGCCTGACGATCGTCGTCGTCGTCGCCGGGCGCCGTCAGCTTCGAACGGCCACGGCGCTGCGCGCTCGCGCCGCGATCGTCGCGGTCGTGCTCGGCACCGTTGCGATCGGATTGGCCGGTGCCGCGAGCGGGCTGCTCGCGCCGGACAACCGCACCGTCGTCGGCGCGCCCGGACAGCAGGTTCGGCTCCAAGAGCTCGGTGGAACGCTGGCATTTCCGCCGAGCGCGGTCGATGCGCCGGGTGCGCCGGCCGTCACCCTGGAACGTCCGCGGCACGCGCCGCTGCAGATCGGTTCGCGCGGTCGCTACACCGGGAGCTTCGTCCTTCGAACGGCGCCACGCGACGTCGTCTTCGTCGAGGTTCGCGATCTTCGCGGGAATCGGCTGACGGTCACGCAGCCTACCGCCGCCGCCTTCCTCTCGCCGGTGCTGCTGATGCAGCAGCGGCAGACGATCGCCGGCATGGATCTTCCCTACGATTCCTTCAGCGTTCCGGCGGTACGGCGGGTCGTCAAAGCGGTGATGTTCACGCCCGCGCAAGCCGCGCTGCTCCATCACGGTTTGGGCCTAGCGGGCGGTGCGGCGGTGCTCTTTGCCGTGGACGACGAGAACGACCGGCCGCTCCGCAACGCGCTCGGGTTGAGCGCCGGCGGACGTCCGGTTCAGACCGGCGGTTTGCTCTTGCGCGGCACGGTGGTCGGCTATCCGGCCGTCGAAGTCGTCGCCGTGCCCGCGCTCGCCGCCGTCGTGCTCGGTGCGCTGCTCGTGCTCGGCGGAGCGATCGCGCTGCTGACGTGAGCGAAGCGCCGCAGCGTTACTCTCCGCCGACGATCGCGCGCACGTTCCTCAAGACGATGCTGCCGCTCGAGAGATCGACGCCCCGCAGCGGCAGCACGTAGATCGCGCTCAAGCGAGCCGGCACGATATCGGGCGGAAACCGGACGATCACGCGGCGCCATCCCTGCCGGCCGAGTTGCGTTGCGTCGAGCAGCGTCTCTTCGTTGATCGCGTTGCGCAGCGCGACGCGCACTCGCCCGGCGCTCCCGTCGTCCAGCAGGTCGAAAGTCAGTCCGATCGTGTCGGCCGGGAGCGGAATATCCGCCATCGCGTATGCCGCCCGTTCGCGGCCGGCAAACGAGAAGTCGAGCCGCACGCAGGTCGGGCAGCCGGCGTTGCGCTGTAACCCGCCGTCGCCACCGGCTGCGATCGTGGCAAACCGCGCGTGGTCGGCAAACGGCAACGCGATCTCGTGCGAACCGACCGTGACCCGAGCGCCGGCCGAAGCGGCCCCGATGCGGACCGCGACGTTGGCGTTCTGCGATCCCGCGTGGTATTGACCGCGCGCGTCGATCGATCCCGAGCTGGCGCTCCAGCTTAGCGAAGCCGGCAATGCGAGCGCGTAGCCGCTTGCGTCATAGGCGCGCGCCGCGAGTTCGAGCGTCGCGTTACGATCGACGTTCGGTCGCTGCGGCGTGATGCGTATGCGTGCGGGCGTTGCGCTGACTTCGACCGCGACGTCGCCGCGCAGACGGTCGCTGCGCAGGACGAGGTGACCCGATCCCGGGTGCAGCGCGAAAAAAGAGCCATTGCGAAAGGTCCCTAGCGAAGGCGGCGAGACGCTCGCGCTGGCCGGCGCGCTGCCGGTCACGTGGTTGGC
>JBARBD010000235.1:0-4896 GCA_049792675.1 Vulcanimicrobiaceae bacterium | reverse complement strand
GGCTGGCCGCGCGCGTCGAGCGCGCGCTTCCACGACGCTCCTCGCCGTGGCCGATGGTCGCGGCTTTCGCCGCCGCATTGCTCCTGGGGTTCTTACCGGGCGTCTATTTCTGGCAAGAGAATCGCGCCATGCACGGCGCGATCCTCGCGCAGGATGCAGCGATGGGCCGGCTCGCCGCGCCGCATCGAACCGCTTCCTTCGTCGGCGCAACCCAGGAGCCGATGGCGCGCGTGATGTACGCGCCCGACGGTTCGTGGTACGTCGTCGTCGTACCCGAAGCGGCAAAGACGCTCCAAGTCGCTTGGATGCACGACGGCGAGCAGACGATGCTTGGCGATGCGGTTCCGCGCGGCAACGTCGCGATGCTCTACCTGCCCAAGAGCCATCGCATGGACCGGCTCGCCCTGATGGACGGCGGGCGCGTCGTCGCCGAGGCGACGCTGCGCTACGAGTGATCGCCGGCGAAGAAGCCGGGCTCGAGATCGTCGAGATGATCGATCCGCGTCGCCGGTGGAAGCGCCGAGAGGATCGTCGCTCCGTAGCGGGTCGATGCGGCGCGCCCGTCGAGCAGCGCGATCAGACCACGGTCGGTTCCGCTGCGAATGAGGCGGCCAAAACCCTGTTTTAGGCGCACCGTCGCCGCCGGCACCATGTAGTGCTCGAAACCGTCCAAGCCGCGTGCCTCGAGCGCCCGTACGCGAGCCATCACGAGCGGGTCGGTCGGCGAGGGGAACGGCAGCCGGTCGATGATGACGCACGAGAGCGCCTCGCCGACGACGTCGATCCCTTCCCAGAACGTCCCGGTCGCGAAGAGCACTGCGCCGGGCGTGCGACGGAACCATTCGAGCAGATGCGCGCGCGGCAACTCGCCCTGCAATCGCACGGGGAAGGCGAGGCGCTCGCGCACCAGTCCGTAGACCTCGCGCAGCCTCGCGTACGACGTAAAGAGCACGAAGGCGCGTCCGCGCGACCGATCCAGACACTCCTCGACGAGCGGGGCGGCGCGCCGCGCAAAGTCCGCGGACTTCGGGTTGAGCTCGGGGGGGGCGATGAAGAGACGCGCCTGACGGGCGTAGTCGAACGGCGAAGGCGCGATCGCCTCCTGCGCGTCGTCTATGCCGAGCGTTCGCCGCGCGAAGGCAAACGACTGATCGGTCGAGAGGGTCGCGCTCACGAGAATCACGCTCTCCGTCCGCGCGAAGAGCGTCGCGCGCAGGAACTCGGCGACCTCTTGCGGCGCGCAGTTTAGCGAGTAGCGGCGTTCGCCTTCGCCGCGTTCGACCCAAGCGATCGACTCGGGCGAGCCGGCCTCGATGCGTTCGATGACGGCTTGGTGGGCGAGCACTGCGCGCAGCGCCAGATCCCGGCGCCGTTCGGCTTCGGCCTGTACCGACGTGGTCGACGCGTCGATTCGCTTCTTCAGGCCGCTTAACGAGTTGGCGTACAGCCAGTTCTCCAAGTGGTAGAGCGTATCGCGCAAGCCTTGCAGAGCGGGCCAGACGTCGTCGTTTGCCGCCAGCGGATAGCGATCGCCCGGAACGCGCGCGAGCACCGATTCGAGGCTACGAATTCCCGTCTCGAGCTCGCCCTCGAAGGAAGGCGGGAGGTCGTAGTTGCGCCGCAGTTTGCGCATCATCCGGCCGATCGTCCCGCCAGAGAGCACCAACGTCAGCGCGTCGGTCGCCCACCGCTCGCACTGATGCGCCTCGTCGAGAACCGCCACATCGTAGGGCGGGAGCAGCCCGCCGCCGACCGCGAGGTCGAGAAAGAAGAGCGCGTGATTGACGACGACGAGGTCGGCGTACTTGGCCTCGTCGCGCTTTTTGAAGAAGAAACACTCGCCGAAGTGCGGGCAGAACTCACCGACGCATTCGTCCGGATCGGCATCGAGCTGCTCCCACTCGTCGCCCTGCGGTACGAAGCTCAGCTCGGCGCGGTCGCCGCTCTGGGTGGCGGCACCCCACTCCCAGAGACGCTGCATCGAACGCGAGGGCGCGAGCAGGCGGTCGGCGCGCATGCGTTCGAGCTTCTGGCGGCAGAGGTAGTGCGTGCGTCCCTTCAGCAACGTGACGCGCACGGGTATCTCGAGCGCCTCGCGCACGAGCGGGATATCCTTGTGCACAAGCTGCTCCTGCAGCGCGATCGTGCCGGTCGAAAGCACGACCTTCTTGCCGCTGCGAATCGCCGGCACGAGATAGGCGAGCGACTTGCCGACGCCGGTGCCGGCCTCGGCGATCGTGTGCATTCCCTCTAGGATGCCGCGTTCGATCAGCTGCGCGATCTGGAGTTGCTGCGCGCGCGGCTCGAAGCCGGGCAGCGCGCGCGCGAACGGCCCGTCGGATCCGAAAATGCCCTCGAGGGTCACTGCATCCGTTGCGGATCGGCCGGAGACTGGTACTCCGTTTCTAACTCGGCACCGGTGTTCGCATCCACGACGACCGGCGCGACGCGGCGCGGCGGATAATAGATCGCAAAGGTCAGCGCAAAACCGGCGAGCAGCCCGGCCACGTGCGCTTGCCACGAGATCGCCGGCACCGTAAAGGTCAAGATCAAGTTCAGCACCAGGATGCCGACGTTCGCGCGCACGAGCTCCATGCCGGGCTTGCCGAGCTTGAACCCGATTGCGAAGAGCGCACCGAAGAGGCCGAAGATTGCGCCGCTCGCGCCGACCGTCGGGACCATCGGATTGCTGAAGTAGACGACGCCGAGCCCGGAGACGATCAGCGAGACCATGTAGACCAGGAGCATGCGCCACGGTCCGAGCGCGTACTCGATGAAGCGTCCGAGGAACCAGAGCGACAGCATATTCACGCCGATGTGGATCAAGCCGCCGTGCAGGAAGCCTCCGGTGATGATGCGCCACCACTGCCCGTCTTGAAGCACGGCGGCCGGAATGAGCGCGGCGTCGTCGAGCACGCGCTCGATGCCGCTGCCGCCAAAGCCGGTAAGCATCCCCGGGCCGCCGACGGCGATCTCCCAGAGGTAGCCGAGGATGTTGAGTGCGATCAGTACGCGCGTGATCACGCGATCATGACCATCCGCGCGAGTTCGAGTGAGATCGCGTGGCGATCGCCGTCGACGTCGATGGTTATCGGGCCGCCGAGCGGTGCCTTCTCGACGACGTGCAGCCGAGCCCCGGGGCGCAGGCCGACGTCGCCCAGATAGCGCAGAATCTCGGGCACCTGTTCGGTTACGCCCGAGACGGTTACGTGCTCGCCCGGCTCGACTTGCGCGAGCGGGATTCCCGTGCGCACCGGTTCGGTGAGATCCTTCGGCGGGATCGGATGGCCGTGCGGGCAGGTCTGCGGGTTTCCGAGCGCGGCAACGAGGCGCTCTTCAACGCGTTCGGTGATCGCGTGCTCGAGGATGCAGGCTTCCGCGTAGACCTCGTCCCACGGCATGCCGAGAACGTCGGTGAGCAAGCGCTCCGCCAAACGGTTGCGGCGAACGACGCCGACCGCGACCTCGAGGCCCTTGCGCGTCAGCTTGACGTCGCCGCGCACTTCGTGCTCGGCGTATCCATCGTTCACCAGCTTCTTCAGCATCCCCGAGACCGAGGCCGGCGCGACGCCGAGCTCGGTCGCCAGCGCCGACGTGGTCACGCCGGGCCCCTCGCGCTCGAGGCGATAGATCGCCTTCATATACATCTCGAAGGACTCGGCAAAGTGCGAATGCGAGCGTCCCGCCATGAATACGTTCCTCTTACGCCTTAACTTCGCGGCTGCGCTTGGAGTTCCGTAGCGGCGTCGATCCGCTGGTGCATCGCTCGCTTTTCCTGCTCGCCGGCAAAGGTCGCGTTCACGGCATTTCGCACGTAGCGCTCGAGCGCCGCCGGCCCGGCGACGCGTTCGACGATCGCGTACTCCGCTTCGATCGACGTGCCGAAGATGGCCGGGTCGTCGGCGTCGATCGTGACGACGCAGCCGCCCCGGTCGAGCTCGACGTAGGGATGCGGATAGGCGGGGAGCGCGACGCCGGTCAGCCGGTTCGAGGTCGGGCAGATTTCGAGCGGCACCCCGCGGGTCGCGAGGAGCTCCACGGTCCGCGGATCCTCGAGGGCCCGTATGCCGTGACCGATCCGTTCCGCCCGCAGCAGCTCGACCGCATCGCGAACGCTCTGCGCTCCGTCGGCCTCGCCGGCATGCGCGACGCAATGCAATCCGTTGGCGCGCGCGTAGGCGAAAGCGTCGGCGAAGAGATGCGCCGGAAAGCGCGCTTCGTCGCCGCCCAGCGAAATGCCAACGACCCCGAGGTCGGTCATCCCCTCGATCGAGCGCACCATCGCCATTGCGGCCCCCGCGCCGAAGTTCCGGGTCACGTCGGCCAAGAGCGTGAAGCTCGCCTGCGGGCGCGCGGCGCGCAGCTGCTCGGCAATCGCCTCGAGGGTCGCGCGAACGTCCAGCTCCGGGTTGAAGAACGTCCAGACCGTCGGCGAGATGAAGAGCTCGCCGTAGATTACGTTCTGGGCCAGCGCGTCTTCCACGAACTCGCGCGCGAGGCGCGCGTAATCCTCCGGCTCGCGCAGCGCGCGGCTCACCGCCGCGAAGGTGAGCAGAAACTCTTCGAAGTCCGCAAAACGATACGGGTCGGCGGGATCGACGCGCGGCAGGATCGCGGCCTCCGATTGGTTACGCCGGTAGCGTAGCGGCACGCCGTGTTTTCCGGCCAGTGCGACGAAGGTCGCGCCCCGCAGCGTTCCTTCGAGGTGACAGTGCAGGTGGATCTTCGGAATGCGCTGTGCAAGCGAGCCGGAAACCATGCCTTCGCTTTCGGTCCTGCAGGGGCAAAACCCGCGCCGTCGTATTCACTTGGTCCGCGCCGCGGGGTGGAGCAGTCCGGTAGCTCGTCGGGCTCATAACCCGAAGGTCGGTGGTTCAAATCCACCCCCCGCAACCA
>JBARBD010000234.1:0-1895 GCA_049792675.1 Vulcanimicrobiaceae bacterium | reverse complement strand
GTGCGTCGCCTGCGAGCGCGCCGCGCTGCGCGCGATGCGCGCCGGCTGCAGCGCGCCGATCGGCGTGTACGCGCGTTCGATCGACGGGAAGATCGTCGTCGAGGCTGCCCACGCGCCGGAGAACGCTCCGCTCCACCGCGAACGGATCGAACGCGCCGTTTCGACGCTCGAAGAGGCGGAGGCGGCCGGCGTCGCGCTGGCCGCGCGCTTCGGCGAGCTGCAACCTATCGCATCGAGAGGAGCGCTGCGCTGATCGCCTTACGCCCGCGGCGTCTGCGCCGCAACGAAGTCGTGCGCTCGCTGGTGCGCGAGAACCGAGTCTACGTCGAGCAGCTCGTGCAGCCGCTCTTCGTCGTCGAGCGCGCGAGCGATGCCGGCCCGATCGCATCCATGCCGGGCATCGCGCGCCTGGAGCTCGACGCAACGGTCGCGGCGGCCCGCGAACTCTTCGAGCTGGGCGTCAAGAGCGTGCTCCTGTTCGGGCTTCCCGCGCACAAGGATGCGACGGCGTCGAGCAACTACGACCCCGAGGGCATCGTCCAGCGCGCGATTCGCGCGCTGAAGCGCGATCTGCCCGAGATGCTGGTGATCGCGGATCTCTGCAACTGCGAATATACCGACCACGGCCACTGCGGCATCCTCGACGTCAACGGCGAGGTCGACAACGACGCAACCCTCGAGCTGCTCGCGCGCACCGCGGTCACGTACGCGCACGCCGGCGTCGACGTCGTCGCACCATCGGATATGATGGACGGCCGCGTCGCCGCGATTCGCGGCGCGCTCGACGCGCACGGCCAGACCAACGTGGCGATCATGTCGTATAGCGCGAAGTACGCGTCTTCATTCTACGGACCGTTTCGCGAAGCGACCGGAGCGGCGCCGCAGTTCGGCGACCGCCGCAGCTACCAGATGGACCCGCCCAACGCGCGCGAGGCGCTGCGCGAAATCGCGCTGGACGTCGCCGAGGGGGCCGATATCGTGATGGTCAAGCCCGGGTTGCCCTACCTCGACGTCGTGCGCGCGGCGCGCGATCGCTTCGATCTCCCGATCGCCGTCTACAACGTGAGCGGCGAGTATGCGATGCTGAAGGCGGCGATCGCCAACGGCTGGCTCGACGAACGGGCGGTGGACGAGGTGCTTACCTCGTTCGTACGCGCCGGCGCCGATATCGTGATCACCTACTTCGCCAAGGAGTACGCCGCGCGCCATGGCTGAGGCTGCGATCCTCTTGCTGGCGGGCGGGCACGCGCGCCGCTTCCCCGGCAAACTCGAACGCGCGATCGACGGCGAAGCGATGATCGTGCGGGTCTATCGCGCGCTGCGCGCCGCGCCCTGGCCGCTCTACGTCGCCGCGAACGGATCGTTTTCACCCGACGTCGATGCCCGTCTCGACGCTCCGTTCCTGATCGACCGCCGTCCGGATCGCGGCCCGCTCGGCGCGATCGCATCGGCGTGCAGCGCGATTGGGGTCGCGCGCATCTTCGCGGTCGCCGCCGACCAGCCGCGCCTCGACGCGCGCGTGCTCGAGCGCCTGCTCGCCGCGTGGCGACCCGGCGACGAAGCGGTCGTTCCCGAGCACGACGGACGGATCGAGCCGCTCGCGGCGCTCTACGCGCGTTCGGCGGTCCTACGCGAAGCCTTCGCGCTGCTGCGCGGCGGGAACGCCTCGATGCACCGCTTGATCGAGCGCATGGCCGCGCGCTTCTTGCCGATGGACGGCGCGCAATTCAAGAACGTCAATCGTCCCACCGATCTCTTGCAGGAGGCGAGTCCGGCATGAAAATAGAGCGATCGATCGGCGCGTTCGCGCGGGCGCAACGCGTGATAGCCGGCGGCGTCAACTCGCCGGTGCGCGCGCTCGGCGCGGTCGGCCTCTCGCCGGTCTTCATGAAGAG
>JBARBD010000233.1:0-8756 GCA_049792675.1 Vulcanimicrobiaceae bacterium | reverse complement strand
GAGTGCGAGCGCGCGGCCGATGCCCGAGCTCGCGCCGGTAACGATCATCGCGCGTCCGTCGTCAGTCATGGGTTTCGCAGTAGGCTTTGTATTCGCGCCCGATGCTCTGCGGGAGCCCGGCGTAGTGATCGGCCTCGCTCGCAATCGGCGCCGGCGGCGGCGTCACGACCTCGCGGCCCGCGCGAGCGAGTTGCGCCAAGCTCGCAGCGACGGGCTTCGGGCTTCCATCGCTGCGCACGATGCCGAAGTGAAGCTCGTGCGGCGCGAGATCGAACGGCGGCAACGTCGAGAGCGCCGGGTCGTAGTCGGCCCAGCACCACCAAAACGCGCCGAGCGCGCCGCGAGCCTGGAGGCGATCGATCGCGCCGATCGCGTATCGCGCCATCTCCTCTTCGTTGAGACAGGCGAAGTCGCCGGCGCGGTCGCTGCCGGGCGGGCATTCGGGGTTGCCCAGTTCGGTGAAAAGCACGGGCTTGTTGCTGAACGATTGCTGCAACTGGCAAAGGAACGGCACGACGTTGGTGTCGATCCGGTCGCGGGCGAACGCGCTGTAGACCGGATAGCCGTGCATCGTCGCGAACGCCCAGGGCACGGCGATGCTCGAGGGGCGGATGTTGCGGTCTTTATCGAGGTCTTCCCCGTGCATGCCGGCGGTCACGGCCGCGCCGGAGCTTTCCAGCAACGCGTCGGTCAGGCGCGCGCTCCACGCGGCGGCATCGGCTGCCGATGCGGGCTCGCGTAGGTTGGAAAACTCGTTGCCGAGATCCCATGCGAAGAGCGCCGGATGGTCGCGCACCCGCTCGCCGACCCGCCGTGCGAAGAGCAGCTGCGCGCGAAGGAGTTCGGGGTTCGCGTAGAAGTCGCCGATCGCGCGATCGACCACGCGATCGCCGGCGATCGTGCGAAAGCGCCCTTTGACTTCTTGTGGTTCGAGCGTCCATGCCGGCAGCCAGTTGACGCCGCTCATGTGACCGCAGAAGAGCGTCGGAATCGCCCGTAAGCCGGCTTCGGCGATGCGGTCCATCGTCGCGTCGAATCGCTTCAGCACATCGGGGTTCATTTTTGCCGGCTCGGGTTGGAACGATTCCCAGCGCAGGAAGAAGCGGACGACGTCGAGGCCGAGCGCTTTGATGCGCGTCATATCCTCGCCGATCTCGTCGATATCGAAGCGCTCCCACATATACATCGCGCTTTTCCGTGGCCAATAGTTGATACCCAATAGAAAGCGAGCCATTACGCCCCGCCCTTCGACGCGGGGCTTCCCGCCTTCTTGCAGCAAGACAAAATCGGGTTGGCGCGAACCATCCATGCGATGGCGCAGGAAGCAAAGGCTAAGCCGGTCGTTGGGATCATCATGGGCAGCCGCAGCGATTGGCAGACGATGTCTGACGCGCGCAGCGTGCTCGACGAACTGGAGATTCCGTGCGAAGTGCGGGTCGTCTCAGCCCATCGGATGCCCGACGAGATGTTCGAGTATGCGGCGTCGGCGGCGAGCCGCGGCCTGGCGGCGATCATCGCGGGAGCCGGCGGTGCGGCGCATCTGCCCGGTATGACGGCGGCGAAGACGCAGGTGCCGGTCATCGGCGTCCCGGTCGACACCGGGAAGGCGGCCGGGCTGGATTCGCTCCTCTCGATCGCACAGATGCCGCCCGGCGTGCCGGTTGCCACGATGGGAATCGGCGGCGCGATCAACGCCGCGCTTTTCGCGGCGCGGATCGTTGGACTGCACGATCCCGGCGTCGCCCAACGCCTCGCCGCGTACGTGAAGAAGATGCACGACGCGGCCGCGTCCAGCGTTCTCGATTGAGGCCGGTCGAGCGGATCGGCGTGATCGGCGGCGGTCAGCTCGGCCGCATGTTCGCACTCGACGCCAAGCGGATGGGTTACCACGTCATCACGCTCGACCCGCAGGAGCATTCGCCCTGCGGCCAAGTCGCCGACGAGCAAATCGTCGCCGCGTATGACGATCTGGCTGCCGTCGAGGAGCTCGGCCGGCGGAGCGACGTGATCACCTACGAGTTCGAGAACATCGACATCGGCTCGGTGCGGCGGCTCGAATCGCTCGAGCAGCGCGTCAGCCCGGCGAGCAGCGTGCTGGAGGTGACGCAGAACCGCTTGCGGGAGAAGGAGTTCGTGCGCGAAGCCGGGCTCGCGACGACCGCGTTCGCGCGCGTGGCAGGCGCCGCCGATCTCCAAAAGGCGATCGAGCGCGTCGGCCTGCCGGCCGTCATCAAAACCGTCCGCGGCGGGTACGACGGCAAGGGCCAGTGGCGAGCGGCGACGGCCGAAGAAGCGCGCGCCGCGGTCGACGCAGCCGCCGGCGCCGAGCTGATCTTCGAGCGCATGGTCCCGCTTGCGTGCGAGCTAAGCGTGATCGCGACGCGTAACGCCCACGACGAGATCGTTGCCTATCCGGTTGCCGAGAACACGCACGACCGGGGGATCCTCGCGATGACGATCGCTCCGGCGCGCACCGATACGCAGACGGCGGCGCGCGCGCAGGCGATGGCGGCGGTCATCGGTCGCGGGCTGCGGATCGTCGGCACCTACTGCGTCGAGTTCTTTCTTTCGACGGCGGGCGAGCTGCTGGTCAACGAGATTGCACCGCGCCCGCACAACAGCGGACACTACACGATCGACGTCACCCCGTGCTCGCAGTACGAGCAACACGTGCGCGCGATCTGCGACCTGCCGCTCTCGCCCCCGCGCCTGCTCAGCAACGCGATCATGATGAACATTCTCGGCGAAGGCAAGGGCGACCATCTCACCGGCGTGCCCGAGCTCTTAGCCGATCCGTCGATCGTGCTGCACGTCTACGGGAAGCGCCACGCGGTGGCGCGGCGCAAGATGGGGCACTTCACGATGCTCGTCGACGGGCCGGTCGACGAAGTCGCCGTCGGGCGCGCCAAGGCGGCGCACGCCCAGCTGGGATGGTCGGCGTGAACGCCGCCTTGGCCGACGCTTTCTACGTCTTTGTGACCTTGCTCGCGATGCTCAATCCGATTGAAGCGGCGGCCGCATTCGTCATCTTGACCGAAGGACGCCCGCGGGCGGTTCAGCTGCAGATCGCGCTGCGCGCGACGATCGTCGCGGGCGTGACGCTGATCGTCTTCGCCTTCGTCGGCGAGGCGCTGCTGCGCGCTATCGGCGTCGAGATGGGGGCATTCAAGATCGCCGGCGGTCTGCTCTTGCTCAAGGTCGGCTTCGACATGGTCTTTGCCGAGAAGACCGACAGCCAGACCGCCGACAGCGCGAAAGCGGCGACGGCCCATCCTAAGGATCCGTCGGTCTTCCCATTGGGTATTCCGATCATTACCGGTCCCGGAGCGCTGACGGTCAGCGTCGCGCTGGTGGCGCCCGGATCGGGCAATGCGTCGGTCGACCGCGCGATCTTCGTTGCCGTCGCGATCGTCGTCTTGGCGATTACCTACGCCTTCATGCGCGGCGCGGAGGAGTTTACCGGGTGGTTTGGCGAGACCGGCGTCGACGCGGTCGGGCGCGTCGTCGGGATCATCGTCGCTGCGATCGCGGTGCAGCTCATCGTCAGCGGCGTCAGCACCCTTACGAACTTCCCGTTTCGCTGAAAGGCGCGGGTCGCCGGCGGTGGAATAGACCGGCGATGATCGTACGAGCCGGAGTTCTCTACGACGGCACGCTAGAGCCGCCAAAGCAAAACGTCGATATCGTCGTCGCCGACGGATGCGTCCACGAGATTCGCGCCGCGAGCGGCGAATGCGATCTCGAGGCCGCCTGCGTGACGCCCGGATTGGTCAACGCGCACGCGCACCTCGAGGGAAGCGGCGATCCCGACTTGATGGGCATGATCCACTCGACGACGCCGAACCAGCGTCTGCTGCGCGCGGTCGAAAACGCGCGTAAATCGGTGAAGGCCGGCGTCACCACGATTCGCGACGTCGGCAGCTCGAACAATATCTCGATCGACGTGCACGAGGCGATCGAAGAAGGCCGCATACCTGGCCCGCGCATGCGGATGGCCGGCGCGGTGCTCTGCATGACGGGCGGTCATGGCTGGCCGATCGGGCGCGCGGTCGATTCGCCTTGGGACGCGCGCAAAGCGGTGCGCGAGCAGATGCTTGCGGGCGCCGATTGCATCAAGCTGATCGCGACCGGCGGCGTCCTGACCAAAGGCGCGGTTCCCGGCAACGCGCAGCTTACGCCCGACGAGCTCGCGGCGGCGATCGATGAAGCGCATCGCCACGGCCTGCGGGTCGCCGCGCACGCGATTGGCACGACCGGCATCAAGAACGCGCTACGCGCCGGGATCGACTCGATCGAGCACGGTACGATGCTCGACGACGAAGCGATCGCGCTCTTTAAGGAGCGCGGTGCCTATCTCGTCCCGACGCTGAGCGCGCCGACCTGCATTCTCGCGCACCTCGAGGACGGTCAGCAGCCGAAGTACGTGATTGAAAAAGCGCGCGGCTTGAACGAAGCAATGCTGGCGAACATCCGGCATGCCTACGACAACGGCGTGCGGATCGCGGGCGGTTCCGATGCCGGCACGCCGTACAACTATCACGAGGATTACGCGCAGGAAGTCGAGCTGATGTGGGCGCTGCTCGGGATGACGCCACAGCAGGCGCTGCACGCGGCAACGGCCGTCGCCGCCGAGCTGATCGGCCTGCACGACGGGCTGCTCGCTGCCGGCGAGCCCGCCGATTTGCTCCTGCTCTCGCGCGATCTCGGCGAGGACGTGCGCGCGCTGCGCGAGCCGCAGCTGGTGCTCAAGAACGGCCTGATTCAATGATTTGGGCCGGCGCCGCCCTGACGTTACTGGGCGCGATTGCGCCGGTCGCGGGCAGCCCCATCGAGCACGTGATCGTGCTGGTGCAGGAGAACCGCAGTTTCGACAATCTCTTCGCCGCCTCGGTTCTCACCCACGGCGGCCCGTATCCCGGTGCCGACACGTCGCAGAACGCCGTCGTCGGCAGCGCGACGCAGAAGCTGCGCGCGGTGCCGTTCGAGTACCCGGCCGATCCGAGCCACAGCCACGCGTCGCTGCTGCGCGAATGGGATCGCGGAAAGATGGACGGCTTCGCGACCGATTCCGTCAGGCGTTTTCTCGGATTCCCGGCACCTGCGCTGGGCTTCGCCTATGCCTATCTGCCGCCCGCCGAGACGACGATCTACCACCTGCTCGCCGCGCGCTACGCGCTCGCCGACGAGAACTTTGCGCCGCGTCTGGTCCCGACGTTTCCGAGTCACTATACGCTTGCAACGGCGCAGAGCCGCGTCGCGGGTAATCCCGACGACGCGATCTGGGGCTGCGACGCGAAGCCGGGAACGACGGTGCCGCTCTTCGGCCAGGGCGAAGAGGTCGTTACGCCCGGCGTCTTTCCGTGCTTCGATCAGCTAACGATCGCCGATCTGCTCGACGCGCACGGTATCAGCTGGAAGTACTACACCGGTGCCTACGACGACGCGAGCGATCCGGCCGTCAACATCTACGAGGCGTTCCGCAAAGTTCGCTACGGACCGGACTGGGAGCGCAACGTAATCACGCCGTCGGGGACGATTTTGAGCGATATCCAGAACTGCCGGCTGCCTGCGGTCTCGTTCGTGATGCCCAACCGCGTCTCGTCGGATCACGCCGGCAGCCTGAGCGCCGCCGGGCCGGGCTGGGTCGGTTCGATCTATCTCGCGGTCGCGCAGAGCCAGCACGCCGCACCGCAGTGCAACTATTATAAGAATAGCGCGATGATCCTGACCTGGGACGATTCGGGGGGATGGTACGATCACGTCGCGCCGCCGCCCGGGCCTGACGGCACGACCTGGGGCTTTCGCATCCCGATCGTGGCGATCTCGGCGTGGGCGCGCTCGGGGTACGACGAGCACGATCCGCACGCGGCGCCGTACGTCTCGCACACGCGGCGCGAATCGACTTCGATCACGAAGTTCATCGAGAAGAACTGGGGGCTTGGGAACATGGGGCAGCGCGACGTTACCGACGACGACCTGAGCGATATGTTCGACTACGCACGCGCGAAGCCGGTGCCGTCTTTTTCCGAAGTCTCGATGGAGAAGCTCATCCGGAGCACGCACTTCAATCTCGCGATCGCGAAGCGCGACGATCGCGTCGTCGACGACGATCGGTAAGCCGTGGAGCTGAGCGGGGTGCGGCTCGCCGTGCTGGCCGCGATCTCCTGGCCGGCTCCGCCGCCGGGCTACGGTCCGTGGGAGCAGGTCGCGTTCGACATTGCCGATGGGATGCGCCGCCGCGGACTCGACGTCACGCTCTTTGCCACCGGAAACTCGCGTTTTGAAGGGAAGCTCGCTTCGGTCGTGCCGGTTGGGCTCAACGAGGATCCGGCCCTCAACGACGAGGTCTTCACCGCGCTGCATATCGGCGAGCTCTTCCGCCGCGCGCGCGACTTCGACCTGATCCACAACAACCTCGACTGGAAGCCGCTGACCTACGCGCTCGGCTCCGAGACGCCCCCGATGCTGACGACGGTGCACGGTTTCTCCTCGCCGCAGATCCTGGGGGCGTACTACGCCGGCGCGGTGCGCAGCTTCTACTGCTCGATCTCAAACGCCGACCGCGATCCTGGCCTCGACTACCTCGCGACGACGTACAACGGCATCGACGCATCACAGTTCACCTTCGAGGAAAAAGCGGGTGAGTATCTCTGCTTTCTAGGGCGGTTCCATCCGGAGAAGGGAACGCATCTCGCGATCGAGATCGCCAGGCGCGCCGGCGTGCGCTTGAAAATTGCCGCCATTTCGCAGGACGATGCGTACTTCCGCGAGCAAGTCGAGCCGCACGTTGACGGCGATCGAGTGCAGTTTCTCGGCGCGGTCGAACGCGAGGCGCGCAACGAGCTGCTCTCCAACGCGCTCGCGCTCGTCCACATGACGACGCGGCCGGAGCGTTTCGGGTTGACGATGATCGAAGCGATGGCCTGCGGCACGCCGGTGCTCGGCGCGCGCATGGGGTCGATTCCGGAGATCGTCGTCGACGGCGTGACCGGCTTTCTCTGCGAGAACGTCGACGAGGCGGTCGCAAAGGTTCCGCGCTTGGCCGCGCTCGACCGCCGCGCCTGCCGCGCCCACGTCGAGCGCGAGTTCAGCGCCGAGCGGATGATCGACCGCTATCTTGCCGCTTACGCACGCGCGATCGAACTGCGGCTCCCGCCGCCGCCCGACGAAACCAAGCTGCGCATCCGGCGTCACGATTGGTGGGATCGCCCGATGGGCTACACGGAGATTCCACCCAAGCCCAAGAACCTCGATTTCTCATGATGCGCCGGCCCGAACGCGACTACTCCGGACGCACGCTCTTCGAAAAGCTCGGCGTCGAGACGGGCGCGCACGTCGCGCTGGTCGGGCGTCACGAAGAAGAGTTCAAGACCGCGCTCAACACGCGCCTGGCTAAGGGCGCCTCGCAGGCGCTGCGCACCCACTACGACCTGATCTTCCTGCACGTCGACTCGCCGCGCGATCTCGTACGCGTCGCGCGGGCCGCGATGCATCTACGGCCGGACGGCGCGCTTTGGATCTTTCATCCCAAGGGGCGCGGCGCGCTTCCGACCGACGCGGACGTCCGCGCTGCCTGCATTGCGGCCGGCCTGGTCGACAATAAGATCAGCGCCTATACCGAGTCGCACACGGCGACTCGCTTCGTGATCCCGTTATCGCGCCGCTAGCGCGTCGGCGGCTTCCAACGCCTGATAGGCTTTGCTCGTCAGCGCGTGGTCCACGACGCCGGCAATAAAGCGCGACGCTTTGCGGACTTTTGCGAGATCGACGCCGGTCTGGATGCCCATCTGGTGGAGCAGGTAGAGGACGTCCTCGGTGCCGACGTTGCCGGTCGCGCCCGGGGCGTACGGGCAGCCGCCTAGCCCGCCGGACGACGCGTCGAACTTTGCGACGCCCTGCTGCAGCCCGGCGTAGACGTTGGCGAGCGCGGTTCCGCGCGTGTCGTGGAAATGGAGCGCGAGAGAGTCGATCGGAATCTCCCGGGCGAGGAGCGGCACGAGTGCTTCGACCTGGCTCGGGACCGCGACGCCGATCGTATCGCCGATCGACAGCTCGTCGCAGCCCATTTCCACGAGCTTGAGACTCACGTCGACGGTCATCTGCGGCGTGACCGCGTCGCCGAAGGGCGAGCCGAACGCGGTCGAGACGTAGCCGCGCACCCAGAGACCGTCGCGCTTCGCCGCCGCGACGACCGCGCGAAACGTCTCGAGCGATTCGTCGATCGTCATGTTGATGTTTCGCTTGGTGAACTCTTCGGAGGCCGCCGTGAAGACGGCGATCGCGTCGGCGCCGGCTGCCTTTGCGCGCTCGTAACCTTTGAGGTTCGGCACGAGCACCGGATAACGCACGCCTGGCGCCTTACGGATGCGCGCGAAGAGTTCGGCGGCGTCGGCGAGCTGCGGAATCGCCTTTGGGCTGACGAACGACGTCGCTTCGATCCACTTCAATCCCGTTTCGGAGAGCAGGTCGATATAGCGCACCTTGTCGTCGGTCGAGATCACGGCGCGCTCGTTCTGCAGTCCGTCGCGGGCGCCCATCTCGAAGAGCGTCACCGATTTAGGAAGCGTCATCCTTCGAGTCCGGTCAAGACAGCTCCACGAGTGGGGTACCGCCGGGGACGATTTGCCCCTCCTTCACGAGCACGGCTTTGACGGTAGCGGCGACCGAGGCTTCGATGCGATGTTCCATCTTCATAGCCTCTAACACGATCAGCAGCGCATGTTCTTCAACCGCATCGCCCTCGCACACGGCGACTT
>JBARBD010000232.1:0-1883 GCA_049792675.1 Vulcanimicrobiaceae bacterium | reverse complement strand
ACTGATTGCGAGTACGTCGAACAGATCCGCAGGAACATCGAGCGTTCCCGCCGCTACGGCGTCTGGATTGTGCCTTTAACCCGGATTATTCACAAACCGAGTCAGATCGACCGTGAGCGGCGAGATTGAGGGTAATTGGTCAGAGAACGGACGTGGGGGCCAGGAGACAGACACACCGCCCCCTTTCCCCCACGGCGAGAAGCCCGCGGAGGTGTGGAGAAGCGAGTTGCTCGGCAGATTTAACTGGTGTTAAGAGCAGCGCCGCTCGCAGCCAGAATGCGTTGGCTGACGTGCTGGAAGTGGTGCAGATAGGGCCAGTTGGCCGAGATCTCCACCACCACCCGACGTGTCGTTTCCCGCACATAGGCCCCCACTTTGATCAGTCGCGTCCGCCAGGTGCAGGGCTGGCCTTCGCCCAGCGGGTCGTGTTCGCGACGGAGATTATGCCAGCGGCGGCGCTTGCGACCGCTCAAGGCTTCCAGGGGAACCTCTTCCCGTGCTGATGGGGAAGGCGGGTTCACGACGGCTTGACGCATGCGAACCAGCAAGTTGTACGCGGCCACATGCAGATACAGGCGAAACAAATTGGCGAAGTAGCGATGGTCGCTGAGCCGATCCGCCTGTAAGCCAGTTTTGAGTTCCTTGTTGCGGTTCTCGCTCTCGCCGCGATCGGCGTAACCATCGTAAGCCGCGCCAGGCAAGACGAAGGCACCCAGCCGATTGGTGACTACCGCCCGTCGGTTGGTGCCTTCGGCATTGGCTTCACATTTGACGATTACCCAGCGTTGGGCGGGCCACGATTCAGCCTGATACCAGAAGGCTGTAAACAAACGCTGCGATTCGCCGGTGGCATCCCGGCGGGCGACGGCCTCGTCCAACAGCGGATCACTGAGCCTTTTCAGCCGCGCATTCATGCCCATCCCCAGCGTATACTCGATGTCCAAATGCTCACAGCCATCGTACATCGAGGGCACACCCAAGCCGCTGTCCCCACGGACATGAATCCGCACACCCGGCCAAACTTCCCGCAAACGGTGAACAACGTACTCCACGTCGTCCGCCGCCCCCAACGCCGCATGGGCCGTGCCGTGCAGCAGGCAGACGGACACCACCAGATCGTTCTCGGCGCAGGTGATCGCACGCGGCAGATATTGATACTGCTCGTAATAGCCGTGAAAAAACGTTAACTGTTGTTGGCCATGCGTGGGATCGTCGAAAGGGTCGATATCGAGCGTCAGGTGCTTCGGCGGCCGGGGAAACGAGGCGATGAACTGGTCGAGCAAGACGTCGCGCAGCCGAAAGAACGAGCCTGTGCCGATGGCGTTCTCGAAGCGGGAAAGTGTCGGCTGGCTGGCGAGATCGGCGCCCTTGATCGGGCGATCGCAGATCAATTTGAAGATCGGATCGCTTCGCAGCACGTCGTGATCGTTCTGGTCGGGGTAGTCGGCGAGAATGCCGTAGATCCGCATGCGTGTCATTTCCAGAAAGCTATGATCGAGGTAACCGACGTGCCGCCGATCGGTCAGAGCTTCGACGAACTGCCGCGTTAGCCCCAGCCGATCGTCGAGCTGACGAAAAGGCAACAGGCCGGCATCGCTGGAAACCTGGCCCGCTGAGGGCTCTACCACAACCGGCTTCGATGTGAGAAAATCGAACGTCAAGCGAAAAGCAGACTGCTCAACCATTCTGTGCCTCCCTGCGCTGTCAAAGATGCTTGTTACCCAACATCTTAGATACACATGGAGGCACTTTTCTTCCCTCTGTTATGAATAATCCGGGCTAACCGAGGCGCCGCCGGTCCCGGATGGGCGGGTCGGCAATTTCTGGGTGGGGGATTGCAGTTTGCTAACCCCCCTACTATGCTAGACCGCAAAGTTCCGGTG
>JBARBD010000231.1:0-16926 GCA_049792675.1 Vulcanimicrobiaceae bacterium | reverse complement strand
CGGCGTTCTTCCAGCGGCGCATCGAAGCCGGCGAGCTGCGCGGCGATTCGCGAAAGCTTGCGATGGTCTTCCTCGGCCTGGTCTTCATGCACGCACTCGGCCGCAAAAAGTTTCCGGACTCCGAGCTACACCAGGGCGATCCGGACACCGCGCTTCGATATTACATCGACGTCTTTCTCAATGGGGTAAGGAACTCGTAATGGATACGCGAGAGGCAGATCAGCAAAAAGCCGTCACGGAGCGGAAGCGCAACGGTCCCGGCAGGGCCGCGCCCGAGTTGGATTCGGATCTCGAGCCGCCGCCGTCGCCCCCGCGCAAGCGCCTCGTGTTCATCGTGGTGGGGGCGATCGCGCTGATCGCGTTGCTCGTTTGGGGCATCCCGGTGTTGAGCTTTATGTTCTCTCACGAAGGGACCGACGACGCCCACGTCGCCGCCGACGAAGTCGCGGTGACGAGTAAGATCCCCGAACGCATCAATCAAATACTGGTCGATACCAATCAGCCCGTGCGGCGCGGGCAGCTGCTGGTCGTGCTCGACAACAAGGACGAGCAGGCAAAGCTCCGGCAGGCGCAAGCCCAGTACGATCTCGCGGTAGCCAATCAGCGCTCGAACACAACGCAGGGGCAGGGCGGCATCTCGCAAGCTGCGGGGCAAATCGCCAACGTGCAGGCACAAGTACCGGTGGCACAAGACGCCGTCGTGCAGGCCAACGCGCAACTGCACACGGCCCAAGGACAGGTGCCCGCAGCGCAGCAAGCCTACAACAAGGCTCAGGCGGATCTGGCGCGCGTCAGCTCGCTCGTGAGCACGGGAGACGTCGCATCGCAGCAGCTCGACGCCGCGCGCGCGCAAGCCGCCGGCGCGGCCGCGCAGCTGCGTGCAGCGCAGGATCAGGTCGCCATGGCCGAAGCGAACATCGCCGCGGCACAAGGTCGCGTCGGGGCCGCGAGCGCAGCGGTGAGTGCGGCGTCGGGTGGGCTGACGACGGCCCAAGGCAAGCTCTCGCAGGCGTCCGATCCGAGCCAAGTCGAAGCGGCCGCGGCGCAACTCTACCTCGCAAAGCAGAACCTCAACTACACGCATATCTACTCGCCAATCGACGGGTACGTCGGGCAGAAGAGCGCCGAAGTGGGGCAGACCGTCGGCGCCGGCATGACGCTCATGACGATCATTCCGCATAAGGTCTACATCACCGCCAACTACAAAGAGACGCAGATGGGCAAGATGCGCGTAGGCCAGCCGGTCGATATCAAAGTCGACGCGTATCACGGCCAAACGTTCCGCGGACACGTCGCTTCGATCAACCCCGCCTCGGAGAACACGTATGCGCTCGTACCGGCTCAAAACGCGAGCGGCAACTTCGTCAAAGTGACGCAGCGCATTCCGGTGCGCATCGACGTTGACGAGACGCCTCCGAACATGCCGTTGCGGCCGGGAATGAGCGTCGAAACCTACGTCAACGTGAAGTAACCCGTGATCCGCAGCACCTACGAAAGCCCGGTCGTCGAGCACGGCGCGCGCAGGGTCATCATCAGTATTGCGGTCATCACCGCGACGCTGCTCGAGATCATCGATACGACGATCGTCAACGTCTCGCTGCCGAACATCCAGGGCAACTTCGGCATCGGCGTAGACCTCGGCGTCTGGGTGGTGACGGCGTATCTCATCGCCAACGTAGTGGTGATCCCGCTCAACCCGTGGTTTGCCGCGCGCTTCGGCCGGCGTCAGTACTTTTTTACCTCGATCGTCATCTTCACCATCGCCTCGCTGATGTGCGGGCTTTCGAGTAGCTTCGGTCAGCTGGTCTTCTGGCGCCTAATTCAAGGGCTCGGCGGCGGCGGCCTGATCGCCACGTCGCAAGCGATTCTGCGCGACACCTATGGCCTCAAAGAACAAGGCAAAGCGCAAGGCGTCTTCGCGATGGGCGTGATCGTGGGGCCGGCGCTCGGACCGTGGATCGGCGGTTGGATCACCGACAACTGGAACTGGCACTGGATCTTCTTCATCAACATACCGATCGGCACCATCGCCGCCATTCTGATCTGGAACTACTTGCGCAATCCGCAAGAGGGCCGCTACATGCGGCTCGACTGGGTCGGCCTCATCCTCATGTGCATCGGCCTCGGTTCGCTGCAGTTCGTTCTTCAGAACGGCCAGCAATACGACTGGTTCGACGACGCGAGGATTAAGTGGTTCACCTTTTTTTCGGTAGCGGGCATCGCATCTTTTGTGTGGTGGACGCTCCGTTCGACGGCCCCGGTCGTGGATCTCAAGGTGCTGAAGATGCGTCAGGTGGCCGCCGGAAGCATCCTCGGCGCCGTGCTCGGCGTGAGCCTCTACGGTTCGATTATCATTCTGCCGCAGTATTTGATCAATTCGCTCGGTTTTACCGCGACGCTCTCGGGAACGACTATCATGATTCGCGCCGGCGCGGTCTTGCTCTTTACGCCGATTACGGCCGTCCTCGCTGGGCGCGGCATCGTAGATCCGCGCATCTCGGCGGCGATCGGCTTCGTGCTGCTGGCGCTCTCCAACTGGATGCTGGCGGGCATCACGACCCCGCAATCCGATTTCCACGCCTTGATCGTGCCCCTGATCGTCAGCGGCATCGCCCTCTCGCAGATATTCGTGCCGCTTTCCGTCGCCGTTCTCGGAAGCGTGCCGGATGCGGCGGTTCCGGCAACCGCGGCCTTTTACAATCTTTCGCGTCAGATCGGCGGCAGCATCGCCGCCGCCGTTCTGATCACGATATTGGTGCGAGGCTTCACCGTCCATCAGACCGAGCTTGCCGCGACGCAAACGCTGGCCCACCAGCCGACACAACAGTTCGTGCTCTCTCAAGGCGGCACGCAGAACGCCGTCGCCATGGAGCATTTGAGGATTCTCGTCTCGGCGCAGTCGGCCGTGCAATCGTACGCCGATACGTCGCGCTGGGTCGCGGTGATTACGCTCGGTCTCGCACCACTCGTTCTGCTGTTGAGGAGGCCGCGCATCGGCGTGGCCTTGGGGGAATAACATGACGAAGACTCGCGCACTCTCCGCCCTGGTTGCCGCTGCGGCTTTGGCGACGGCGCTCTTACCGCTTCAGCGCATCTCGGCGGAACCGGCGGCCAAAAACGGGCCGGCTCACGCGACGGCGCCGACACCCGTGCCGTCGGCCGTCTTGCCCATCGTGCCGAGCGTCGCGCCGGGTTATGAGGCGCCGAAGGTTGCTCCAACCGCCGCCACGATCGTCGGCGTGACGCAACAGCCGTTCGTCGGAATCGCGCTGGCCGATGCGATCGGCATGGCGCTCCTGAAGAATCCGAACCTGGCCGTATCTGCGTCGAACACGCGAATCGCGGCCTATCAGATCATTCAGGCAAAGGGCGCGTTCGACGTAAACTTCAAGGTCGAGCCAACCTCGAGTTTTTCGCTGCAGCCTCCCCAGAACTTGTTCTTTTCAGGTCCTGGGTTCCAAGACATCGTGCAGAATCAATCGACGCTACAATATGGCGTCGGGGGTCAGACGGTGAACGGCACCCAGTATACGGCCGGAATCCAACAATCGCGCACCTTCAATAATACGGGGTTGAACGCGTTTGCGCCGTTCTACCCCTACTACCTCGCGTCGCTCAACGTAGCGGTTACGCAACCCCTCCTCCGCAACGCCGGGATGAACGCTCCGAAACGGCAGCTCAAGGTCTCCTCGATAAGCGCCGATGCGAGCGACGCGCAAGCGCTGGTCGACTCGTCCAACACGATCTCCCAAGTCTCGGACGCCTATTGGAGCCTGGTTGCCGCGTGGCGCAACGTCGCCATTCAAGAAGATGCGCTGAAGGAGGCGATCGTACAGCAGGCGAGCGTCGTTCGTCTCGCCAAACGCGGAGCGGCCGCGCCGATCGACGCCGTCGAGTCCTCGACCCAAGTGTCGACTTTTCAAGACAACGTCTTCTCGGCGCTTGAGAGCGTCTCCGAGATTCAGAACAATCTCAAAGGCTTGATCGTCGCGAATCCTGCCGATCCGATTTGGAGCGCCAATTTGGTGCCGACGACCTCCGTGCTGCAGTTGCCGACGGCGCCGGATCTCGCGGCGGTCGTCAGGGAAGCGATGGTGAACCGGCCGGAAGTCCGTCAGGCAGCCGACCAGAAGAAGATTGCCGACGTCAACGTCAAGTTTGCCAAGAACCAAGCGCTACCGCAGCTGGATTTCTTGGTGACGGTGCAGAGCAACGGCTTCGCGGGGATCCCGTACCCGCTGCAACCCTCCAGTCCGCTCTATACGGCGGTCTGTAACAATCCCGATCTTACCTGCCCGACGCCGCCGCCGAACACGCAGGGCCAATTGCCCTGGGCTTACCATAACATGTGGGCCTTCGCGTTCCCGACTTATAACTTTGCGATCTTGCTGACGCAGCCGCTCCAAGGAAATCTCGTGCGTGGCTTAAAGGGACAAGCCAGCGAGCAGGAGCATCAGGCGCAGCTTCTAATGCAGGGCGTCGCCGAGCGGATCAGCTTTGATGCGCGCAACGCCCTTCAATCGTATGAATCGGCACTTTCACGACTCTCCGCTTCGAGCCAGGCCCGCCAGTCGGCCGACGCGGTCTACCAAAGCGAGGTTCGCAAGTTCCATAACGGCTCGTCGACGACGTTCCTCGTGCTGCAGCGGCAGGTTCAGCTCAATCAAGCGCGCGCGCGCGAGCTGCTGGCGCAGACCGATCTAAACAAGGCGGTCGTCGAGCTGCAGCGCGTCGAAGGCACGCTGCTGACCGAGAATGGCGTGACCCTCCAAACGCTCGGTTCCAAAGCGCTCGCGCCGTAGCGTGCTCCCGTTAACGGCCGTCAGCGCGGCGAGCTCGGCGCTCCATTGGTACCGCTCGATTCCGCGGTCGGCGCCGGCGAACGACGCGGTAGCGGGATGGAAGAACATCTCGGTGACGCCATCGGGAATGGAGTCGAGCAACTGCAGGACGCGCTTCTCCGTGAGGGTGCCGGCGTCGTCCACGCCGAGCGCGTAATCGTTGCAGACCAGGCCCGCACGCTTGGCGCGCGTGCGCATCAAGGCGAGCCAGGGCGCGATGCTCCACGTCCCGTTGCCGGGCTCCCGAGGAATGCGGATCGCGCGCAGGCCGTACTCACGCCCCAACCTCGACGATCAGCCGGAAGACGGTCGGATGGACGTGCATGTGGTTCTGTGCGTCGGCGTGATCGAGCGCGAGGCCGGTCGCGGCGAAGCGCTCGAACTGCGCTCGAATCTCCGCGGCCAGCTGCACGCGCACGCCCGGGCGGAAGAAGAAGCGAAACCCCGGCGCCCGCCGCAACCATTAAGCTCGCGCTGCGTGGTACGCCGTCTCGGTGCGCGCGCTCGACGGCCTCGTTGAGCTCCGGCGCGATCCCGAAATCGTCGGCGTTGAGGATGAGGCGCTTCAGCCCGTCCGCTCTCCGATCGCGCCGGCAGCCAACGTGTCGGCGAGCCAGATCAGGCGCCCCGATACCGGATGCACGATCTGTGCCGGATACTTGACCGGATCTCGCGGCCCTTCGTAAACCGCGGCGAAGATCTCGGATTTCTCGGCGCCGTCGATTGCAAAGGCGACCGTGCGGCCTCGGTTGATCACCTTCGGCGTTATCGTCACCCGCCACATCATCTGCGACGCTGCGTAGACGGCGCGCACCAGCGCATCGTCGTCGGTGTCCGGCGGCGTCCCCGGAAAGAGCGAAGCCGTGTGGCCGTCGCTTCCCAGCCCGAGCAGCACCAGATCGAACGCCGGCGGATCGCCGAGGTCCGCCCGCAGCACCGAGGCATACTGCTGGGCTGCCAGCTGCGGATCGATCTCGCCTTTGATACGATGCACGTTCGCTCGCGGGATTGCGACCGAGTCCAGAAAGGTTCGCTCCGCCATCCGGTAGTTCGACTGCTCGTCGTCCGGCGGGACGCACCGCTCGTCGCCGAAATAGACGAAGACGTCGCTCCACGAGAGCTCCTCGCGAAACTCCGGGCTTGCGAGCAGCTCGTAGGCGGCGCGCGGTGTATTTCCGCCGGAGAGCGCGACGTGAAACGATCCGCGGTCGGCCGTCGCCAAACGCCCGGTGGTGACGAAGAGATCGGCGAGCGCTCGCGCGACCGTCGCGGGATCGCGATAGACCTGCACCTCGCCGCGGTCTCGCAAGATCAGCCCTCGACGCGCGAGAGGACCCGACCCGCCGCGGCGAGCGAGTCGTGGAAGATGCGGTCGTTGTGTCCCCAGAGAATCGCGCGCTCGACGAGCGCTGCGATGCCCGGGTTGTTGATCGGCCGAAAGCGCTGCGGATGCCGGCTCGAGCCGGTTACGCTCAGCTGGATCGTCTCGGCGCGCTCGTCGACCTGCGCGACGAAGTCGGAGTGCCCGGAGCTCAACGCTACGCGCTGGATGCGCCGCGGCTCGCCCTCGCGCCGAATCTCGAACTCGATGCGCTCGCCCTGGCGGTTCAGCAGGGCGTTGCTGGCGTAGGGCGTCCATTGCAACCGGCTCGCCATCCAGCCCAGCAAATAAAAAGCTTCGGGTTCGGAGCCGCACGCGATCTCGACGCGGCGCAGCTTGAAGAGCTCCCCGATCTCGGGTCCGTCGAAGAAGATCGCGACGCTCTCCTGCCACGGCGCCAGCCGCAGGTAAGCGATATCGGCGACGGGCAGTCGCGGATGCTGCTCGACGTATTCGACCAGTTCGCAGAGGGCGTCGTGCCCGACGTCGAGCAGCGAGCTATTGTAAACGATTGTCGCGACGTGCTCGGAGAGCATGGCGAAGCGGGGATCGCCCGCGATCCCGCGCGCGATCCAGAGCAGTACGACCGGTGCATCTGGGATGCGGAGCACGCCGACCGCCGAGCGCAGCGACTCGGCGCCGGTCGCCTTCGCGCCGAGCTCGATCCAATCGTCGGCCTCCACGCGATGTAGCGACGCGTCCTGCGTCCCGTCGAGCACGATGACGCGCGACGGATGTTTGGATGCGAGCGTTCGAATGCGGTTGCGTGCGAGTTCGCCGATCGTTGGCTCTTCGAAGAAGACCACGATCGTCATCGTCGCGACGCTTATATCGCTTCTACGCACGCGGTACTGCGTGACCAGCTCCGAGAGGACGATCCGCAAGTCCAAGGTCACAACTGCCGCCAATCTGGGAAGAGTTCGTAGGCGCTCTGTGGGCCCTGGCTTCCGGCGGCATAGTTGGGAAACGAGAAATCCTTGGTATGCTGCCAGACCTCGAGGATCGGGGAGACCAGCTCCCACGCGCGCTCGACGGCGTCCCAGCGCGTGAAGAGCGTCTGATCGCCGAGCATCACGTCGCCGATCAGACGTTCGTACGCCGGCGGCGATTCGACGCCGAAGCCGCTCCCGTAGTTGAAATCCATGTAGACGCTGCGCACGTGCTCTTTGGGGCCGGGTACCTTGGCTTCGAAGCGCATCGAGATGCCTTCCTCGGGCTCGATCTTGATGACCAGCACGTTCGGGTCGATGTGGTCGGTCGAATCGCCGTAGAAGCGGTGCGGAATTGGCTTGAACGTGACGGCAATCTCGGCGATCTTGCGCGGAAGGCGCTTGCCGGAGCGCAGGTAGAACGGCACGCCGGCCCACCGCCAGTTCTCGACGTAGAACTTTACCGCCGCGAACGTCTCGGTGTTCGAGTCGGGTGCGACGTCCTTCTCCTGGCGGTAGCCCTTCACGGGCTGGCCGTCGATTGCACCGGGGCCGTACTGGCCGCGCGCCGAGACCGACCAGACGTCGGCGTGCGCGGGCGGCGCGATCGCCGAGAGCACCTTGTACTTCTCGCTGCGGATGTCGTCGGCGGCCGAGCTGATCGGCGGCTCCATCGCGACCAGCGCGAGCAGGTTGATGACGTGGTTCTGAATCATGTCACGCAGCGCGCCGGCGTGGTCGTAGTAGCCGCCGCGCTCCTCGACGCCGAGCGATTCGGCCGACGTGATCTGCACGTTCTGCACGTAGTTACGGTTCCAAATCGGCTCGAAGATCGTATTGGCGAAGCGCAGTGCGATGATGTCCTGCACCGGCTCCTTTCCGAGGTAGTGATCGATCCGGTAAATCTCGTTCTCGGGAAAGACCGCCTCGATGGCGCTCTGCAGCTTCCGCGCCGACTCGAGGTCGGTGCCGAAGGGCTTCTCGACGACGATCCGAGTCCAGCCGGTCTCGCTCTTCTCGAGGCCGGCGCCTTTGAGGTGCTTGATGATCTCGGGGAAGACCGAAGGAGGCGTCGAGAGGTAGAAGAGGTGATTGCCGGCGGTCCCGAACTGCTCGTCGTTCTGGGCCAAGCGTTGCTTGAGTGCGATGAAGTGGCGCGTGTCGTTGAAATCGGCGGTGACGTAGCTGATTCTCCGCGCGAAATCGTCCCAGAGGCCACCTTCCGGCTTTTGATCGGCCGGCATGAAAAGCTCGAGCTGTTGACGGCAGTACTCACGAAAGGCGTTGTCATCGTACGCCGTCCGCGCGAATCCCACGAGCGCGAAATCGGTCGGCAGGGTGCCGCGCAACCGCATCGAGTAGACCGCCGGCAGGAGCATGCGCTTGAAAAGGTCTCCGCTCGCGCCAAAAAAGACGGCGCTGCATGGGTTGGTGATCTGCTCGACGGGCAGGCCCGCGCGAAGCGGGTTGATCGCGGCACCGTCACCCGCCACGTAGGGCGGTGCGGCGGCGATCGCCTCGTCAGGCATGGCTCTCGCTCTTGACCGCGTGCCCCCCGAACTGATTGCGTAAGGCCGCAACGACCTTCGCGCTGAACGACTCGTCTTGACGAGACGCCATGCGCGCGAGCAGCGCGAGCGTGATGACCGGCGCTGGGACGTTCTCGTCTATCGCGGCCTCGACCGTCCAGCGGCCCTCGCCGGTGTCATCGACGTAACCGCGGATCCCCTCGAGTCCCGGATCGTCTTTGAAGGCGAGCACGAGCAGCTCGAGCAGCCACGAGCGCACGACGCTCGCGTGCAGCCAGAGCTCGGCGATTTGGCCGAGGTCGTATTTGTACTGCGAGTCCCGCAGGATTTCGAAGCCCTCACCGTAGGCCTGAAGCAAACCGTACTCGATGCCGTTGTGGACCATCTTCGAAAAGTGACCGGCGCCGGGCGGCCCGACGTGTGCGTACCCCTTGGGCGGCGCGAGCGTGAGAAAGATTGGCTCGCAGTGGTTCACCGGCCCGTCCTCGCCGCCCACCATCAGGCAGTAGCCCTCTTTGAGGCCCCACACGCCGCCGCTCGTGCCGGCGTCGATCAGCGAGACGCCTTTCGCTTTGCAGTCGGCGTAGAGGCGAAGTCCATCTTTATAGTTGGTGTTGCCGCCGTCAATGATGATTCCACCGGCGCCCATTGCGTCGGCGAGCTGATGGATCGTCTCGTCGGTTGGCGCGCCTGCCGGCACCATCACCCACGATACTTTCGGCGAGACGGTTAGCTTCGCGACCATGTCGGCGAGGCTCTCCGCCCCGACCGCCCCGACCGCGACGGCCGCTTTGACAGCTTGCGGGTCGCGATCGTACGCAATCACCTGATGTCCGCCTTGGATCAAGCGCTGCGTCATGTAGTTGCCCATCTTCCCGAGACCAACCATACCAAGCTGCATCAGCCGGTTACATCCTTTCCGTTAGCGTCTGGCGTCGAAACCTTGGTGCGATCACGCGCGTACCGCGAGGGCTTCGTCGACGGCCGCAACCAATGCGCGCAGCGCCGGTTCGATCGCACCCTTGAGGTGCACGCGGACGCCGCGGCGGTTACGTTTGTCGAGCGACATCCAATCGCCGAGCGCCTGTGCGGCCAGCAGGGTGCGGAAGCCGACGTTCATTCCGGGAATCATCGGATCGTCGGGATCGTCGGCAGTGATCTGGAGCACGACGCACGTATCCGGGCCGCCCTTGTGAAGCTGTCCGGTCGAGTGCAGGAAGCGCGGACCGAATCCGACGGTCGTCGCGATGCGGTGAGCGTCGCGGATCTTTAGGCGGAGTTCGCCGAGCAGCGCGGCGTGCGTCGGGTTTCGCGCGACGTACGCGGTGATCGCGTTGTAATCGTGCGGCCGCAGCTGCGCGAAAAGCCCGGCCAGAGCTTGCACCGGCGTCTGCGCGGCGATCCCGCTGCTGCCCGAGAGATACGTCACGGTGAAGGAGGGGCCGTCGACGTTCGCCTTGGGTTCGTCGAAGCTGCCGTTACGCGCGTACTGCGCGAGCAGCGCCACGGTGTTGTCCTTCGACTCCTGGACGTTGGGCTGATCGAACGCGTCAATGCCGAGGATCACGCCGGCGGCGGCGACGGCGATCTCCCAGAGGTAGAACTGCTCGCCCAGATCGTACGGGTCGTTCATCGCGAGCCGAATGACGGGATGACCGGCACCTTCGAGCGCGCGCAGCTTCTCCTCGACGCCGGGCTCGGGATCCGGCAGATTCGCTCCGACGTAAACGAACGTCCGGTCGTCGGAGTAATCGTTGGGGGTGCCAAGCGGTTCGCCTTCGATCGGGACGATGCCCTTGCCGAGCTTGCCGGTCGATTCGGCGATGAGCTGTTCGGCCCACGCCCCGAACGCTTTGACGTCGGGGTGCGTGATGATCGTCAGCTTATCGCGTCCTTTGACGGCGAGCCCGCCGATCGCCGCGCCGAATCGGACGCCCGGTGCTTCGCGCGGCTCGACCGAACGATCGTTGGCGTGCATCGCGCCGAGCGCGCGGTCGAGCAACAGGCTGACGTTGTAGCCGGCGATCGCCGAGGGCGCGACGCCGACGAACGAGAGCGCCGAGTAGCGGCCGCCGATATTCGGGTCGTTTTGGAAGTCGGCTCGGAAGCCGGTCTCCTGGGCCTCTTTGTCGAGCGTCGATCCTGGGTCGGTGATCGCGGCGAACTTACGCCCCGCCGTCGCCGCACCCACCTGCTTGGAGACCTTTTCGTGGAAGTAGGCGTAGAAGGCGTTCGGCTCGGTCGTCGTGCCGCTCTTGCTCGAGATGATGAAGAGCGTCGACGGAATCTGGATCTGTTCTTCGAGCTCCTTGATCTGCTGAGGGCAGGTCGAGTCGAGCACGAAGAGCTTCGGATAGCCCTCGAACTCGCCGAAGGTATCGGCAATGACGTCGGGGGCGAGCGAGCTCCCGCCCATCCCGCAGACGACCGCCGCGTCGAAACTCTCCTTGGTCTCGCGCGTGAACGACTTGAGTCCCGGCACCTCTTCGAGCATGTGCTGCTGGATGTCGAGCCATCCCAGTGACTTCTTGATGATGGCGATGTGCGCGGGATCGCTGGACCAGAGCGTCGCGTCGTGCCCCCATAAGCGCTTGAGGAAGTCGGCCGACGCCAATTGCTCGAGCGCCGCATCGTAGGCCGGCTGCGAAGGACCCAGCGTCATGCGCACGCGTTCGGCGCCGCCGGTTTCGAGGAGCTTCTGTTTGTAGACGATCGCACCGAGCAGCGCGGCGAAGGAGTCGGAGAAGAGTTGGACGCCCTCGACTTGCAGCTGGTGCGTGACGTCGAAAAGGGAGATCTTTGCATCTTGTAACGCCCGCATCACGTCGGTCGCGGCGGGCAGATTGCTTTCGACCGTATCCGGGACGATCTTTCCGTGGTCGAGGAGCGCGTCGAGCGTCGGCGTCGGCATCGTGTTGACCGTATCCGGCCCGACGACGCTGTCGACGTACATGAGGTCGGGATAGTTCGGATTCTTCGTCGAGGTCGACGCCCAGAGCGGCCGCTGCACCGCGCCGCCCTTGCGCTTGAGCGCCGCGAAATCGTCACCCTCGAAGAGCTCCTTGAACTTTTGATAGGTGAGCTTCAGGTTTGCGATGCCGGTCTTGCCGAGCAGCGGCTCGAGCTTGTCGCCTTTGGCGATGCGCTCTTGCAGCAGCTTGTCGATCGCCGTGTCGATGCGGCTCACGAAGACCGAGTTGACCGAGCGAATCTTATCGATCGGCTTGCCCTCGGTGGCGCGCCGTTCGAGCCCTTTGATGTATGCGCGCGCCGCGCGCTCGTACATCTCGACCGAGAAAATCAGCGTGACGTTGATGTTGTAGCCTTGATAGATCGACTCTTCGATCGCCGGTATGCCCTCTTTCGTGCCGGGTATCTTGATCATGACGTTGGGACGGTTCACGCGGCCCCAGAGGTCCTTTACCATCTCGATGGTACCGGCGGCGTCGTGGGCCAGCAGCGGGGAGACCTCGAGGCTGACGAAGCCGTCGTTACCGCCCGACGAGGCGTAGACGGGCGCGAAGGCGTCGCAGGCGCTCTGGATGTCCGCAACCGCCAGGTCCCAAAAGAGCGCGTCGGCGTTCTTTTCGGTACCGACGAGCTGGCTGAGCTGCGCGTCGTAGTCGTTGCCGGCGCCGATCGCCTTTTCGAAAATCGTCGGATTGCTCGTCATGCCGCGCAAGCCCTGATCGATCAGGCGCTGGAGTTCGCCGGATGCGAACATGCTCCGTCGCAGGTTGTCGAGCCATACGCTCTGCCCGTCGTCGAGCAGCTGCTGGATTTGGTTCTTCATCGATCTCTCCTAACGGGCGGCGAGGGCAAACTTCGCCTGAGCGAGCTGGGCGACGTCTTCCGGCGTGAAGCCGAAGGCTTTAGCGATCGCGGCGGCCGGCGCCGATGCGCCGAAATGATCGATCCCAAACGCAAAGCCGCGGTCGCCGACGTACTTCGACCACCCGAGCGTCGCGCCGGCCTCGATCGACATACGCGCCTCGATGCCCGGAGGCAGCACTTCGTCCCGGTACGATTCCGGCTGCGCGTCGAAAAGCTCCCAGCACGGCATCGAGACGACGCGCGTGCGCACGCCCTTTCCGTCGAGGATCTGCTTGGCGTCGATCGCGAGCGAGACTTCCGAGCCGGTTGCGATGAGGATGAGGTCGGGTTTGCCGCCGTGCGCGTCGGCGATGACGTACGCGCCCTTCGCGACGGCGGCGTCCCGCGCGCCCAAGAACGGCAGCTTCTGTCGCGTCAGGATCAGCGCCCACGGCGCGCCCTGCCGCGCCACGGCGAGCTTCCACGCTTCGAGCGTCTCGAGCGAGTCGGCCGGCCGCACGACGTAACAGTTCGGCGTCGCGCGAAGCATCGCGAGCTGCTCGATCGGCTCGTGCGTCGGCCCGTCTTCGCCGAGGAAGACCGAGTCGTGGGTGAAGACGTAGATCGCGTGCAGTTTCGTGAGACACGTCAGGCGAAGCGCGGGCTTGAGGTAATCGACGAAGTTAAAGAAGGTTGCGGCAAAGGGAAGCAGGCCGCCGTGCAGCGCAATCCCGTTCGTGCACGCTGCCATGGCGTGCTCGCGTACGCCGTAGTGGATGTTTCGCCCCGCGTAGTTTCCCGGTTCGAGGTCGCCGCAGCCCTTGAGGTAGGTCTTCGTCGACGGGTCGAGGTCGCCCGAGCCGCCGACGAGCTCGGGAAGCCCCGCAGCGATCGCGTTCATCACGGTCCCGCCGGCGTCGCGCGTCGCGACGCTTCCGTTCTCCGCCGTAAAGACCGGCCACGGCAGATCGGCCGGGATCTCGCCGCGCAGCGCGCGCTCCAGTTGCGCGGCCAGCTGGGGATTGGCGCCTTTCCACGCGTCGTAGGTCGTCTGCCACGCGGCTTCGAGCTCGCCGCCCTTCGCGCCGGTCTCGCGGAAGAACGCCAAGACGTCGTCGGGGACGAAGAAGGGCGGCTCGAGCGGCCAGCCCAGCTCTTCTTTCGACTTCGCGACGTTCTCCGGCCCGAGCGGTTCGCCGTGCGCGAGATAGCTATCTTGACGGGGCGATCCATAGCCGATGTGCGTTCGCACGGCGATGAACGATGGCCGGTCGGTGACGTTCTTGGCAACCGAGATGGCTCGATCGATCGCGGCGACGTCGTTTCCGTGGTCGACGTCGATGAACTGCGTGTGCCAGCCGCTGGCGTCGAAACGCGCGACCGGGTCATCGGTCAGGGTGACGTCGGTCGGGCCGGCTAGCGAGACCAAGTTGTCGTCGTAGAGGACGATCAGCTTGCCGAGCTTGAGGTGGCCCGCCAGCGAGAGCGCCTCCTGGCTGATCCCTTCCATCAGGTCGCCGTCACCGGCGACGCAATAGGTGTAGTGGTCGACGATCGGCTGGCCGTCGCGGTTGTAGACGGCGCCCAAGTGCGCTTCGGCGATCGCCATCCCGACCGCGTTGCCGACTCCTTGACCGAGCGGACCGGTCGTCGCCTCGACGCCCGCCGTCCGTTCGGCCTCGGGGTGCCCGGGCGTCTTGCTGCCGAGCTGACGAAAGCTTTTGATGTCGTCGAGCGTTAGGTCGTACCCGGTCAGGTAAAGGAGCGCGTAGAGGAGCATCGACCCGTGCCCCGCCGAGAGCACGAAGCGGTCGCGGTTGAGCCAGTGCGGGTCCTTGGGGTTGAAGCGCAGGTGGCGCGTCCACAGCGCGAAGGCCATCGCGGCCGCGCCCATCGGCATGCCCGGATGCCCAGAGTTAGCCTTTTGGACGGCGTCGACCGCCAAAAAGCGGATGGCGTTGATGCGCTGTTCGTCGCCCGGCGAGTTCGACACGGAATCTCCTTTCGCTCAACAACGCGATGGGACGGAGCGTTTTCGCCGCACGGGGTCCTCGCTACTCTAGGGGTACGCGTACCGGGTGCCGTAGCTTTTGCGCGTGGCGGTACCTGAGCTACAGGCGGCGATCGCCGCGTTGGAACGCGGCGACGGCAACGTGCGCGGCCGGGAGGGGCGCGCGATCGATCGGGTCATCGAGATGCTCGACTGCGGGGCGTTGCGCGTCGCCGAGCCGCGCGACGGGCAATGGGTCGTCAACGACTGGGTGAAAGCCGCGATTCTCCTCTACTTTGCGCGCCGCGAGAGCGACTGGATCGGCGACCGGCAGGGCGATGCGCCGGTCTACTTCGACAAGATCCCGCTCAAGCGCAACTACAAGCGACTCGGCGTGCGCTGCGTTCCGCCCGGCGTCGCTCGCTTTGGAAGTTTCCTCGGGCGAGGCGTGATCCTCATGCCGGGCTACGTCAACATCGGTGCGTACGTCGACGAGGGAAGCATGATCGACACGTGGGCGACCGTGGGCTCCTGCGCGCAGATCGGAAAGAACGTGCACCTTTCGGGCGGCGTTGGCATCGGCGGCGTGCTCGAGCCGATACAAGCCGCGCCGGTAATCGTCGAAGACAACGCCTTCATCGGCTCGCGATGCGTGGTCGTCGAGGGCGTGCGCGTCGAGCGTGAGGCGGTCGTCGGCGCCGGCGTCGTCCTCACCGCGAGCACGCCGATCGTCGACGTGCGCGGCAGCCAGCCGGTCGTGGCGAAAGGGCGCGTCCCGTCGCGCGCGGTCGTCATACCGGGGACGCTGCCAAAGAACTTTCCGGCCGGGGAGTTCGGCACCCCGTGCGCGCTGATCGTCGGAACCCGCGATGCATCGACCGACCGGAAGACCTCGCTCAATGCCGCGCTGCGTGAGTTTGAGGTGGCGGTTTGAATCCGCGCGTCCGCGCGATCGCGGGATCGTTGATCCGCGAGGTTGCCTCGAAGAAGCGGGCGACGTCGATCGATCTGGGCCTCGGGGAACCATCGCTGCACCCCAGTCGCGTGCATTTCGAGCATGCGATGGAGCATCTAGAAAAGCACGGCATGAAGTACACGCCCAACGCCGGCGATCGCGCGCTGCGTGAAGCGATCGCGCGTCACTACGGCTATCCCGCAATGGAGCGCGCCGAGAGCGTTTGCGTTACCGTCGGCTCGCAAGAGGCGATGTACGTCGCGCTCAAGACCTTGCTCGATCCCGCGCGCGACGAGCTGCTCGTCGTCGAGCCGGCGTTCCCGTCGTACGCGAAGATGGCCGCCCTGGAGGGCGTCGCGGTGCGCGCGGTCGCGATGAGCGAGGACGAGGAGTTTGCCTTCGATCCCGAGCGCATTGCCGCCGCGATCGGCGAGCGCACCCGCGCGGTCGTGCTCTGCTCGCCTTGCAACCCGACTGGCCGCGTGATCTCGGCGAGCGCCGTCGATCACCTCGTCCGCGCCGTCGAGCGGCGGGGCGGCGAGCCGATCTGGCTCATTCACGACGAGATCTATCGCGAGCAGACGTTCGTGGACGATCCGGGATACTTCGCGAAGCGCTACCCGCATACGATCGTCACGAACTCGCTCAGCAAAAGTAACGCCCTGACCGGCCTGCGCCTCGGATGGATTCTCGGACCGCCGCATTTCGTCGAACAGGCGATCAAGGTTCACGCCTGGGCGACCTCCTGCGCCGATACCTTCGCCCAGCAAGTCGCGCTGCACGTGTTCACGACGCCCGGCGCGATCGCTGAGCACGCCGCGTGGTATCGCGAGCGCCGTCAGGAGCTGCTCGCGGCGCTGCGCGAGAGCGGGTTGCGCTTCGTTGAGCCCGAGGGTGCCTTCTACGCTTGCGTTCGTCTTCCGGAGGGCTCGAGCTCGCTCTACGCCGCCCACGACCTGATCGAACGTTGCGACGTTGTCGCGATCCCCGGCGTCGCATTCGGCTCTTCGCTCGAGGGCTGGCTGCGCCTCAGCTGGGTCGGCGCACCCGATCTGGTCCGCGAAGGCATCCGACGCATCGCCGAATACGCCCGGTCCGGCGTCGCCTTGTCAGGGTGAGAACGTAATTTAACGCGTTACGCGATCCAGACGGTTTGGATGTTCGTAAACTCGTGTATGCCGAAGGTTGAGAGTTCGCGGCCGTATCCGCTGCGTTTGACGCCGCCGAACGGAAGGCGTGGGTCGCTAGCGACCAGGCCGTTAATGAAGACGGCACCGGCTTCGACGCGGCCGGCGAGCGCTTCGGCGGTATGGGTATCGCGCGTCCACAGGCTCGAACCGAGGCCGAAGGAGGAGGCGTTGGCGAGGTCGAGCGCGTGGTCGGCATTCTTGGCGCGCACGACGGCGGCCGCCGGTCCGAAAACCTCTTCCTCGAACATGACCATCCCGGGCTCGACCTCCGCGACGATCGTCGCTTCGTAGAAGAAGC
>JBARBD010000230.1:0-5280 GCA_049792675.1 Vulcanimicrobiaceae bacterium | reverse complement strand
CAGTGCGCCGGGGGCGGCCGGCCGGCCGGCCGAACGCAGCCGCTCGGCGATGACCGCATCGGCGCTCTGCGACGGGCCGTCGGCCGCGCATTTCACGCATCTGCCGACGAGAATGCCGCTGGCGGCGCGCAAGACCCCGGCGAGGTCGAGCTGCGTCAGCATCCGGTCGATCCGGTACGGCTGCTCCTGGGTCTCCTCGAAGAAGAGGAGTGAGTCTTGGGCCGGAACGGCGTACGGGGTCCCGACGAGGGCGGCGATCAGCGAGAGATTTCCGCCCGCCAGCCGCCCGCGGGCGCGCCCAGGGACGATCGGGGGGCCGACCTTGAGCCGGCCGGGCGCCTCGCCCGCAAAGAGCAGGCGCTCGATGAGCAGCCGTGCCTCGCCGCTCCACGACGAGCCGTGCGCCCCGACCGGGCCGTGAAACGTCACGATCCGGCTGCGGACGGCGACCGCGTTGAGGATCGCCGTGACGTCGGAGTAACCGAGGACGATCTTCGGGTCGCGCGCCAGGGCCGCATAATCGAGCCGGGTGAGAATGCGCATCGTCCCGTAGCCGCCCCGGATCGCGACGATCGCGCGAATCTGCCGATCGGCCGCCATCCGATTGAAATCGGCGGCGCGCTCGGCGTCGGTTCCGGCGAGATAGCCGTTCTGGCCCTCGACGTGGTCGCCGAGGACCGGCACCAGACCGAGGCTCTCGACGTGCGCGACCGCCTGGCGGATATCGTCGCCGGTCGGGGGCGACGCCGGTGCGACCAAGCCGACGCGATCCCCGCGAGCAAGCCGCGGCGGCTTGCGCAGACCAGTGGGAAAGCGCGGCGCGGCCGGCACCAACGCCGCAAGCGCAACCGTTTCGAGAAAGTCGCCGCGCGTATTCACGCAGCAAGCTTCGAAAGAGATCCGGCGATTTACTCGGTGCCTCCCGTGGCGCCGTAGCGAGGAGGGGGAACGACCCTCAGCCCGCCGTAACTTGGTGAAGTTTTGAGCGTCTCGACTATCCAGCCGCCTGCTCGTCGACGCGTCGTCGTCACCGGGTTGGGCGCCGTTACGCCGGTCGGCAATACCCGCGACGACTTCTGGAGGCGGTTGATCGCCGGCGAATCGGGCATCGCGCCGATCACGGCCTTCGACGCAAGCCTTTTCATCACGCGAATCGCCGGCGAGGTAAAAGACTTCAACCCGGAGCAGCTGATCGGCCGAAAAGAAGCGCGACGGATGGATCGGTTCACCCAATTCGGCTTCGTCGCGGCCCGCGAGGCGATCGAGGACGCAAAGCTTCCCGACGACGCCGAGTTCAAGCAGCGCGTCGGCGGCGTGATCGGAACCGGAATCGGCGGCATCATCACCTTCTGGCTGAACTCCGACAAGGCCAACGAGAACGGAACCTGGGCGAAGGTAACGCCATTCTTCATCCCCATGCTGATGGCCAACGCCGCGCCGGCGCATATCTCGATGGCGTACGGTTTTCAGGGGCCGTTCTTTGCCGCCGCCAGCGCGTGCGCCAGCGCCAACGACGCAATCTGCACGGCCTATAATGCCATCGCGTATGGCGACGCGATCGCGATGATCACGGGCGGGAATGAAGCGACCGTCTCGCCGCTGGCGATCGGCGGCTTCTGCTCGATGCGCGCGATGTCGACCCGCAACGACGATCCGGCGCGCGCCAGCCGGCCCTTCGATCGCGAACGCGACGGCTTCGTCTTGGGCGAGGGCGCCGGGATCCTCGTGATCGAGGAGTACGAGCACGCCCGCAAACGTGGTGCGAAGATGTACTGCGAGCTGCTCGGCTACGGGCAGTCCTCCGACGCCTACGATATCGTCGCGCCCGATCCCGATGGGAACGGCGTGCGTCTGGCGTTCGCACGCGCCTTGGCCAGCGCCGGCATCAAGCCGGAGGACGTCGACTACATCAACGCCCACGGCACGTCGACGCCGGTGGGCGATCCGGCCGAATCGAAGGCTATCGAGAAGACCTTCGGCGAGCATGCCTATCGCATCGGCGTCAGCTCGACCAAGTCCATGCACGGACACGCGCTCGGCGCGGCCGGCGGGATCGAAGGCGTCGCGACCGCGCTGGCCGTTGCCAACGACATCATGCCGCCGACCACCAACTATGAGTTTCCCGACCCCGAGTGCCGGCTCGATTACGTCCCGAACGTGGCGCGCCGCGCGCCGATTCGCGTCGCACTCTCGAACTCGTTTGGATTCGGCGGTCACAATAGCGTGATCGTCTTCGGCAAGGTGCGGTAGCACGGGCCCAAGATGAGCGGCGAGGCATCTCGGCGTCGTTTGCGCGCCCTGCTTCGCCTTGCGGGCGTGCGTCGGGCCGGCGACCTAAATCTGCTCGAGACGGCGTTCGTCCATCAGAGCTACGCCAAGGAGCGCGGCGGCGTCTCCAACGAGCGGATGGAGTTCTTGGGCGATTCGATCCTCGGCAGCGTGACCGCGAGCTGGCTCTTCGAGCGATTCGACGAGCCCGAGGGCCTGCTCACGCTGCGCAAGGCGGCGATCGTCAACGACGCGCAGCTGGCGCGCTCGGCGCACCGGCTCGGCTTTCCGGCCCTGATGCAGTTGGGGGTCGGGATGCGCGCGGCCGGCGGTGCCGAGAACGCCTCGGTCCTGGCCGACGCCTTCGAAGCCTTCGTCGGCGCGCTCTACCTGCGTTTCGGCATCGAACGGGCCAACGAGTTCGTCGTCGCGCAGCACATCGAGCAGCTCGATCACTCCAGCGACGCGCTGCTCGACGCCAAGACGCGGCTGCAGCACTACGCGCAAGAGCACCTGGCCGCGACGCCGATCTACCGCGAGAGCGCGCGCGGCACGCCGCAGCAGCCGGCGTTCAAGTCGCGCGTCAGCGTCAAGGGCAAGACGTTGGGGACCGGGCAGGGCTCATCGAAGAAGGCCGCGCAGCAGGCCGCAGCGGAGGCCGCGTTGCTCGCGATCTCGACGGATAACGGATAGATGAAGCTGCAGAGGATCAGGTCGTTCGGATTCAAGACGTTCGCCGAGCCGACGGTGCTCGAATTCGGCGGCGGCATCACCGCAATCGTCGGGCCTAACGGTTCGGGAAAGTCGAACCTCGTCGACGCGTTCCGCTGGGTCTTGGGCGAGACGTCGACCAAGAGCCTGCGGTCGGGCCGGCTCGAGGACGTGATCTTTGCGGGCAACGATTCGCGCAAGCCGCTCGGGCTGGCCGAGGTCTCGATCGTCTTCGACAACGCCGATCGAAAGCTGCCGATCGAGTTCGGCGAGGTCGAGATCACGCGCCGCGCTTATCGCGTCGGCGAGAGCGAGTACTTCATCAACCGCGCGCAAGTGCGCTTGCGCGACATCGTCGACCTGTTGATGGGGACGGGCTTGGGACCGGGTTCCTATGCGATCGTCTCGCAAGGTCAGATCGACGCGATTCTGACGAGCAAGCCGACCGAACGGCGCGCGCTCTTCGAAGAGACCGCCGGCATCGGCAAGTTTCTCGCGCGCAAGCACGAGTCGATGCGACGGCTCGAGCAGACCGAGCAGAACGCGATCCGCATCAGCGACTTGATCGCGGAGCACGAGCGTCGCGTTCCGGAGCTGGACACACAAGTGCGGCGCGCCAAGCGCTATCGCAAGGTGAGCGCGCGCGTTCGCGACCTCGAGATCCTCGGCTATTTGCGAGCCGGGGCTTCGCGGCGCGCCGAACGCGACGTCTTGGAAAAGGAGCTGGAGAAGAACGAAGAGCACCGCAGCCTGGCGGCTGCCAAGGCCGCGGCGCTCGCCGCTGAACTTGCCGCCGCGCGCACGCAGGTCTATCGCAGCGAGCTGCAGCTCGAAGAGCTGCGCTCGACCGCCCAGAACAAGCGCGGCGAGCTCGCGCGCATCGAGGCGGAGTACGCCGCGGCGCTGGCGCGCCGCGAGGCGCTCGAGCGGCAATCGACGCGAACCTCCGAAGATGCGGCGCGCGTCGCGCAAGAGCGTGGATCGCTCGTGGCCGCCGTGGAGAGCTTGGAGGCGCGTCTCGCACCGCTGGGATCCGAGCTCGACGCCGCCCGCGAGAACGAGCTTGCCGCGCAGACGGCGCTCGCGCAAACGCGCCACGCGCTCGACGCGATCTTCACCCAGCTGCGACAGGTCGAGTCGGGCGCGGCCGAGCTGGCCGCGCACAAAGCCGAACGCCGCGTACAGGCCGAGACTTTGCGCGTCGAAGCCGAGCGCCTCGATCGCGAAGAGCGAGCCGCGCGCGAGCGCGCCGAGCAAACCGAGATCGCGGCCGGCGGCGCGGCCCACCGGCACGGCGAGCGTCGCAGAGAACTGGAGCTGCGCGAGGAAGAGCTGCTCGACGCGCGCGGCCGCGCGGAGGATGCCGAGCGCGAAGCCGCGGTCGCGCAAGAGGAGGTCGCGCGGGCGCTCACCATCCATCGCGATCAATCCGGCGAAGTCAAAGCCGCGGAATCGCGCCTGCACACGATCGAAGAGCTGGAGAACTCCCTTGAGGGTCACGTGCCGGGCACGCGCGCCGTGGTCGAGGCGTGGCAGCGCGGCGAGCTGCGCGGGATCGAAGGCATCGTTTCGAACTTGATCACGACGCAAGAGCGTTACGCTCGCGCGATGGATGTCGCATTCGGCGCGCGCCTCTCCAACGTCGTGACGCAGAGTTCCGAAGATGCCGAGCGCGGCGTCGAGTTCCTCAATCGAAAGGAAGCCGGGCGCGCGACGTTTCTGCCGCTCGACACGCTGGCCAAGCGCGAGGGGCGGCGGATCGACGCCGAAATCGAAGCCGTGCCGGGTGTTATCGGCTACGCGCACACCTTGATTCAGACCGCGCCGCGGTTTGCCGGCGTCGTCAACTTCCTGGTCGGCAACGTGCTGATCGTCGACCAGCTTCAGACGGGCATCGAGCTCGTTCGCGGGCGCGGCGTTCGCGATACGATCGTGACGCTGGGCGGCGAGCAGATCACCGGCGGCGGGGCGATCACGGGCGGACGCTTCCAGCGCGAACGTTCGATCCTCTCGCGCCGATTCCAAGCGCAAAGCCTCCGCGAAGCGCTGGCCGGGATGCGAACCAAGCTCGAGGAGTCCGAGCGCGCGCTGCGAGCGGCTCACCTGCGTGTCGAGGCGGCGATCGACGCCCGCGACACGGCGCGTGAGCGCCAATCCGGCACGCAGTCGCGGTTGGTCGGCCTTGCGGCCGAGACGACGGCGCTCGCAAGCGAAGTCGAACGCACGCACAACGAGCTGGAAGCGGCGCGTGCCACGGTCGCTCAGCTGCAGTCGCGGGCGCGCGGCGCTCGCGATTTGGAG
>JBARBD010000229.1:0-16935 GCA_049792675.1 Vulcanimicrobiaceae bacterium | reverse complement strand
GTGCGGGAGCCGGCTCGCCGGCAGCGGCGCTCGGCGCCGGCGAACCTTGCGCGCTCAACACGATGATCGGTAAGCCCTTAGAAACCTTGTCGCCGACCTTCACTTTAACGTCCTGCACGACGCCGTCGGCGTCGGACGGCACCTCCATCGAGGCCTTCTCGCTCTCGAGCGTGATCAGCGAGTCGTTCTTCTTGACCGTATCGCCGGCTTTGACGAGCACTTCGATGACCGGGACTTCGTGGAAGTCGCCGATGTCGGGAACGCGGATCTCGATCGTTTCGTTCATCTTCCTACTTCCCGTGCTCAGACGGTGATCGGGTTGGGCTTGTTCGGGTCGATCTTGTATTTCTTGAGCGCCTTCTCCACCGTCTCGGCGGAAATCGCTCCTTCGTCGGCAAGCGCGCGCAGCGCTGCGACCGCGACGAAGTAGCGGTCGACTTCGAAGAACGCGCGCAGCTTGCGGCGGAAATCGCTTCGTCCGTAGCCGTCGGTGCCGAGCGCGACGTAGCGGCGCCCGACGAACGGATGGATCTGCTCGGCAAACGTGCGAATGTAATCGGTCGCGGCGACGCCCGGTCCCTGGCGGCCACGCAGCGACTCTTCAACGTGCGAGAGGCGCGGCTGCTCGTTTGGATGGAGCATGTTCCAGCGGCGCGCGGCCACGCCGTCGCGCTGCAGCTCGTTGAAGCTGGTGACGCTCCAGACGTCGCTACGAACGCCCCATTCGTCGGCCAGGAGATCGGCCCCGGCGACCACTTCGCGCAAGATCGCACCCGAACCGAAGAGCTGCACGCACGGCGAGTCTTCGCGAGCCTTGCCCGCGCTCGTCGCAGCACGCAGCAAGTACATGCCGCGCAAGATTCCATCGCGCGCGCCGGGCGGCATCGCCGGATGCACGTAGTTCTCGTTCATCAGCGTGATGTAGTAGTAGACGTCTTCTTGTTCGTCGAGCATCCGGCGCAGGCCGTCCTGAATGATCACCGCAACCTCGTAGGCGAAGGTCGGATCGTAGCTGCGGCAGTTCGGCACGAACGATGCCGCGACTTGACTGCTCCCGTCTTCGTGCTGCAGGCCCTCGCCGTTGAGCGTCGTGCGGCCGGACGTGGCGCCCAGGAGAAAGCCGCGAGTACGGCTGTCGCCGGCCGCCCACGTGAGGTCGCCGACGCGTTGGAAGCCGAACATCGAGTAGAAGATGTAGAAGGGGATCATCGGCAGATCGTGGTTCGAATACGACGTTCCGGCCGCAATCCACGACGAGATCGCGCCGGCCTCGTTGATACCTTCCTGCAAGATCTGACCGTGCTTGTCTTCGCGGTACCACATCAGCTGCTCGGCATCTTGCGGGTGGTAGAGCTGTCCGACCGACGAGTAGATGCCGAGCTGTCGGAACATCCCTTCCATCCCGAAGGTGCGCGACTCGTCGGCGACGATCGGTACCACGCGCGCGCCCATCTCGCGGTCGCGAACGATCGCATTGAGAATGCGCACGAACGCCATCGTCGTCGAGATGCTGCGCTCGCCGGTCCCCTGCAGTTGCGCATCGAAGACCGAGAGTTCGGGGACGGTGAGCGAGACCGAGCGCCGGCGCCGCTGCGGAACGCTGCCGAGCGCCGCGAGCCGTTCGCGCAGATAGATCATCTCTGGTGAGTCGTCGGCGGGCCGGTAGAAGGGAATCTTTTCGCCGGCAAGCTGTGCGTCGGAGATCGGAAGCGAGAAGCGGTCGCGGAACCTCCGCATCTCCTCGACCTCCATCTTCTTAGCTTGATGCGCGATGTTCTGGGCTTCACCGGCCTCGCCCATGCCGTATCCTTTGATCGTCTTCGCCAAGACGACCGTCGGCGCGCCTTTGTGCTCGACCGCAGCCTTGTACGCGGAGTAGACTTTGAGCGAGTCGTGACCGCCGCGTTGGAGCGCCCAGACCTCCTCGTCGCTCATGGTTTCGACGAGCGTGCGCGTTTCGGGGTAGCGGCCGAAGAACTCTTCGCGCACGTACTTGCCGTCGCGCGCTTTGAACGTTTGGTAATCGCCGTCGACGCACTCGCCCATCAGCTGCACGAGCCGCCCGCTCTTATCGGCTTCGAGCAGCGGATCCCAGCGGCTCCCCCAGATGACCTTGATGACGTTCCATCCGGCCCCTTTGAAGACGCCCTCGAGCTCCTGGATGATCTTACCGTTGCCGCGCACCGGTCCGTCGAGGCGCTGCAGGTTCGCGTTGACGACCCAAATCAGCGAGTCGAGCTTCTCGCGCCCGGCCAGCGAGATCGCGCCAAGCGATTCGGGCTCGTCCATCTCGCCGTCGCCAACGAAGGCCCAGACTTTCCGCCCGCTCGCGTCGAGCAAACCGCGATCGTGCAGGTAGCGCATGAAGCGTGCCTGATAGATCGACATCAGCGGCCCCAAACCCATCGAGACCGTCGGAAACTGCCAGAAGGCCGGCATCAGCCAAGGATGCGGATACGACGAGAGGCCTTGGCCGTCTACCTCTTGGCGGAAATGCTCGAGCTGATCTTCGGTAATGCGCCCTTCGAGGAAGGCACGCGCGTAGACGCCGGGCGACGAGTGGCCTTGAAAGAAGACGAGGTCGCCGCCAAACGTCTCGCTCGCCGCGCGGAAGAAGTGATTGAAGCCGACGTCGTAGAGCGTCGCCGCCGATGCGAAGCTCGCGACGTGGCCGCCGAGCTCCGAGCTTACCTTGTTGGCGCGCACGACGGTGGCGAGCGCGTTCCAGCGCACGTAGTGCCGCAAGCGCGCTTCGAGGTCGCGGTCGCCCGGCATCGCCGGCTGGCGCTCGAGCGGAATCGTGTTGACGTACGGCGTTCCTACCCCGAGCGAGACGTGGGCGCCGCCGCGCTGCGCTTCGTCCACGAGCAGGCCGATCAGTTGCCGCGCGCGATCCGGGCCCTCGGCGGCAAGCACGCCTTGCATCGCCTCGAGCCATTCTCGAGTCTCTTGCGGATCCGGATCGACGAAGCTCGTCATAGGAGGGCGTGACTTTCCCTCAAGCGGGCCAATCTCTTCCAGCTGGATCAATCCAATCCGGGGCCTGGCAGCCTCCAAATCGGCGGCCGCGGGCGTGGGAAGAGCCGGTCCGTCCGCATAAAGAGCCCACGGCGGGAGCTACGGCTGAGAGGGCGGGCAACGATTCGCCGACCGCAAGATACCTGATCCGGGTAATGCCGGCGTAGGGAGGTACGAATGAAGGTTTACGTTGGGGGTTCCGACCCCTCGATTCGCGTCCCGCGGCGCGCGATCGCGCTGACCGACGGAACGGTGCACACGCTTTACGATACGAGCGGCCCGCATGCCGATCCGGATGTCACGATCGACATTCGTCACGGTCTGCCGCCGCTGCGCGAGGGCTGGATCGAGGCGCGCGGCGATACCGAACAGCTCGGAACGCTCGGTCCGCCATTCGCGCGCCGGCCGCGCCGCGCCCGGCCGGGAGCGAACGTCACGCAGATGCACTACGCCCGCGCCGGCGAGATCACACGCGAGATGGAGTTCGTCGCGCTGCGGGAAGGCGTCGAACCCGAGCTCGTGCGCAGCGAACTCGCGCGCGGACGCGCGATTCTGCCTTCGAACGTGAACCACCCCGAAAGCGAGCCGATGATCATCGGCCGAAACTTCCTGGTGAAGATCAACGCCAACATCGGACACTCGGCGGTGACCTCGTCGATCGACGAAGAGGTCGAGAAGATGACGTGGGCGACGCGCTGGGGCGCCGACACGGTGATGGATCTCTCCACCGGCAAGAACAGCCACGTGACGCGCGAGTGGATTTTGCGCAACACGCCGGCGCCGATCGGCACCGTTCCGATCTATCAGGCGCTCGAGAAGGTCGGCGGCAAGGCCGAAGAGCTTACTTGGGAGCTCTATCGCGAGACGCTGATCGAGCAGGCGGAGCAGGGCGTCGATTACTTCACGATTCACGCCGGCGTGCTGCTGCGCTACGTGCCGCTCACCGCCTCGCGCATCACCGGCATCGTCTCGCGCGGCGGCTCGATTCTCGCGAAGTGGTGCCTCACGCACCATCGCGAGAACTTCCTCTACGAGCACTTCGAGGAGATCTGCGAGATCATGAAGGCCTACGACGTCGCCTTCTCGCTCGGCGACGGCCTGCGCCCCGGCTGCACCGCCGACGCCAACGACGCCGCACAGTTCGCCGAACTCGAGACGCTGGGCGAGCTCACCGACGTTGCGTGGAAGCACGAGGTGCAAGTGATGATCGAAGGGCCCGGCCACGTGCCGATGCAGATGATCGAAGAGAACGTCCGCAGGCAGCTCGAGGTTTGCAAGGAGGCGCCATTTTACACCCTCGGGCCGCTCGTGACCGACGTCGCGCCGGGGTACGATCACATCACCAGCGCGATCGGCGCGGCGATGAGCGGCTGGTTCGGCACCGCGATGCTCTGTTACGTCACGCCGAAAGAGCACCTCGGCCTCCCGAACAAGAAAGACGTCAAGGACGGCGTGATCGCGTACAAGATCGCCGCACACGCCGCGGATCTCGCCAAAGGTCACCCGGGCGCGGCCCATTGGGACGACGTGCTCTCGAAGGCGCGTTTCGAGTTCCGCTGGGAGGATCAGTTCAATCTCTCGCTCGATCCCGAGACGGCGCGCGAGTTTCACGACGAGACGCTCCCGGCGCCCGGCGCGAAGGTCGCGCACTTCTGCTCGATGTGCGGCCCGCATTTCTGCTCGATGAAGATCACGCAGGAAGTGCGCGAGTTCGCGCAGCGCGGGATGGAAGAGAAGTCGCGCGAGTTCGTCGAGCAGGGCGGCGAGGTCTACGTTCCGGTCGCGCCTTAAGCGGTGAAGCCGTGCGCCGTGTTTTTCGACCGCGACGAGACGATCGTGGCCGACGTGCCGTTCAACGGCGATCCCGAGAAGGTCGAACCGGCGCCGAGCGCGCGCGCGCTGCTCGACCGCCTGCGCGCGGCGGGTCTTCCGCTCGCGGTCGTGAGCAACCAGAGCGGCATCGGGCGCGGGTTGATTACGGCAGAGCAGGTCGACGCCGTCAATCGCCGCGTTGACGAGCTGCTCGGCCCGTTTGCCGGATTCTTCGTCTGTCCGCACGCGCCCGAGGACGCGTGCGAGTGCCGCAAGCCGAAACCGAAGTTGATTCTCGACGCGGCGCGCTCGTTAGGGGTCGATCCGGGCTGTTGCGTCGTCGTCGGGGACCGGGAAAGCGACGTCGAGGCCGCCCGCAACGCCGGCGCGATTCCGTTAAAGATCGCCGGCCCGCACGAGTTGGCAAGAGCCGTCGACGCGATATTACGCTTGTAAGCGGTTAACTTATTGCGGGGTGGCGTCGAGCCAGTAGTCGATGTCGGCGCCGTGCGCGGGGATCACGGCGTAGGCGTTCTCCGGCAGGTGAACGACTCGAGCGAGGTGCTGCCACGCGTCGAGAACGCGGACGACGTAGGCTTCGGTCTCGTTGAAGGGCGGAATCCCGCCGTACTCGCTGACCGCGTGCGGGCCGGCGTTATAGGCGGCGAAGACGAGATCGTAGTGCGGGCCGAAGCGCTGGAGCAGGCCGTGCAGGTAGCGGGCGGCGCCGGAGAGATTCTGAACCGGATCGCGGGGGTTCACGCCGAGACCGGCGGCGGTACCCGGCATCAGCTGCCCGAGGCCGACGGCGCCGGCGCGCGAGACCGCGTGCGTGTGCCAGCGCGACTCCACGGTGACGATCGCGACGAGCATGTTCGCGTCCAGGTGCCAGCGCTCGGCGTTCACGAGTACGCGACGCGCGAGGCCGCGGCTCTGCCAGCCCGGCATCTGCGGGTTGATCTGCCGAAGAACGCCGGCGTAGACGTCGATCGCGACGGGAGTTGCCGGTACGAAACGGTGGGCTGCCTGTGCCGGCACGCAGGTGGAGACGATCGAGATAAAAATGAAGGCGCTGGTCGCCAGGAAGCCGGCGATGGTCTTCCTCATCTGCAGGCCGGGGGTTCGGGTCGCTTCGGCAGCGTCCTTCCAGGGGAAGCGCGGGCCCCCTCGACCAAATTTCGTCCCAAGTGAGCCCACAAAACCAACCCTTCCAAGGCCGCCGCGGGCGGGCACTGCTGGTCGTGCTCGCCTTGATCGTCGTGATGTGCGTGATGATCGCATGGGCGCAGTGGTACGCAATTCACGTCAACGTGCCGATGTATCGCGCGCAGCAGGCGCAGGAGCATCACCGGTAGCCGCGCGCGCCGTGGGTTTGATACTTCTTTGAGTTTTGGCACGCAGGACTTGCGAGCATGCGCACCGCTACTGCCCACAACATGAAGCATCGCGCGCTGATCCTTGCGTCGGTCTGCACGACCGTCGCTCTGTTAACCTGCGGCCAAGCGCAGGCGCAAACCACGGCTGCCTCGCCGCTGCCCTCGGCGACGCCGTCGCCGAAGGCCTCTCCGACAGAGACGCCCGGGCCGGCCTTCGGCAACATGTCGTGGCGAGAGATCGGACCGGCCACCGGGGGCGGTCGCGTTCCCGCGGTCGCCGGCTCGGCGACCGAGCCGCGCCTCTACTACATCGGATCGGCGGGCGGCGGCGTCTGGAAATCGGCGAACGGCGGCCAGACGTGGGATCCGGTCTTCGACGACCAAGACGTTGCAGCGATCGGAGCGATCACCATCGATCCGTCCGACAACGACACCGTCTGGGTCGGAACCGGCGAGGCGAATCCGCGAAACGACGTTAGCTACGGCAACGGCGTCTACAAGACGACCGACGGCGGCGCGCATTGGACCAACGTCGGCCTGCAAGGAACGAAGTACATCTCGCGGATCGTCGTGGATCCGCGCGACCGCAACCACGTAGTCGTCGCCGCGCAGGGCGACGTTTTCAGCGATAGCACGCAGCGCGGCATCTACGTGACCAACGACGGCGGCAAGACCTGGCGCCAGGCGCTCTACGTCGGGCCCGAGAGCGGCGCGTCGGACGTCGCGATGAACCCGCAGAATCCGAGCGTGCTCTACGCGGGCGTATGGAAGTTTCAGCGCCGGCCGTGGACCTTCGTCAGCGGCGGCAGCGAAGGCGGCCTTTACAAATCGACCGACGGCGGCGCGAGCTGGACGAAGCTCGAGGGGAACGGTCTGCCGCCGGCTCCGACCGGACGGATCGGTCTGGCGGTCGCCCCAAGCGACGGCAATCGCGTCTACGCGGTTATCGAATCGAAGCAGGGCGTGCTCTGGCGCTCCGACGACGGCGGCGCGAATTGGACGATGATCAACGACGATACGGCCGTCGACGCGCGTCCGTTCTACTTCTCGCGCATCGCGGTCGACCCGAAGAATTCGATGCGCGTCTACGCGCTTTCGTTCGAAACCAAGCTGAGCAAGGACGGCGGCAAAACCTTCAAGACGATCGCGGATCAGGTGCACGGCGATTTCCATGCCATTTGGATCGCGCCCAACGATCCCACCCGCGTTATCTTGGGCGAGGACGGGGGGTACGCCCTGACGGTCGACGGCGGCGAGAACTGGTTCTTCTCTGCAAACCTTCCGATCGGGCAAATTTACCGCGTCGGTTTGGGTACCGACAATCCGTATACCGTTTGCGTCGGCCTGCAAGACAATAACGGCTGGTGCGGCCCGTCGAATTCGCTCGATCCGTCGGGCATTCAAAATAAGCATTGGATCAACACGGTCGGCGGCGACGGTCAGTGGGGAATTCCCGAGCCCGACGATTCGAACTGGATCTGGTCGGACGCGCAGAACGGTGCGCTCGTCGTCTACAACCGCGTCACCCAAGATGCGTGGCAGGCGGGGCCGTACTTGCAGACCGCCAAAGAGTCGTGGGAGCTTGCGGCGAGCCGCTACCGCTTCAACTGGGAATCGCCGATCGCGTTTGCTCCGTGGAACCCGCATGTCACCTGGTACGGCGGAAACGTCGTCTTCCAAACGACCAATCGCGGGCACTCTTGGACGGTCATCAGCCCGGATCTCACGCGCAACCTGAAGTCGCATCAGCAGCCGGCGGGCGGTCCGATCGGTTACGACGTCTCAGGCGCGGAATACACCGACGCGATTCTCGATATCGAGGGATCGACGATTGCCAAGGGCGAGATTTGGGTCGGCACCGACGACGGTCTCGTGCAGTTGACACGCGATGGCGGCAAGCACTGGTCGAACGTTACGCCGCCGGGGGCGCCCGAGTTCGGGCGCTTCGCAACGGTCGCCCCGTCGACGCTCGTCGACGGCACCGCGTACGCGACCAACGACGGGCATTACGTCGGCGATAGCGCGCCTTACGCTTACGTCACGCACGACTTCGGGAGGCACTGGACGAAGATCGTCGACGGGCTTCCCGCCAATCAGTGGGCGCGCACGATCCGTCCCGACATCCGAAATCGCTCTATCGTCTATCTCGGCACCGAAGAGGGCGTATGGATATCCTTCGACGGCGGCGCGAAGTGGCAGTCTTTCCGAAACGACATGCCGCCGGCTTCCGTCCACGACATCCGGATGCAGGATAAATACGACGATCTCGTGCTCGCCACGCATGGGCGCTCGGTCTATATTATGGACGATATGACGCCGGTGCAGCAGCTCAAATACGCCGTAGCACAGGGAACGTGGCTCTTCGAGCCGATGGTCGCATATCAGTGGACCCTGCACGGAAACGACGAAGGCACCTACACCAACTACGCGGCCGACAATCCGCCCTACGGCGTGGTCGTGACCTTCTACCAAAGCGCTCCGCAGAAGAATTCTCCGGCGCTGGAAATCCTCAACGCCCAGGGCCGCGTGGTGCGCAGCGTCTCGGGGACGCACAAGGTCAACGGTAAGGACGTCCCCTATATCACCAACAAGGTCGGGTTGAACCGGTTTACGTGGGATTTCACCGTGAACGGCCCGGTGCGATGGAATGCGGGGAACGACTTCTCGAAAGGGCCCGAAAACGGGCCGGGCGTCGTTCCGGGAAACTACGCCGTGCGGATGACACTCTCCGGGCACACCTACGTCAAGCATTTCGGCGTCGAACCCGATCCACGTTCGCACTTCACCCAGGCCGACTATCAGCGTTCCTTCGATACGGCGATGCGTCAGATGGCCCGGCTGTCACAGGTCGATCAGGTGCTCAACGACCTGGCCGATCTGGAGAAGGCGATGGATGCCGCGACGAGCGAGGCCAAGAAGGCCGGCAATACGGCGCTGGTCGCCAAACTCGACTCGGCTTCCACGGCGCGTAAGAGCCTCTTCGATACGCTGGCGGTGAATATTCGCGGGGAGGGTACCGAAGACGAGGGCCGGGTCCACGAAGATCTGCTCGGCGCGTACTTCACCTCGCAAGGCCTCATCACGCCGGCCGTCAGCGACTTCCTCGCGCGCGTCGAAAAACAGTACCAAGACGGGATCGCAGCCTACAACGCGTTCGTCACCGGGACGCTCCCCGGCGTCAACGCGGCGTTGCAGCAAGCCGGCATGAAGCCGTTGACGCCCGTCAAAACTATTACGGCACTGTGATCTTCGCACCGATCGTCCTGGCCGCGGCGGCCTATGCCAATCTCTCCTTTCGTTCGATCGGCCCCGCGGTAGCCGGCGGCCGCGTCGCGGCGGTCGCGGGGACGCCCCAGGACGATCAGCTCTACTATCTCGGAACGGCCGGCGGGGGCGTTTGGCAATCGAAGGACGGCGGCGCCACGTGGCAGCCGGTCTTCGACAAACAGCAGGTCTCGGCGATCGGCGCGGTCGCGATCGATCCGACCAACGAGAACGTCGTCTGGGCCGGCACCGGCGAAGCCAACCCGCGCAACAACGTCAGTTACGGCGACGGACTTTACAAATCGACCGACGGCGGCAAGACCTGGAACCGCGTCGGACTCGCCGGCGTGTGGAGCATCTCGCGGATCGCGATCGATCCGCGCAACCCGCGCCACGTCGTCGTCGGCGCGTTCGGGGATCCGTTCAAAGACTCGTCCGACCGCGGCGTCTACGTCACCTTCGACGGCGGGGCGACCTGGAACAAATCGCTCTATCTCGGTCCGTCGAGCGGCGCCAGCGACGTCGCGGTCGATCCGCACGCGCCCAACGTCGTCTACGCCGGGATGTGGCAGTTCCGCCGCGTGCCGTGGAACTTCACCAGCGGCGGCCCGAACGATGGACTCTTCAAATCGACCGACGGCGGGCGCCGGTGGAAGCGGCTCACCGGCAACGGGCTGCCGGCCGGTTTGACCGGGCGCATCGGCTTGGCAATCGCGCCGAGCCGGCCCGATCGCGTCTTCGCGCTCGTCGAAGCGAAGGGTGGAATTCTCTGGCGCTCCGACGATGCCGGCGCGCACTGGACGATGACGAGCGGCGATACGCTCGTCGACCAGCGCCCGTTCTACTTCACGCACATCGCGGTCGATCCGAAGAACCCCAATCACGTCTACGCCGTCTCGGAGATGCTCGCGGAGAGCAAAGACGGCGGCCGGAAGTTCAGCGAGATCGCCAAGGACGTTCACGTGGACTATCACGCCATTTGGATCGACCCGACGAACCCCAAACGCGTCATCGTCGGCGAAGACGGCGGGTACGCGTTGACGACCGACCTCAAGCATTGGTCGTTTTCGCGCAATCTAGCGATCGGGCAGGTCTATCACGTCGGCCTCTCCGACGAGAATCCGTACCTCGTCTGCGTCGCATTTCAAGATAACGGCGGCTTCTGCGGCCCGTCGAACTCGCTCGACGGCGAAGGCATTCTCGATCGCCATTGGATCGACGTCGTCGGCGGCGACGGCATGTGGACCGTCCCGGATCCGATCGATCCACGGTATGTCTGGGCCGATCTCGAGGACGGCGCGGTCACGATCTTCGACCGCAAGACGCAAGTGAGCCGTTTCGTTCGCCCGTACGATCCCTTCCCCGGGAGCTTCCTCGGACCGTTCGATCTGAGCGCGGTTCCGTATCGCTTCAACTGGGATTCGCCGATCGCGTTCGCGCCGTGGGACGGCCACATCGGCTGGTTCGGCGGCAACGTCGTCTTTCAAACCACCGATCGCGGCGAGAACTGGAGCGTCATCAGTCCGGACCTCACGCGCAACCTCAAGGCGCATCAAGTGCCGACCGGTGGCCCGCTCGCCAAGGACGTCTCCGGGGCCGAGTACTCCGACACCATCCTCGACATCGAAGGCTCGCCGCTGAACAAGGGCGAGATCTGGGTTGGAACCGACGACGGATACGTGCAGCTGACGCGCGATGCCGGCGCGCACTGGCGCAACGTCACGCCGCCAGGCACGCCCGAGTACGCGCGCATCGAGACCGTCGCGCCCTCGCCGCTGGTCGCCGGCACCGCCTACGCGGTTGCCGACGACCACCGCATGGGCAACTACGCACCCTATCTCTTCGTCACCCACGACTACGGCAACACCTGGGCGAAAGTCGTCGCAGGCCTTCCGGCCAACCGGTACGTGCGTACGGTCCGCCCGGATATTGCGAATGCGAACCTGCTGTATGCCGGAATCGAGAACGGCATGTGGCTCTCCTACGACGGCGGCGAGCACTGGCAAGATTTCCGGATCAACCTGCCGCCGGTGACGGTGCGCGACATCCGGATCGCGCCGCGATTCGACGACCTCGTCCTGGCGACGCACGGCCGCGACGCCTACATTCTCGACGATCTCACGTCGATCCAGCAGCTCGGCGCGGCGCAGCGCGCCGGCGTCATGCTCTTCGCGCCCGTCACGTCGTACGAGTACCACTACCACTCCAACGATCTCGGCATCTACACGCGCTTCGCCGGCGAGAACCCGCCCAAAGGCGCGATCCTCGACTTCTATCAGAGCGCGACGCAGAGCGCCGCGCCGTCGCTGTCGATTCTCGACGCCAACGGCCACATCGTTCGCACCGTCAAGGGCACGCATAAGGTCAAGGGCAAAGAGGAGCCGTACGTGCCCAACAAGGTGGGCATCAACCGGTACGTTTGGGACTTCACCGAGGATGCGCCGGCCAAGTGGTACGGGGCCGCGAAAGAAGATTATCAAGGGCCGAAGACCGGGCCGACGGTCGTCCCCGGAACCTACAGCGCGCGCATCGTGCTCGCCGGGAAGACGCTCGAGCAATCGTTTACCGTCAAGCCCGACCCCCGCGACGACCTAACGCAGGCGCAGTACCAAGCCGGGTACGCGTATGCGAAGAAGTACTCCGACGTCTACGGAAAGATCGACCTGGCGCTCAACAATCTCGACGCGCTGAAGAAGTCGCTCGCGAGCGCCGCCGGCGCCGCCAAGGCGAACGCATCCCTGGCCGCGTCGATCTCAACCGCGCAGACGCAGTGGAGCGAGGTCTTCGGAGCGTTTACCGCCGATTACAAGAACGACGAGGACTCGATTCAGCGCGCCGGATCGCTGCGCGAGTCGATTCCGCGCACCGGCTTCGGCGGTCCGCAGCTCCCGCCGACGACGGCGCAGCTTGACTACGCCAAGCGCTTCGACGCCGCGTACAACGCCGCGGTTTCCAAGTACAACGCGTACGTCGCCTCGCTCTCGCCGCTGCAAGCCGAACTCAAACAGGCCGGCCTCAAACCGCTCCAGGGAGCAAATGCCGTTACGCCCTAGGCCGCTTCCCTATTCGTAGTCGGGGGCTTGGTACTCGGACTTCTGGTGTAAGAAGAAGCCGGGGCCGTACGGCGCCCGGATCGGCACGAACTTGCGCGGCTGTTGCGTGAAGTCGAAGCAATCCGGCGCCGGCGAGTTCGCGCGCTGATCGGCGTCGGCAAGCTGGCCGAGCCCGTAGAGATCTTCGGCAAAGCGCAGCACGCTGGCCGTCTCGTACTGCACGTGCGAGACGTAGTCTTGCTTGGCATACGGCGAAATGACCAGGAGCGGCACGCGGAAGCCGACGCTGTCCGGGCCGAGATACGGCGGCGGCACGTGGTCGTAGAGGCCGCCCCAGTCGTCCCATTGCACGAATATCGCCGTGTTCTTCCAGAACTTGCTCTTGCCGACCGTGTCGACCAGAGCCGCAACCCACGAAGGCCCGTACCCGCCGCCGCAGTTCACGTGATCGGAGTCGCTGCACTCGGGCGTAACCCACGTAAAGTTCGCCAGCTTCCCGGCGCGGACGTCGGTGATGAACGCGCTCTGCGGCGTAATCACGTCTTTTGCCCAGTCGGGGCCCTTGAAGATGTGCTTGACGGCTTGATAGCTCGACCAGACGGCGCCGTCGCCGCTCGACGGACTGCCGTACGAGCTGGTGTAAAACTTCCACGAGAGGCCGGCCTGGTCGAGCTCGTCGCCGAGCGTCTGGTAATCGAAGCAGGGCGACTCCATCGGTCCGTTCGGATTGCGCTGGGCCGTAATCGTGGCGACGACGTCGTCTTTCCCGCCGCCGCAGCCCCACGTGCCGTAGGGAAGATCGACGCTGGAGTCGGCCTGCGCGGCGATGATGTACTGATGGGCGACGAAGCTCTCGTCGAGCTGCGATTGGAACATCCGGTCGGCCACGACCCACTCGTGCGCCATATCGAAGTACGGTTTCGAGTCGCTATGCGGCACGTAGACGTACATCGGGTACTTGATGCCGCGCGGGCCGCCCCAGTACGGTTCCTTATCGAAGCCGTCCATCTTGCACTGCGTGCCGGGCAGGCTTCCGGTACCGTCGCAGGCGTTGAACATCGAGAGCGCCGAGTGATCGATGACGTATTGGTATTTGAGCGCGACGGGTTGCAGCTGGATCGTATCGCCTTTGGAATCCTGGCCGCTCGAAACCGTGTCGGCGCCGGGATAGCCCTGGAAGAGGTTGTCAAAACTGCGATTCTCTTGGACGATGTAGACGACGTGCTCGATCTTACCGGCGCCCGAGCCGCTGAGCCGGCGCATCACGGCGTCGCTGCGCATCGCCGGCAGCGTCGAAGAAGTGGGGGAGGAACAACCCGTGAGCCACGCCAGCGCGAACGCCGCCGCGACGCCGAAAGCGCGGTATCTCATCGCGTCGCCACTATGCCGCATCGCGACGCGCTTCCTCCTCGGCGCTTCATCCGAAGAGGCGTTTGAGGAAACTCTCGTGCCGGTACGACGAACTCTTTCCGAAGTGCACGACCACGACGCCCAGCGATGGAACGAGGTAGAGCGCTTGTCCGCCCGAGCCGCTCGCGTAGACGAGATCGTCGGGCGCACCGGAGACGCCGAGCCACCAGCCCAAGCCGTAGCGTTGGTTAGCCGGCGATCCTTCGAAGCAGTCGGCTAGCGCCGCGCGCTCGCGTAGGATGAAGCGCCCGTAGGCCAGCCAATCGCCGGCCCGCAACGACGCCCCGGTCGGCAACGGGCTCGTGCCGTCGCTAAGCGTGCGCCAGCTCGCGACCGCAACGCCGGCCGGATCGAGGACGCGCTTCCGCAGGTATTCGTGCGGCGTCTGCTTGCGAGGCGCGAGCTTGCGCGCGAGCACGGCACCGAAGACTTGCAGCGCGGTGCCCCCGTAGGTGAAACGCGAGCCCGGCTCGTTCTTGAGCGGCATCGCGAGCGCGCGGTCGTAGGGCGGCACGCTCGCACCCAGCCCTCCGAAGCCGAAGCCCGCGGAGAGCAAGAGCAACATGCGCAGCGTCACGCGACGCTTCCAAGGATCCTCTTGCCACGTCACGATCGTTTCGGCGACCGGTTCGTCGAGCTCCAGCAGACCGTCGGCGCGAGCGTAGAGGGCCGCGACACCCCAGAAGCTCTTCGTGCCGCTGTAGAGCGGATGCGGGGTCGCCGCCGAGACGCCCTCACCGTACGCTTGCGCGAGCGGTTCGCCGTTGCGTTCGACGATCAACGCACGCAGCGCGTGGCGGCGAGCGTACTCGAGTGACGCGGCGATCGTGCGATCGTCGATCATTGGAGGAGCGTTCGGGCAGGCCTCGCAAAAGCGCCTGCATGAGGGCGTACGTGCTCCTGGTCGCTTCGGTCGCGGCGCTCGGCGGATTGCTCTTTGGATACGACACCGGCGTTATCTCCGGCGCGATCCTCTTTATCACCAAGGATTTCGACCTTCCGACCCGGCTGCAGGAGTTCACGATCAGCGTCGTGCTGATCGGATGCATCGCAGGGGCGGCGGCAGCGGGCTGGATGGCCGACCGCATCGGGCGCCGCTGGACGCTCTTCGTCGCCGGCGTCGTCTTCTTTTGCGGAGCGATCGTCTCGGCGCTCGCGCCGAACGAGAGCGCGCTGCTCTTCGGGCGCCTGGTCGTCGGCATCGGCATCGGCTTCAGCTCGGTCGTCGCACCGCTTTACATCTCCGAGGTCGCGCCTGCAAACGTGCGCGGCGCGCTCGTCTCGCTCTACCAGTTTGCGATTACCGTCGGGATCCTCAGCGCGTACATCGTCGACTACGCGCTGGCCGGCGCCGGGCAGTGGCGCTGGATGCTCGGCCTCGCCGTCATTCCGTCGGCGATCCTGATGGGCGGAATGTTCGGGATGCCCGAGAGCCCGCGCTATCTCTTCAAAACCGGCGACGAGGCGCGCGCGCGCGACGAACTGCGGCGCATTTACGAAGATCCGGCCGGCGCCGCGCGCGAGGAACGCTCGATCGCCGAGAGCATGCACGCCAAGACGACCGGCTTCGAGGCGTTCAAGGCGCCCGCGGTTCGGCTCGCGCTCTTCATCGGTATCTCGCTCGCCGTCTTACAGCAAGTCACCGGCATCAACACCGTGATCTACTACGGCCCGCGCATCTTTCAAATGGCCGGGATCGGCAGCGCGAGCGGTTCGATTCTCGCCCAGACGATCGTCGGTACGGTCAACTGCCTGATGACCTTGGTCGCGATCTTTTTCGTGGATCGCATTGGGCGCAAGCCGCTGCTCTATGCCGGCTTGACCGGGATGTTCCTCGCGCTGGCGGCGCTGGCGCTGGCATTCGCGCAGCCGCACCTGAGCGGTTCGCTGGCGACGATCGCGCTGTGGAGCACGGCGATCTACGTCGGATGCTTCGCCTTCAGTCTCGGGCCGATCGTCTGGCTGTTGATCTCAGAGATATTCCCGCTTCCGGCGCGCGCCTTGGGGATGTCGCTCTCGACACTCGCCAACTGGGTCGGAAACTTCCTGGTCTCGCAGTTCTTTTTGACGATGGTCGAGCGCATTGGAACGCCGGCGACCTTCTGGATCTACGCGGCGCTCTGCATCGTCACGATCCTCTTCGTACGGTCGATGGTGCCCGAGACCAAGCAGGAACTGCTCGAGCAAATTCACGTCGGAGCCGCGTAAGGCGATGGCGCGGCCCGCGCTCAGCATCGTCATTCCGGTTTACGACAACTGGTGGCTCACGCAGCGCTGCTTGCGCGAGCTCGACCGCCTGCGCGACGTCCCGGAGTTCGAGACGATCGTGGTGGATAACGCGTCGAGCGATGAGACGCCCGAGGCGATTGCGAGCTTTCCCTGGGTGCGCTACGTACGCTTCGAGCGCAACCGAAACTTCGCGGGCGCCTGTAACGCCGGCGTGCGCGAGGCGCAGGCGCCGGTCGCGCTCCTGCTCAACAACGACGCCTACCCGCTCCCCGGTGCGTTGCCTCCGCTGATTGCTTCGTTCGAGCGCGCTGAGGTCGCGATCGCCGGCGGCGCGCTCTTCTTCGAAGACGGCGTGACGCAAGCTGCGGGGCTAGCTCTGCTGCGCAACGCGCACTGGCACTACTCGTACCGGAATCTGCCGGCGGCGCTCCCCGGCGTGACGGCGTCGCGGGATGCGCTCGCCGTCTCGGGCGCGGCGATGGCGGTGCGCAGCGAGTGGTTCGTCGCGAACGGCGGCTTCGACGAATCGTTCGTCAACGGCTTCGAGGACGTCGACCTCTGCATGCGCGCGCGCGACGAGGGCCGCGCGATCGCCTACGTCGCCGGCGCGCGCTTCGCCCACTACGAGGCTGCATCGGCCGGCAGGTTCGATCGCGAAGCGAGCAACGAGCGGGAGTTCTACCGGCGCTGGTCGTCGCGTTTGGGCGACCTGCCGCGCACGGCGCGCGGCGCGGTCGGCGCGATCGCCGTGGACGTACCGGGCGCCGCGGATC
>JBARBD010000228.1:0-6589 GCA_049792675.1 Vulcanimicrobiaceae bacterium | reverse complement strand
AGGTGCGTCCTGCCTGATGCCGGAACCGTCTCCGACTCGAAGGAGAGAACGACATGAATCGTCGCAGCTTCGTCGGTACGGCCGCCGCGACCATCGCCGCCGCGCGGGCCGGGGGCATCGCCGGCGCCGCGCCAACACCGAGCATGACGGCGAACGCTTCGTTCGGATCGCTCAAAGCGGTAGACGCGGGCCTCTTGAGCGTCGGGTACGCCGACGTCGGGCCGCCGGACGGCCGCGTCGTCATGCTGCTGCACGGCTGGCCCTACGACATCTACAGTTACGTCGAGGTCGCGCCGCTGCTTGCGGCGCGCGGATACCGCGTCATCGTGCCCTACCTGCGCGGTTTCGGAACGACGCAGTTTCGGTCGAGCGAGACGATGCGCAACGGCGAGCAAGTTGCCTTCGGGCTCGACACCATCGCGCTGATGGATGCGCTGAAGATCGATCGCGCGATCGTGGGCGGTTACGATTGGGGGTCGCGCACGGCCGGCATCCTCGCCGCGCTCTGGCCGCAACGATGCAAGGCGCTCGTCGCGGTCAGCGGCTACTTGATCGTCAATCTTACGGCGAACCAACAGCCCCTGCCGCCGCGCGCGGAGCTGGGATGGTGGTATCAGTACTACTTTTCAACCGAACGCGGCCGGCTCGGCTATGGCCAGAACCTCCACGACTTTAACAAGCTGATCTGGACCCTCGCCTCGCCAAAATGGAACTTCACCGACGCCACCTACGATCGCACCGCGCAATCATTCCAAAATCCAGATCACGTCGCAATCGTCATCCATAACTACCGCTGGCGGCTCGAGCTCGCGCAAGGCGACCCGCAAGACGCCGCGCTCGCGGAGAAGCTGCAGCAGTATCCCGTCATCACGGTGCCGACGATCACGATCGCGAGCGATTTCGACGGCGCTGCCGCGAGCGGTGAAGCCTATCGCAAGCAGTTCTCGGGCAGTTACGAGCACCGCATTCTGCCGGGCGTCGGCCACAACGTGCCGCAAGAGGCACCGCAGGCCTTCGCCAAGGCCGTCGTCGACGCGGACGGGTTCTCGTAGCATGCTTATTCAGTCGGTCCGCTTTACGTTCGCGCCCGAAGAGGCCGACAAAGCCGAGGCGATGTTTCGGGAGCTGCGCGACGCCTCGCGCGCGGAGGCGGGCGTGATCGGCTTCGAGATCGCGCGAAGCGCGGACGATCCAACCGTCTTTGCGCTCTGGGAAGTCTACCGCGATCGCGCGGCTCTGGATTTCCACAAGCAGACCGAACACTTCGAGCGCCTCGTCGTCAACGGCGTTCGCGCCCTCGCGAAGGAACGCCGCGCCGAGATCGTCTATCCGATCTAGCGCGCCGGCGCTTTGGTCAGCAGGTATTCCTGTCGCACGACGTTGGCGTCGTAATACACTCCCATGATCGTTTCCAGCTCGCGACGGACCGCGTCGAGTCGCTGCGGTTCGGCGGCTAAGCTCTCGACCAACTTCTGGATCGGGCCGATGGAGCGTTCCATAAAGAGGCGATAGTGCGAGATGCTGAGCGCCGGAACCGCCATGGCCCCGTGCTCGAAAACCGGTGCGCCGAACTTGTCGCCCAGGCGCTCGGCGATCACCGCTTCATCGCCCCACAACACCGGCGGCGCCACGCCGGGCGGGAGCGGCGGCCCGTTGCGGCCGACGAACGCAAAGACTTGACCGACGAGCAGCTCGGGAGGCCAGGTGGCGAAGGCGATGCGCCCGGAGGATTTAAGGACGCGGCGCATCTCGGCGACCGCGCGCTCCGGACGCGGCGCGAACATGTGCCCGAACTGACTGAGCACGACGTCGAAGGAAGCGTCGGGATACGGCAGATGCTCGGCATCACCCTCGATGAACTCGACCTCGGCCACACCGGCGATGCGCGCATTCTCGAGCGCCACTTCCAGGAGCGCGGGTGTCAGATCGATCGCATTGACGCGCGCGCCGGCCCGCGCCGCCGTGATTGCGCCGACGCCAGTTCCCGTGCCGACGTCGAGTACGGCCTCGCCGGGCGAGATGCCGGCAAAGCGCACTAAATGCGCAGCGGCGGTGGTCGTGAACGTCGCGGTCGGCGCAAACGACGACCACATCTCGCGCTGCCGTTCCTTGAAGGCTGCGAATTGATCGGTGCTCATAGGTCTGCTTCGGTTCTGAGTGCCACCGTCGGGTCCTATGTTAGAGCGCGCCACGTCTCCCGAACGCCGGTCCTATCAAGACCGGCAGGGGCGACCATGCGGACGTGCTCGAGGCCCTCGACCACGATGTTGCAGCCTTGCCACCCGGCGCGCCGCGCTGTCGCGGCGAGCGGCTTGCGTGGCTCGATGCGCTCCTCAGTTATCAGGCGCCCCGGAAACGCGTCGACGAAAACGACCGTCGCAAACCTTGTGTCGAACTCGACGAGTACGTATTCAGGCATCTGTCCCGTTCGGACTGCATCGATGGTTGGCCGGTACGCCGCGCCGGGAATCCGCCTGCCCAGACGCCCATTCTTGCCCTTCAGCTGATAGCGGCTCTTGCACCGACTACACTGAAAGTCAGCAACCGGTGTGTTGTCCGGCAACTGATCGAGTTCGTTGCTCTCGCAGTTCAGACAGTAGAGGTTAAATGACGCCCATGTTTCCAGCGCGACGCGTGTCGCCTGAGCCGCGCTGATGAAGCGAGCCGTCAAAGAAAAGTCGATGAGCGGACTAAATGCGGGCGCTACGTCGAGCCGCTGGTAGCGCCCGGGGCTCACAAATCTAAGCAGCCCCTGGTCGCGCAACACTTGCAAGCTCTGCCGGACCTTGGCGTCGATGAATCGATTGTTGGGGAACTCCTGCTCGAACCGGGGCCTCTGCTTTAGCACGTCAACGAGCGCGAAGTCTCGTGGAAGTTTGGACACGACGTCGTGCATGAGATCTTTCCAGGTCACGGCTCTTGGCATCTATATCTCCAGCGCTTAGAGGGCGGGTGCTTACTCAGGCTAGGCAAAGATGGGAAGGGTCGTGGCACGGTCATTCAGTGCCACTAGGCGATCCCGTTCTCTCGCGATGAAAGCGATGCCGTTCTCTTGCAGGATAGCCGCTACCCAACTCGTCGAACGGTCAGGCGGGGCACCGAAGGCCAGGACGGGTTCCGCGCCTGCGACCTCCGCCCGATACCGTACCCGGTAGTCGAACAGTTGCCCCATTCCGTAGCGCATCCTATCCACCGACTGTCGCGTGTCGTTAAGGCTCTTTGCCTCGACCAAGAGCGCGGCGCCGCGACAGCGGACGAAAAGATCGATATTGTTGTTATACCAGCATTGACCGCCCAACCGCTCAGCCTGCCTGCGAATCAGCTCTAGCGTAGAGTTGTGATCTTTGCGTGCCCGCTCTTGTAGCGCCGCCGATTCGTAAACACTTGGAAGCGCCTTGCCAGACGGAACGTACCCGGTCCCCTCGGGGATTGTGACGGCCACGCGAAGAGCGTCTCGCGGCGCATCGGTGATGAGCGGCGAGTAACCAGCCGACACGACGGAAGTCGCTGTGACTGGTGGCGCAAATTCTCGGCCAGCCGATACGCCGCCAAGCATAAGAATTCGATAATAGGCCGTCTCGCGTATCTGTCGCGCCGCACTCTGGAACTGCGGGCCCGTCGAGGCCTCGGTCTCAAGGTACAAGCCGTCTTGGCGTATGGGGACGGGTTGCTCAAACGGTTCGTACCAGGCAATGTCCGCGTAATAGTGGTCATGCCTGGCCCAATCCTCGATAGAAACTCCGAGGACGCCGTGGCCGAAATAGGTCGACCGCTCTTGTTCTGCGGCTCCCGTCGCCGGGCGGTAGTAGATAAAGCGATCGAAATCGGTGATGCGGCCGCGATATTGTCTGGGATAGTGATAAATCACTCCCTCACGATCGAGATATTTCGGGTCGCCGCGCCAGGTGCGCTGGCTCAGAACGACGGGCATCGGAGCCTAGTTTGCTTTCGAACTCAGTAACTCATGTTACCCGGACCGCCCGTTCTGTCAGCTGACCCCTGAGCAGCTCAGGCGCCGAAATAGAGAACGTCGCGAGCCCCGTATAGCTAGAACTGCCTGCACAGCCGGAGCCCCTTACCGGCGTTGCAGTCGCTGGCGCTTCAAGACATGTCGCTAGCTCTTTGCAAAGATGGCCTCGTGCGCCGCGAGAATGCGCGCCTGTGTTGCGAGGTCAACCGCCATCGACCAGTTTCCGCGATCGAATGTTCCTCCCAACACAATGCCATCAGAACGGGGGAACATATAGATGCCGGAGTCGAGATAGGTGTAATCAACCGCGGGCTGCGGCTCCAGAATCGAGAGCTGGCCGCGAACCGGCTCGAGTACCTGGTCGTTGAAGAGCGTACGCGCTCCGAGGCCGGTACAGTTGAAGATAACCGGCTCGTGCAGGGCCGCGATCTCCGAGGCACTCCCGAAGGTCCGAACGACGATATGGCCGCTCTGCAAGAGAAAGTCGCGCTGCACCGCGGGCAGAAACGTATTCGGCTCCATCAGCATTGTGTCGAACCGGCGAATGCTATAGAAGCCGACGAACGGTACCGTCGCCGGATCAACCGTCTCGATGTCGGCGTAGAGATCGATGATCCCGGCTCGCTGCGCGTAGTCGAGTTCGCCGTTCGATTCCGCGTCGCGCTTGAGGTCGTAGTTGCGGATCCAGCGCACGCCGTACGTCGGACCGACCATCAACTGAAACGCACGGTTCGCGATGCGCGCCGCCTTGCGAAATGTATCCATGAACGCCGGCGTGGCCGCATCGCGCCCAAAGACCGTCGTCGGCGTCCACTGGGCGCCGGCGATGTTCGAGGTCGTCGCAGGCGGCAAGTCGGCGGCGTAGATCGTTACCTGCCAGCCGCGGTTCTGCAAGATGCGCGCCGTGGTCAAGCCGATGACGCCGCAGCCTAACACCGCCGCGTGCGATGGGGAACGATCGGCGACCAAATCGGCCGCGAGCGTCGCGCAGCCCCACGAGAGGCTGAACCCGCCGCCGCCGTGGCCGTAGTTGTGCACGAGCACCTTCGATCCAAACGGCTGCGCGCGCAACACGAACCCGGTCGCTCGGTACGGCCGCAGCCCGACGACGGTACGGATGATGCGATTGGCGTCGATGCGCACGGGAGTGATCGAGAGTTCGGACGGCTGGGCCGCGACGGCCGTCAGCGGCGAGCGTAGCGCCCCCGCTGCCGCAAGGCCGAGTGAGGAACCAATAAACGACCGGCGCGAAAATGGCATGCCGCCGAGCTTACGCTGCGAGCGGCATGCCTCCTACACGTAGTCTTGCAGCGTGAGTTTGACCGCGCGCTGGGTGCCGTCTTTGCCCTTGATCTCGAGCAGCAGTACCGTACCGGCGGGCTGGGCGAAGAGCGCGCGAATCTGCGAGAGGAGCATCGTGCTGGTCGGCGCGCCGTTGATCGTCACGATCGCGTCGCCTTTCGCGATGCCCGCCTCGGCGGCGGGCGTTCCCGGTCTTGCGTCTGCGACCACGATGTTGCCCGAATGCTTGATCAGGAAGAGACCCGATCGTTCGTAGACGTCGGGTTCGTTAAACGCCGCATTCGGAACGAGCGTCATCGTGGCGTTGCTGTAGTCGAAGGTGACGGTGAAGCGCCGCAGCAGGTTTCCGCCGAGGTTCGCCGCGATGAACGGCGCGTTGAGCGCTCCGGCCGTCTGCGTCGAGTAGTCGGCGACGAGGTTGTTCAGCTTCAGGTCGTCGATGCCAACCTCGCGGACGCGACCGAGCTTGCCCAGCGCCGGACCTCCGACGCCGAACCCGGTGATCCCCACCGCGGTTAACTTCGAGGGAACGACGTCCGGATGCGCGGCGATGTACGGCGTCATGAAGCTCATCGTGTCGCGCGCGCCGGTATCGATCGTGCATTCGCTGGGAATACCGTCGATCGTGCACGCGATCTGCGGCTGCGTGCTGTAGAAGACGAACGGAACGGTATGACCGTTGGCCGGCGGCTGCGTGGTGCCGGGGATGCTCAGCACGACGTTCCCGCCCGCGTAGTCGAACGTGGTGATGAAACGCGCGAGTACTTCCCAGCCGATCAATCCGTCGACCTGGCGTCCGGCCGAGACGCCGAAGCCCATCCGCGTCGGAGCGACGCCAAAAAACTGGTTGGTAAGCACGGCATCGCCGACTTGCAGCTTCTGCACGGTCGCAAAGCTGAAGCCCTCGGTCTGCGAGCCGACGCCGCTGCCTTGCAGCGATCCGACGCCAAGCGCGCCGATTTCCTTGGCGACCGCCGGATCAACCAGGTTGGATCCGCCGGTATCGAAGATGAAGTGATAGGGGCCTTTCCCGTTGAGCATCACGTCGAGATAAACGTGGTTCTCACCGAGCGTGATCGGTATGGTCGTCGACGTTTTGCCGCCGAGTATCGAGAAATCTGACGGATGCGTCTGCGGGCGCGCCAGCGCGGCTTCCGCGCCCGGCGGATCGAGCGCGACGCTCGTCAGGGTCGTCACCGTGTTGTTGCCGTCGGACGAATCGGTGCGCTGATTGTAGGGGACCATGAGCCCTTGCACCGAGCGATAATCGGAGAAGGTCACCGCCGCCGTCGTGAACCCGTTGACGAAGTCGGCGCG
>JBARBD010000227.1:0-5614 GCA_049792675.1 Vulcanimicrobiaceae bacterium | reverse complement strand
AGCGACAGCCGCACGCAAAGGCCGTAACGATTTTTGCCGGGACATTGCTATCGCAAAATGCTTTCGACGTTGCTCCGCATATCCGCTGTCGAGAGTTCGCCGACGATGATCTTCCGAACGATGCCGCCGCGGTCGATGAAGACGTGTACCGGCAATCCGTTGATCTCGTACTGGTCGCGCAGCGTTCCTCGATCGACGACGATCGGATAGATCAAGTGGTGCTGGTCGCGAAACAGCTGCGCCTTACGCGCGTTCTCGAGCACGTCGACGCCGACGACTTCGAGCCCGCGAGCGCCGTACTGCCGCTGCAGCGCATTGATCGCCGGCGCTTCCTGATTGCACGGCGGGCACCACGTCGCAAAGAAGTTCAAATAGATGGGCTTCCCATGCAGGGAAGCGAGCGAAAGGTTTGGCCCGGGAAGGCTCTGCTCGGTCCAGTTCGGCGCCGGCCGCCCGACGTGCGCCTGCGCTTGCGAATCCGGGCCGTCGCCGTTGCCGCCCCGGCCGCACGCCGCCAGGACGGCCGCGGCGAGGAAGATCGCCCGCCTAGCCATACGATGGATATCCGACCGCGCTAAGATCGCGTTGCATTTGCTCGATGAGTTCGTCGACGCCGGCAAAAAGCCGCTGCTCGCGCACGTAGCGCAGCTCTCGCAGCGCGAGTTCGCGGCCGTAAATCGTATGCTGAAAGTCCCGTATCCACGCTTCGACGGTGCGACTCCGGCCGCCGAACTGGGGGTTCTTCCCAATCGAAACGAGCGAAGCATAATCCCGCCCGTCGTAGCGCGCGATCGCCGAGTAGACGCCGTCTTTGGGGAGGAGCTTCTCCGGAGCTCGCACGTTTGCGGTCGGAAAACCGAGGCCGTGGCCACGGCCCGCGCCGATCTCGACCGGACCGCGTATCTCGTAGCCAGTCCCGCCGAGCAGGTGATCGGCGAGCGCGAGATCCCCGTCGGCGATCGATGCACGAATGCGCGTGCTCGAGATGCGCTCGCCGCGCTCGGCGACGTTCTCGACCGGAACGAACGCAACGTCGTGGCGCGCTAGATACTCTCCCATCAACGCGGCGTCGCCGGTGCGGCCGTGCCCGAACCTGAACGTCGAACCCACGACGACGCCGCAGACGCCGAGACGCTGCGTGAGGATTTCGAGAAACGCGTGCGGCGAGAGGGTCGAAATCGCGTCGTCGAAGTTCACGAAGAAGCACTCGTCGAAACCGGCGCCGGCAAAGAGCGTCAGGCGCTCCTGCGCGGTGCAGATCAACGGCGGCTCGGTTCCGGGGCGTAAGTGAGCCGACGGATGATTCGCAAAGGTAAGCACGCCCGAACGCCGGCCGGGACTGCGCATCCGCAGCGCTTGGCGCGCGATCTCGCGGTGGCCGCGATGAAAACCATCGAAGAATCCGATCGCGAGCACCAGCGGGCGGCTGGTATCGCGCGTAAGATCGTGACGGATTTTCACTGCGTTCCCTACACAAAGACCTTGCGCGGTGCGAGCATCGCGCCGAGCGCTTCGCCGACGCCGACCAGCGTACGGGACTCGTCGCGTACGAAGACGTGCCGTCCGGTCGCGCCTTGCGGGAGCGGCACGACGCGTCCGGCGCGAAAGTCCGCGGATCCCCGCAGGTCGAGGACGATCGTCGGGAAGGGAATGATGTGTTCGGGGGCGATCAACGCACCTTCCGTGCAGAGCGCGACCTCGTCGATCGTGCGCGCCTCGTAGAGCACGAAAGGTCCGGACGCCTCGCGCACGAGCGCGCCCATATGGGACGGGATGCCGATCGCAGCGCCGAGATCGTGGCAGAGCGCGCGGACGTACGTGCCCTCGCCGCACGCTACGCGCAACCGCGCGATGCCTGCACCGCCAGTCGAGGCGGCCGGCATCTCGACGCCGAGCAGCGTCAAGCCGTAGACCGTGACGGTGCGCGACTTACGTTCGACGGTTTTACCCTCGCGTGCGAGTTCGTAGAGGCGACGGCCGAGATGGTGCGCCGCCGAGTACATCGGCGGCGTCTGCGCGATCCTTCCGACGAAGGCCGCCAGCGCCGACTCGAGCAGCTCCGGCCAGTTCGGGGGAAGCGCTCGCGCGTCGACGGTCTCACCGTGCGCGTCGTAGGTCGTCGTCGAGCGTCCGAGCACCATCGTAAACGCGTACGCTTTGCGCTGATCGGCAAGGAGTGGAATCAAGCGCGTCGCTTTGCCGATCGCGACCGGCAACACGCCAGCCGCCTGCGGATCGAGCGTTCCGAGATGGCCGGCAGTTAGCGTTCGATCGCCGGCGTGGAGCGCGTAGATACGGCGCACGCGCGCGACGGCTTGCGCCGAGCTCGGCCCGGCCGCCTTGAAAAGGTTAACGAAGCCGATCATGTCCCGACGCAGTTCATCCCGAGCCGCGTCGAGGGCTAGAGGCCTTCGGCGACGAGCGCCGCTTCGACCGCTCCAAACGCCGCGTCGAGTGGCCCGTCGTAGGTCAGTCCCGAAGCGCGGAAATGGCCGCCTCCACCGAGCCGCTGCGCGGCCGCCTGCACGTTGACGCGACCGCCCGAACGTAAGCTCACGCGAATCTCGCCGTCGATCGCCTTGAAGAGCGCTGCGACGTCGACGCCTTCCTGGCCGAGCAACGTATTGACGGTATCCTCGGTGTCCTCGCCGTCGGCGCCGGTCTGGGCGAGCATCGCGTCGTCGACGTAGGAGTAGCAGTAGCGTCCGCCGTGTTCGAAGCGCATCGCCTCGATGATCTTGCCGAGCAGCTTCGTTCCGGCGACCCGCTTGGTCAGGAAGATTTCGACGGTGATTCGCTCCTTATCAGCTCCGCGTCGCATCAGCTCGGCGGCGAGGTCGAGCGCGTCGGGCGAGGTATTCGAATGCATGAAGCCGCCGGTATCGGTCATGATCGTCGCCAGGATGCAGGTCGCGATCTGGGCGTCGATCGGCACGCCGAGACCGCGCAGGAGGTGCATCACCACGGTTCCGGTCGAGCACTCTTGCTCGAGCACGAAGTTCAGTTTTCCGAAGAGCGCGTTCCCGAGATGATGGTCGATGTCGAGCACGTTCTCGCGCGCGACCGGCGGAAGCGAAGGGCCGGCCCGGCGCGGATCGCTCATGTCGCAGAAGACGTAGAGCGCGTCCTCGGGTAGGTCGCCCGGCAGCTCGCGCGAGACCAGCTCGGTCTCGGGTAAGAAGCGCAAGTTGCGTGGGACACTATCCTCCTGAAAATAGGCGACGCGTTTGCCGAGACGCTTGAGCGCCAATCCCAGCGCGAGCCCGGAGCCGAGCGTATCGCCGTCGGGCTTGACGTGACTCACCATCACGAACGAGCTTCTGCGACGCAGTTCCTCGACGACTTCCTGCGTCGAGGCGATTCGCGGCGTGCTCTCGATCATTCACCCTCCTCCGAGACCAGCGGCGTCGCAGCTTCGCGCAGCGTCTTTGCCAGCGCGATCGCGCGCTCCGCCGAGCGGTCCTCGACGAAGATCAGTTCGGGCGTATGCCGTAGATCGATCTTCCTTCCGAGCTCGCCGCGCAGGAACCGTCCGGCGTGCTGGAGCGCGTCGAGCGATTGGCGGGCTTGGTGCCGATCGCCGATCACCGAGACGAAGACTTTGCAGTGGCGCAGATCGTCGGTCACCTCGGCACGCGTGACCGTCACGAACGCCAACCGCGGATCTTGCAGCTCTTGGGAGATGAGCGTGCCGAGAATCCGCTGGACTTCGTGATCGATCTTCGCGATACGCTGTGCCTTCACGCCCGCACCAACTCCGCCGCGACCTGCTCGAGTGCGTACGCTTCGATCACGTCACCCTCTTTGAGGTCTTGGAACTTCGCGATCTGGATGCCGCACTCGAAGCCCTCCGCGACTTCGCGCACGTCGTCCTTGAAGCGGCGCAGGCTCTCGACCTCGCCATCGAAGACGACCGCGGCGTCGCGAATCACGCGCGCTTTGGCGTTGCGCGTGATCTTGCCGCCAGTCACGTAGCAGCCGACGATCGTCCCGACTCGGCTCACCTTGAAGACCTGGCGAACCTCGGCGCGTCCGAGCACGACCTCGCGCTCGATCGGAGCCAGCATGCCGCGCATCGCCTTCTTGAGGTCGTCCTCGATCTCGTAGATCACCTGATAGAAGCGCAGGTCGACGCCTTCGTTCTCGGCCAACCGGCGAGCCGTCTCGTCGGGCCGGATGTTGAAGCCGATCAGAACCGTGTTCGAGGCGCTGGCGAGGTTGACGTCGTTGGGCGAGATTGCCCCGACGCCGCCGTGGATTACGCGAATCTCGACGTCCTCGGTCGAGAGCGACTCCATGCGCGTACGCAGCGCTTCGAGCGAGCCTTGTCCGTCGGCCTTGATGATGAGATTGAGGACTTTCTTCCCCTCGGTCGGCATCGACATGAACGTCTCCAACGAAACGCGCTGCGATCCCGCCGCAGCCATCCGCACGTCGCGGCGTCGCGTCGCGCGCTTCTCAGCAGTCTCGCGCGCCACGCGCTCGTCGCTGACGACGCTGAGCGTATCGCCCGCCGCAGGTACGTCGGAGAGGCCCATTACCTCGACCGGGATCGAGGGGCCGGCCTTCTTCACTTGTTTGCCTCGGTCGTCGATCAGCGCGCGAACCTTGCCAAACGTGCCTCCGACGACGACGATGTCGCCGACGCGCAACGTGCCGTTCTGCACGAGCACGGTCGCGACGGCGCCGCGGCCGCGGTGCAAGGCCGACTCGATGACGACGCCGGTCGCGCGCCGGTTCTTGTTCGCTCGGAGCTCGCGAATGTCGGCCTCGAGCAGCACGGTATCGAGCAATGCCTCGATGCCGTCACCGGTCTTCGCCGACACCGGTACCATCTCGACGCTGCCGCCCCAGTCGACGGGCTGCAGCGCCTGCTCGACGAGCTGCTGCTTGACCCGGTCGGGCTGCGCGTCGGGTTTGTCCATCTTGTTGATTGCGACGACGATCGGGACGTTGGCCGCCTTGACGTGCGCGATTGCCTCCCTCGTCTGCGGCATCACACCGTCGTCGGCGGCGACGACCAGAATCGCAACGTCGGTGACCTTGGCGCCGCGTGCTCGCATCGCGGTAAACGCTTCGTGACCAGGCGTATCGACGAAGGTGATCTTGCGGTCGTTTCGCTCGACGGTATACGCGCCGATCTTCTGCGTGATCCCGCCGGCCTCGCCGGCAGCGACGTTGGCTTGGCGAATCTTGTCGAGCAACGAGGTCTTGCCGTGGTCGACGTGGCCGAGCACGGTGACCACCGGCGGGCGCGCCGTCAGCATCTCCGGCCGGTCCTCTTCCTGCTCGACGGTAACTTCTTCACCGGCTTCCTTGACGACCGCATTGAACCCGAAGCGCTTTGCGATCTGGATCGCGACGTCGCTCGAGATGTTCTGGTTGATCGTCGCCATCGTCCCGATCTTAATCAGCTCGGTGATGACGTCTCTGGCCGGAACGATCATCGACGTCGCCAACTCTTGGACGGTCAGCAGGTCGGGGATCTCGATCGCTTCGAGGGTCCGCGCGGGTGCTGCAGTGGCGTGCTCGCCCTTCTTCTTGCGTTGCCGCTCTTTCTCGAGCAGGAGGTCCTTCTCGCGGTCTTTCTTGGCGGTCGCCTTCTCCTCGTGCG